>CAIMOR010000240.1 GCA_903843125.1 uncultured Rhodospirillales bacterium
CACCGGCACCGTCACCGGCCCCTGCACGCCGGGCATGCTCTCGAACCGGTGCAGCAAC
Organism: uncultured Rhodospirillales bacterium; assembly: GCA_903843125.1. Classification (GTDB taxonomy): domain Bacteria; phylum Pseudomonadota; class Alphaproteobacteria; order Acetobacterales; family Acetobacteraceae; genus CAIMOR01. The sequence goes on from CAIMOR010000240.1 coordinate 59, forward strand.
CCGCGGGAGGCCAGGTGCGGGTCGGCCAGCGCCTCGTGCATCGGCCGGGTGCGGCTGGCCGGCACGTGCTTGCCCTGCAGGTACTCCTCCCACTCGGCGGCGGTGCGGGTCAGCATGATCTCGCGCAGCAGCGCCGCCTCCTCGGCGCGATGCACCTCCCGCTCCTTGTTGGTCTTCTTCGCCATCTCCGGCCGGCCCAGCGCCGCCCATAGCCTGGCCTGCTGCCGCAGGTTGCTGGCGCCCAGCATCACCAGGCCGTCCTTGGTCGGGTAGGCGCTGTTGGTCGCATGCGCGTGGTCGTTGCCCTTGGGCGCGCTGCTCCGGCCGGTGCGGGACCACGCCGTGATGTGGCTGGCCTGCATCATCAGCGCCACGTCCAGCATCGCCAGGTCTATCCGCTGCCCCTTGCCCGTGCGTTCCCGCTGGAACAGCGCCGAGGCCAGCGCAAACGCCCCCATGGTGCCCGTGGCGTAATCGATCGCCGGTGCCCCCAGCTTCAGCGGCGAAACCTCCGGCGTCCCGGTCGCGGCCATGATGCCGCTCGTGCTCTGGATCACATGGTCATAGGCCGTCTGCCCGCCGCGCGGGCCGCCCTGGCCGAAGGCGGAGATGGAACAGTAGATCAGCCGCGGGTTCAGCTTGCTCATCGCCGCCCAGCCCAGGCCCAGCGCCTCGAACGCGCCCGGGCGGAAGTTCTCCACCAGCACGTCGGCGCGGGCGATCAGCGCCTGCATGATCGCCACGCCCTCCGGCTGCTTGAGGTCGAGCGTGATGGCGCGCTTGTTGGACCCCTGGGTCAGGAAGTAGCTGCCCATGCTGGCGTCGTTCAGGCCCCAGTCGGGCCCCGAGTCGCGGCTCTGGTCCGGCTCGCCCGGCGGCTCCACCTTGATCACCTCGGCGCCCAGCAGCGCCAGCTGGTAGGCGGCGAAGGGGCCGGCCAGCACATGCGTGGCGTCGACGATGCGGATGCCGGCGAAGGGCTGCGTCATGGCTTGGTTCCTCCGTGAGTTCCCGTGATCCTGCCCAACCCGACGGCAATGCGCCATCCCGGCCTTGTGCACCGATTTTCACTTGCTTCACCTTTCCATTCCCCGCTGGTATGGCTGCCAGAACCAAACCGCACTGCTAATGGTGCAACAGGGGGAAACGGATGGGTCTCGGCGTTGCCCGAAGCGACCTGGCATGAGCGGCAACGTGGCCGCGCTGCTGGAGGTGCGCGATATCGTCATCCGCTTCGGCGGCGTCACCGCGGTGGGCGGCGTCTCCTTCGACGTCGGTCGCCACCAGATCTGCGGGCTGATCGGCCCGAACGGCGCCGGCAAGACCAGCCTGTTCAACTGCATCAGCGGCTTCTACCGGCCCAGCGAAGGGCAGATCAGCCTGGAAGGCCGCCGGATCAGCGACCTGCCGCGCCACCGCATGATGGGCCTGGGCATCGGCCGCACCTTCCAGAACCTGGCGCTGTTCCGCAGCATGACGGTGCGCCAGAACGTGCTGGCCGGCGCCCACAGCCAGGGCAAGGCTGGCTTCCTCGCCGCCGCGCTGCGCCTGCCTTCCAGCACGCGCGAAGCCGCCGCCGCCGAGGACCGGGCCCGTGCCCTGCTGGCCCTGCTGGACCTGGAGCAGTTCGCCGAGTTGCCGGTCGCCGGCCTGCCGTTCGGCTGGCAGAAGCGGGTCGAGCTGGCCCGCGCGCTGATCAGCCGGCCGAAGCTGCTGCTGCTGGACGAACCGGCCGGCGGGCTGAACCACAGCGAAGTGGACGCGTTGGCCGAGCTGTTCCACGACATCCGCCGCAACTTCGAACTCTCCATCCTGCTGGTCGAGCACCACATGAACCTGGTGATGCGCGTGTCCGACAAGGTCGTCGCGCTGAACTTCGGCAAGAAGATCGCCGACGGCACCCCGGCCGAGGTGCGCAGCACGCCCGAAGTCATCAGCGCCTACCTGGGTGAGCAAGCGCATGCTGCTTGAGGTGAACGGCCTGAAGGCCGGCTACGGCCCGACCTGGGTGCTGCACGGCATCGACTTCGCGGTGGCGGAAGGCGGCGTCACCGCGCTGCTCGGCGCCAATGGCGCGGGCAAGACCACCACGCTGCGCGCGGTCTGCGGCATGATCCGCACCGAGGGCAGCATCACGCTCGCCGGCAAGCCCATCCAGGGCAAGGCCACGGAGGACATCGTCCGCCTGGGCGTGGCGCATGTGCCCGATGGCCGCGGCACCTTCATGGAACTGACCGTGGAGGAGAACATGAAGCTCGGCGCCATCACCCGGCACGACAAGGGCGTGGCCGCCGACTTCGAACGCATGTTCGAGCTGTTCCCCCGTCTGAAGCAGCGCTACCGCCAGCAGGCCGGCACCCTTTCGGGCGGCGAGCAGCAGATGCTGGCCATTGCCCGCGCCCTGTTGCTGCGGCCGCGCCTGCTGCTGATGGACGAACCCAGCTTCGGCCTGGCGCCGCTGATCGTGCAGGAGATCTTCGGCATCATGGCCCGCGTGCGGGATGAGCAGCAGGTCGCGATCCTGCTGGTCGAGCAGAACGCCAACCTGGCGCTGGAGATCGCCGACACCGCCTATCTGCTCGAGACCGGGCGCATCGTCGTCTCCGGCCCCGCCGCCGACATCCGCCAGGATGAGAGCGTCCGCCGCTCCTACCTCGGCTACTGAGAGGCCCCGCGCATGAACGGCTTCCTGCATCAGGTCATCGCCGGCATCGCCACCGGCGGCATCTACGCCTCGGTCGCGCTGGCGCTGGTGATGATCTACCAGGCGACGCACCACGTGAACTTCGCCCAAGGGGAGATGGCGACCTTCTCCACCTACATCGCGTTGACCCTGGTGCAGGCGGGCTGGCCCTTCTGGCTCGCCTTCGTCGCCACCATCGGCATCAGCTTCTGCATCGGCGTGCTGATCGAGCGCGTGCTGATGCGGCCGATGGACAAGGCGCCGGTGCTGACCCATGTCGGGCTGTTCATCGGCCTGGTGCTGGTCATCAGCAACCTGACCGGCTGGGTGTTCGACTACACGGTCAAGCCGTTCCCGTCGCCGTTCCACGACGGCCCGCTGTTCGGCGGCCTGGTCACCGGCCATGAGCTCGGCAGCACCGCGGTCACGCTGGTGGTGCTCGGCCTCGTCTACCTGTTCTTCCGCTATACCCGCCTTGGCCTGGCCATGCGCGCCGCGGCGTTCAACCCGGCCTCGGCCCGGCTGGTCGGCGTGCGCGTCGGCTGGATGCTGGCGCTCGGCTGGGGCCTGGCCTCGGGCATCGGCGCCATCGCCGGCATCATGGTGGCGCCCGTGGTCTTCCTGGAGCCGAACATGATGCTCGGCATCCTGCTCTACGCCTTCGCCGGCGCGCTGCTGGGCGGCATCGACAACCCCGGCGGCGCCGTCATCGGCGGCTTCGCGGTCGGCGTCATCGAGAACCTCGGCGGCACCTACGTGGTCGGCACCGAGCTCAAGCTGACCATGGCGCTGGTCATCATCATCGGCGTGCTGCTGGTCAGGCCCGCCGGGCTGTTCGGCCGCGTCGTGCTGAGCCGGGTGTAGCGCCATGGCCAGCGAGACCACCACCCCCACCGTGCTGGCCAGCGCCCGCCCGGCCCGCCCCGCGCTGCGCTACGCCGGCCTGCTCTGGGCCATCGGCATCGCGCTGCTGCTGCCGCTGTTCACCGCCGAGAGCTACCGCCTGTTCCAGCTGACCCTGGCGGCGATCTACGCCATCGCCATCCTCGGGCTGAACCTGGTGACCGGCTACAACGGCCAGATCAGCCTGGGCCACGGCGCCTTCTACGCGGTGGGCGCCTATGTCGCGGCCATCATGATGGACAAGTTCGGGCTGCCCTACTGGTCCACGTTGCCCAGCGCCGCGGTGGTCTGCGGCCTGGTCGGCTACGGCATCGGCTTCCCCGCGCTGCGGCTCGGCGGGCTGTACCTGGCGCTGACCACCTTCTCGCTCGCCGTCGCGGTGCCGCAGATCCTGAAGTACAAGGGCATCGAGGAGTGGACCGGCGGCGTGCAGGGCGTGCTGGTGTTCAAGCCGGATGCGCCCTTCGGCCTGCCGCTCAGCAACGACCAGTACCTGTACCTGCTCACGGTCGCGATCGCGCTCGGCGTGTTCCTGCTGGCGCGCAACCTGATGGCCAGCCGCATCGGCCGCGCCATCATGGCCATCCGCGACCACGGCCTGGCCGCGGAAGCCATGGGCATGGACGCGGCCAGGCTGAAGACCAGTACCTTCGCCGTCTCGGCCGGCATCACCGGCCTGGCCGGCGCACTGTCGGCCATCGCGGTGGAATTCGTCTCGCCGGACAGTTTCCAGGTGGCGCTTTCCATCACGCTGTTCGTCGGCATGGTGGTGGGCGGCGTCGCCTCCATCATCGGGCCGGCCTTCGGCGGCCTGTTCGTGGTCTTCGTGCCGAACCTGGCGGAGGAGGTCTCCAAGGCCGCGCCGGGCGTGATCTACGGCATCATCCTCATCGCCTTCCTCTTCGTGCTGCCGGGGGGCGTGGCCGGTCTGCTGCGCCGGCTGGCGGCGCGGCTGCACCGTTGAACCGAACCAGGGAGTTTCGTCCGAACATGCTGAACCGCCGTACCCTTCTCGCCGCCGGTGCCGCCGCAATTGCGGGTCCCCTGGCCGCCCCGCGCATCGGCCACGCCGCCGACCTCACCGGCGTCACCGCCGACGAGATCAAGATCGGCTCGATCTTCCCCTACTCCGGCCCGGCCAGCGCCTATGGCGTCATCGGCCGGCTGCAGCAGGCCTTCTTCAAGGGCATCAACGACGCCGGCGGCTTCCAGGGCCGCAAGCTGAACTTCCTGACCTACGACGACGGCTACAGCCCGCCGAAGGCGGTGGAGCAGGCTCGCCGCCTGGTGGAGCAGGACAAGGTCAGCTTCCTGTTCAACACGCTGGGCACGCCGAGCAACACCGCCATCCAGCGCTACATGAACCAGCGCAAGGTGCCGCACCTGTTCCTGGCCACCGGCGCCGACAAATGGGCCGACCCCGAGCACTTCCCCTGGACCATCGGCTACCAGCCCAGCTACCGCACCGAGGCGCAGATCTTCGCCAAGTTCATGCTGGAGGCCGACCGCAACGCCAAGCTCGGCATCCTCTACCAGAACGACGACTTCGGTAAGGACTACGTCAACGGCGTGAAGGACATCCTCGGCCCCCGCTTCGACGCCATGGTCAAGCCGGTGAGCTACGAGGTGACGGACGCCACCATCGACAGCCAGGTGGTGCAGCTGCAGTCGCTGGGCTGCGACGCGATGCTGACCGCGGCGACGCCGAAATTCGCCGCCCAGACCATCCGCAAGGTGTTCGACATCGGCTGGCGGCCGAAGCTGCATTTCATCACCGACGTCTCCATCTCGGTGGGCGCGGTGATGAACCCGGCGGGGCCGGAAAAGGGCGTCGGCGTCATCACCGCCGCCTACCTGAAGGAGCCGACCGACCCGGCCTGGGCGAACGACCCCGGCCTGAACGAGTGGCGCGGCTGGATGCGCCAGCACATGCCCGACGCCGACCAGACCGACGGCAACTACGTCTACAGCTACGGCGTGGCGAAGTGCATGATGCAGGTGCTGACCCAGTGCAACGGCGACTTCAGCCGCGAGAACATCATGAAGCAGGCCACCAGCCTCAGCGGCGTGGCGATCCCCTCGCTGATCAACGGCATCACGGTGAGCACCAGCGCCAGCAACTACCACCCGATCCGGCAGATGCAGCTGGCCAAGTGGGACGGCCACACCTGGGAACGCTTCGGCGGCCTCATCGAGGGCGCGGGTTAGCGCCTGATCGTCGCCGGTGGATTGACCGGCGGCGCGAATCAGCCGCTCGAACAAGAGCCCGGGGTCCGTCAGACGCTTCAGTGAGCGTCTGACGGACGCTGGTCTTTCAAGGAAGGGCGCTGGCCTCCGCCGGCTTGGCCGGGGTGCGTGCCAGCGCTGGTCGCGCCCTCGGGCCTGAGCGGCCCGTCCTGGTCAGCCGGAAGCAGCCTTCGCGCCCATGGCGAAGGCTGCCGCCAAGGCCGGCTACACCGCGCTGTAGCCGCCATCCGCGGTCCAGCAGCTGCCGGTCACGAAGCTGGCCCGGTCGCTGGCCAGGAACACCACCGCCTCGGCGATCTCCTCCGCCGTGCCGAAGCGGCTCATCGGCACGCGGGCGATGATGCGGTTGCCGTGGCGCTGGAAGGTGTCCTCGGTCATCGGCGTCTCGACGTAGCCCGGGCATATGGCGTTGACGCGGATGTTGTCGCTGGCGTGGTCGGCCGCCGCCACCTTGGTCAGCCCCACCACGCCATGCTTGCTGACCGGATAGCTGGACGCATTCGCCAGCCCGAGCAGCCCGGCGACCGAGGCGGTGTTGACGATGGCGCCGCCACCGCGCTCGCGCATCGCCTGCACCTCGTGCTTCAGGCACAGGAACACGCCGGTCAGGTTCACCGCCAGCATGCGGTTCCAGCTGTCCAGGCTGACATCGGCAATCTTCTGGCCCGTCGCGCCCACCATCGCCGGCGCGATGCCGGCATTGTTGAAGGCGATGTCGAGCCCGCCGAACGCATCCAGCGCCGCCGCCACCATCGCCGCCACGCTGGCGTCCTCGGCCACGTCCACCTGCAGCGCCACGCCCTGGCCGCCGGCCGCCTCCACGCGCTTCAGCGTCTGCCTCGCGCTGTCCAATGAAAGGTCCGCCACCGCCACCCAGGCACCCTCGCGCGCGAAGGCCAGCGCCGTGGCGCGGCCGATGCCCGACCCGCCGCCGGTGATCAGCGAGGACTTGCCCTCCAGCAGCTTGCTCATGCGCGCCACGCGTCGCGCAGCGCCACGGCGGCGTGGCGGATGGCCATGTCGGCGGCGCCGATGAACCTGCCCATGGTCAGGAAGGCATGCATCTGGTCGTTCATGTGCACGTGCTGCACGCGTACCCCCTCGGTGTTCAGGCGCTGCGCATAGGCGATGCCCTCGTCGCACAGCGGGTCGAAATGGCAGGTCAGCACCAGCGCCGGCGGCAGGCCGGCCAGCGAGGCCGCGCGGATCGGCGAGGCCCGCCAATCCTGCACCACCGGGGCGTAGTGGCCGATGAACCACTTCATCGTCGCCTGCGTCAGGATGAAGCCGTCCTGCACCCGCTCGCAGGAAGGCGTATTCGCCGCCATGTCCACCGCCGGATAGACCAGCCACTGGAAGCAAGGGAGCGGCGCGGCGCCATCCCGCGCGGCCAGCGCCACCACGGTGGCCAGGTTGCCGCCGGCACTGTCGCCGCCCACCGCTATGCGCGCCGGGTCGATCCGCAGCGCCTCCGCCTGCGCGCAGACCCAGGCATAGGCGGCCACGCTGTCCTCCACCGCCGCCGGGAAGACGTGCTCCGGCGCCATGCGATAGTCCACCGCGACCACGCTGCACTGCGCGTAGTTGGCCAGTGCGCGGCAGACCTGGTCGTGGCTGTCCAGGTCACCGATCACCCAGCCGCCGCCGTGGAAGAACACCACGCCGGGCAGCACGTCGTCGGCGTTGGTGCCGGCGCCGCGATAGTGGCGCAGGCGGATCTCGCCGGCCGGCCCCGGGCAGCTCAACGCCTCCACCAGCGCCACCTCGGGCGGCGTCGGCTGCATGATGGCGCGGGAGCGGGCGGAGACCTCGCGCGCCTCCGCGGCGCTCAGCGTGTGCATCGGCGGGCGGCCACTGTCCTTGATCAGTTGCAGGACGGTCACGGTTTCGGGGTGCAGCGGCATGCGGGGCGGTCCGATGATGGGTTGAAGGGGGCTACCAGGCCTGGTCCAGCAGCGCGCGTACTGTGGCAGCGTCCCTGATCGGCCGCGGGTTGGTCGGAATCCAACGGTCGTGCATCGCCATCTCGGCAATGTGGTCCAGCTGTTCCGGCTTCACGCCCGTGTCGCGGATGCGGCCGGGCAGGCCAAGGTCCGCCACCAGCCGCTGCACATGGTCCGCCGCCGGTACGCCCGCATCGCCGAACGCCTCGCTGACCAGCTTCTGCCGCGCCGCGTTCACCGGCAGGTTGTAGCGCAGCACGGTGGGCAGCATGACGCAGCTGGTATAGCCGTGCGGCACCTTGGCCGCGCCGCCCAGCGCATGGCCGATGCCGTGGCTGGCGCCCTTCTCCACGCCGCTCTGCGAGCCGACCATGCTGAGCCAGGCGCCGTTCAGGCAATCCAGGTAGGCGCTCTCGTCGCCCGGCCGGTCCTTCACCCCGCGCAACCCGCGCGAGAGCAGCCGCAGCGCCTGCATCGAGGCACCCTCGCTGAACGGATTGCCGCTGACCGAGCAGATATCCTCCACGGCGTGGTCCACGGCGCGGATGCCGGTGGAAAGCCACAGCCATTCCGGCGTGCGGTGGCTCAGCGAGGGGTCAAGCACCACCGCCCGCGCCATCATGCCGATCTGGTAGATCGCCTGCTTGTGGCCGCGTGCCACGTCCGTCACGCCGGCGCCGCCGCTGAAATCCCCGGCTGACAGCGTGGTCGGCACGCACACCATCGGCACATCCGGCGCCACCATCCGCGGGATGGTCCGCTTGCCGTCCACCACCCGCGTCGCCAGCCGGTCGAAGTCGTCCTCGGCGCGGATATCGTTGGCCAGGCCGAGGCGCACCGCCTTGCCGGCATCCGTCACGCTGCCGCCGCCCAGCGTCACCACCAGGTCCACCTTCGCATCCCGCGCCGCGGTGATGGCGGCGACGACATCGCCGCGCGGCGTATGGCTGGCCATGCGGTTCCAGCGTGCCACCAGGCGGCCGTGCAGCGCCTTGGCCAGCCGGTCGGCCCAGTCGGTCTCGCGGCTCAGCGTGCCGCCGATCATCAGGAACACGCGCTGGGCGCCGGCCAGGTCAGCTTCCTGCGTCACCGCCTGCACGAAGTCGGCGCCCGAATGCACGCGCTGCATTGGCGGGTAGTGGAATACGGTGGCCATGGCGGTGCCTCCTACAGCGGAATCGCGAGCAGCGTGTCGATGCGCGAGCTGTCGCAGACCACCACGCGCTCGCGCAGCTTCAGCGCGCCGGCCTCGTCGTGGGCGAACACGTCCAGGTAGCGCCCGGTGGCGAACAGGTCGGTGGCGCCGTCGCGCATGATGCGCGCCACCAGGAACGGCGTCTCCGCCCGCGCCTCGCCGCTGGCCAGCGCCGCCACCAGCGGCAGGCCGAGGATGTGCCGATAGCCGTGCCGTTCGTAGATATTGGCTTCGCGCAGCGCCGAGATGCGGTCGGCCAGCATGGCCCGGCTGTTGGCCCAGATCAGCCCGGCCTGCAGGCCGCGCCTGAAGTTGTCCGCCGTGGTCACGCGGTACACCGCATCGGCCAGGAAGAAGTCCGGCCAGGCTTCCAGCTTCTCGTCGTCCAGGCAGCGCGCATAGGCGGCCTGGAAGGCGTGGATCTCCAGCTGCATGCTCACAGCCCCGTCGCCGCCCGATAGGCTTTCCAGAAGCCGCGCACGCTGGCCTCCGTCGCCCGCGTGTCGCTGCTTTCGGCGTCGTGCCCGCCCATGCGCAGCACCGCCTGGTGGTCCGCCGCCCCGGCCGAGCCGCGCTGGACGAAGCCGCCGACGCAGCCATCCTCCATGCTCACGAAGCCGGCCGCCCCCACCAGGTTGCATTGCTTCAGCCGCATCACGCGCTGTTCCGCCGTATCCTCGGCGAAGCCGAGGTAGGTCCAGTGCAGGTCGGTCCGGTCCACCGCGCGCGGCACCACCTGGCGCACCGCGATGCAGTTCTGGATCTGCTGCAGCACGAAGGTCGGGAACACGCTCAATATCTGCAGCGTGCAGTTGTCGCCGAACTCCTGGAAGCCATGCAGCAGCGAGGGATCGGCCAGCCGGTAGTCGCTGTCGCTGCGGATCTGCTGCTGGGCGTATTCCGCCCCCGCCGCGCCGTCCTCGATCGCGCTCCAGCTCACATGGTTGCCGCCGCTCTCGCTGACGATCAGGCCGCCCTTCTGCGTCAGCCGATTGACCTCGAAGGTGGTGAAGAACAGGTGCAGCAGGCTGGCGTGGTAGCTGTCGCGCACGTTCTCGGTATAGAGCTTCCAGTTGTTCGGCAGCGCCTGGGTGAAGCGGCCCAGCACCTCCGGCGTGCGGCCGTTCAGCACGCGGCGGATGCGCGTGGCGACCTCCGGCCCCAGGTAGTCCTCCAACGGCGGCGTCGCCTCGGACAGCGTGCCGAACACCAGCCCGCAGAACATCGCCACGCGCAGCTTGCGCGGGCAGTTCTCCGCCAGCGAGAAGTCCTTCGGCATGCCGCCCTTGCCGCCGATGCCGTTGCGGAACGCCACGCCCTTCAGGTTGCCCGCCATGTCGTAGCGCCAGGCGTGGTAGACGCAGGTGAAGTCGCGGGTGTTGCCGCCATCCTCCAGCGCGATCAGCGCGCCGCGATGCGCGCAGCGATTCTCGAACGCATGCACCACGCCCTCGGCATCCCGCGCCACCACCACCGGCAACTCGCCCAGCTGCGTGGTGCGGTAGTCGCCGGCAGTGGGAATCTCCGCCTCCAGGCACAGGTAGTGCCAGCAGGCCCCCCGGAAAATCGCTTCCTGTTCGCGCGCCAGCACCTCGGCGCGCTGGAACACCCAGTACGGCACCTGGTGGATGGTCTGTTCGGGCCAGACGGTATCGAGCGGCATGGCGGCCTCCCTCAATCCAATGTCACTTGCGCGGAGCGGATAACGTTGCTCCAGCGCTGGGATTCCTCGGCGAAGAACGCGGCGGTGGCGGCGGGTGGCTGCCCCACCGGCTCGGCGCCCAGCTCGGCATAGCGCGCCCGCAGCACCGGCTGCCGCAACGCCTGCGCCGCCTGCGCGCTGATGTGCGCCACCAGCGCGGCGGGCGTGCCCGGCGGGGCCGCCAGCGCGAACCAGGCCACCGAGAGGAAGTCCGCGATGCCGGCCTCGGCCGCCGTCGGAACCTCGGGGATCACGCTGGCGCGCTGCGCATCCGTCACCGCCAGTATCCGCAGCCGGTCGCCACGATACTGCGGCAGCGCCGCGGTCAGGTTGCCGAACATCACGTCCACCTGGCCAGCGACGATGTCCACCAGCGCCGGCGCCTCGCCGCGATAGGGCACATGGATCAGCTGCGTGCCGGTCAGCGCCTCGAACATCGCGCCGGTCAGGTGGGAGGTGCTGCCATTGCCCTGGCTGGCATAGGTGATCTCGCCGGGCCGGCGCCGCGCCTCGGCCACCAGTTCCGCAACGGTGCGCGCCGCCAGCCGGGGCCCGGCCACGATCAGGTTCGGCACCTTGGCCATCACCGTCACCGGCATGAAGGTCGTCGGATCGAACGGCAGGTGCCGGTACAGGAAGCGGTTGATCACCAGCGGCCCGGGCGGGCTGGCGAACAGGGTGTGCCCATCCGGTTCCGCCCGCGCCGCGGCCTGGGCGCCGATATTGCCACCCGCACCGGGCAGGTTCTCCACCACCACCGGCTGCTTCCACACCGGGCGCAGCTGGTCCAGCAGGGTCCGGGTCAGGATGTCGTTCGCGCCACCGGCGGGGAAGGGCACCACCACGCGCACCGGGCGAGACGGAAATTCGGCCTCCTGCGCCCGCGCCACCAAGGGGGCCGTGAGTGCGCCGAGCAATAGCGGGCGACGGGCAAGCGGACGCATTCTTCCTCCCGGGATGATGCCGGCAATCTGGGCGTCGCGCCGCGCAGCGTCAATCGCGTGCCCGGGCCGCGCCTTGGCTCATGCCAGCCCCAGGTCCTTCAGTACCGCCGCCGTCGCCGCCTGGTCCTGTTGCAGGAAGCGTTGGAACGGCTCGTCGGCCAGCCAGGCATCCTCCCAGCCACGCTCCGCCAGCAGGGCCTGCCAGGCCGCCAGCGTGTGCAGCGCCGCCAGCAGCGCCGCCAGCCGTTCCCGCGCCGCCGCGGCGATGCCGGGGGGCGCGAACACGCCGCGCCAGTTGGTCAGCACCACGTCCAGCCCGCCCTCGCGCAGCGTCGGCACGTCCGGGGCGGTGCGCGTGGCGCCGGTGGTGGCCAGGGCACGCAGCCGGCCGCTGCGGATCGGCTCGGCGAACTCGCTCCAGCCGGAAATGCTGGCCGCCACCTGGCTGCCGAGGATCGCCGCCTGCGCTGGCCCGCCGCCGGGGAAGGCGACGAAGCTCGCCTCCCGCGCCTGCCGCCCCAGCGCGCGCAGCACCAGGCCGAGGATCACATGGTCGATCGAGCCGCCGGCCGCGCCGGCCACCGGCACCGCGCGTGGGTCGGCACGCAGCGCCTCGGCCAGTTGCGCCATGCTGGTGAAGCGGCTGTCGTGCGGCACCACGATGACGCCAGCCTCCTCGGTCAGCCGCGCCACCGGCACCACATCCGCCAGCGAGACCGGCGCGTGGTTGGTCAGCACCGCGCCCACCATGGTGGCGCCGGAGACCAGCAGGCTGTCGGCCCGGCCGCGCCGGCTGGCGACGAAGCGCGCCAGGCCCAGCGTGCCGCCGGCGCCGGCCAGGTTCTCGAAGCTGCAGCGCCCGACCAGGCCACGCGCCACCGCCACCTGCTCGATCGCGCGACCCAACCCGTCCCAGCCACCGCCGGGGTTGGCGGGCACGAAGATGTTCAGCGCGGCCATCTGCTGCGCCCGCGCTGCCGCCGGCAGCGCCGCCAGCCCGGCCAGCAGCGCGCGCCGGCGCATCACGCCGCCAACTGCTGGAACACGTAGGGCAGGATGCCGCCGGCGCGCCACAGCCGCCATTCATGCGCGTTGTCCAGCCGGCAGCGCACCGCCAGCGGTTGCACGCTGCCGTCCGCGCGGCGCAGCGTGGCGCCGACCGTCTCGCCCACCGTGATGTCGAAGCGCTCCGACCCGTCCAGCCCCAGCGCGCCGGCCCCCGGCAACTCCAGCGGCAGCACGCCCATCATCACCAGGTTGCTGCGATGGATGCGCTCGAAGCTCTCGGCCAGCACCGCCCGCACGCCCAGCAGCCGCGTGCCCTTGGCCGCCCAGTCGCGGGAAGACCCGGTGCCGTATTCCCGCCCCGCCACCACCACCAGGGCCGTGCCGTCGGCGGCATAGCGTTCGGCCGCGGCGTGCACGGTCATCAGCTCGCCGCTCGGCTGGTGCTTCGTCCAGCCACCCTCCCGCCCCTCGGCCAGCGCGTTGCGCAGCCGGATATTGCCGAAGGTGCCGCGCACCATCACCTCGTGGTTCGCCCGCCGCGTGCCGAAGCTGCCCCAGTCGCGCGGCGGCACCTGCCGCTCGGTCAGGTACTCCGCGGCCGGGGAGCCCTGCGGCATGCGCGAGACCGGCGAGATATGGTCGGTGGTGATGCTGTCCCCCAGCACCAGCAGCGGCCGTGCGCCGAGGATGTCGCCGGCCGTGCTCGGCATCTCGAAATAGGGTGGGCGGCGGATATAGGTGCTGCCGGGGTTCCAGCGAAACAGCGCCTCGCCCGCCCCCGGCAGCGCCGACCACTCGGCCGGGCTGTCAAACAGCGGTGCATAGGCGGCCTGGAAGCCCTCGGCCGAGAGCGCCGCACGCATCGTTGCCGCCACCTCCTCGCCGCTGGGCCAGATGTCCCGCAGCATCACCGCCGCACCATCCGCCCCGGTGCCGATCGGCTGCGTCGTCAAATCCACGTCGATCCGCCCGGCCAGCGCATAGGCCACCACCAGCGGCGGCGACATCAGGTAGGCGGCCTTGGCCTGCGGATGGATGCGCCCCTCGAAGTTCCGGTTGCCCGACAGCACCGCGCACACCGTCAGGTCGTCGTCCCGAATGCGCGCCGCGATATCCTCGGCCAGCGCGCCGCTGTTGCCGGCGCAGGTGCCGCAGCCGAAGCCGGTGAGCTGGAACCCCAGCGCATCCAGCGGCGCCTGCAACCCGCTGGCGTCCAGGTACTGCGCCACCACCCGAGACCCCGGCGTCAGCGAGGTCTTCACCCATGCCGGCACCCGCAACCCGCGCGCCACCGCGTTGCGCGCCAGCAGCCCCGCCGCCAGCATCACGCCGGGATTGGAGGTATTGGTGCAGGACGTGATGGCCGCGATCGCGACCGCGCCATGGCC
>CAIMOR010000241.1 GCA_903843125.1 uncultured Rhodospirillales bacterium
ATTCCCTACCAGGTCAACAAGGCGACCTTGATGGAGAAGATCGCCGAGTTGGTCCGCGCCAAGGCGATCGAGGGCATCTCGGACCTGCGCGACGAATCCGACCGCGACGGCATGCGCATGGTGATCGAGCTGAAGCGTGACGCCACGGCGGAGGTGGTGCTGAACCAGCTCTACCGCATGACGCAGTTGCAGACGTCCTTCCCGGTCAACTTCCTGGCGCTGAACAACGGCCGCCCGCAGCAGATGGGCCTGCGCGAGGCGCTGATGGCCTTCATCGAGTTCCGCGAGGAAGTGATCCTGCGCCGCAGCCGCTTCCGGCTGAACAAGGCGCGGGAACGCGGCCATTTGCTGATCGGCCTGGCCATCGCGGTGGCCAATATCGACGAGGTCATCCGCGTCATCCGCGCCAGCGCGGACCCTGCCTCGGCCCGCGCCGCGCTGATGGGCCGCGACTGGCCCGCCGGCGATGTCGGCACGCTGCTGGCGCTGGTGCAGGACGCGGGCAACATCGTCACCGACGAAGGCACGGTGCGACTGACGGATGCGCAAGCCCGCGGCATCCTGGCGCTGACGCTGAACCGGCTGACCGGACTGGAGCGCGACAAGATCACCGCCGAGCTGACCGAGGTCGGCGAGCGCATCGCGGCGCTGCTGGACATCCTTGGCAGCCGCATCCGCCGCATGGAGGTGATGACCGAGGAACTGGTCGCTGTCCGCACCCAGATCGCGTCGCCGCGGATGACGCAGATCCTCGATGCCGTCGGCGACGTGGACGACGAGAGCCTGATCGAGCCGGGGATGATGGTCGTCACGCTGACCCGCGACGGCTACGTCAAGCGCACGCCGCTGGAGACGTTCCGCGCGCAGAATCGCGGCGGCAAGGGGCGGTCCGCGGCCAGCACCCGGCAGGACGACGTGGTGGTGCGCAGCTTCATCGCGCATACCCACCAATGGGTGCTGTTCTTCACCAGCCGCGGCATCGCCTTCCGCGAGAAGGTCTGGCAACTGCCGGAGGCCGGCCCACAAGGGAAGGGCCGCAGCCTGCGCCAGGTGTTGCAGTTGCAGGAGGCCGAGAAGGTCACCGCCGTGCTCTCCCTGCCGCAGGAAGAAGCGATGTGGGAGAACCTGCACCTGGTCTTCGCCACCGCGCAGGGCAACGTCCGGCGCAACAAGCTCTCGGACTTCCGCAACGTGCGCGCGGTCGGCCTCATCGCCATGAAGCTGGACGATGGCGACAGCCTGATCGGCGTCGCCTCCTGCCGCGAAGGCGACGACGTGATGCTGGCGACCCGCACCGGCAAGTGCATCCGCTTCACCGCCGAGAGCGACACGCTGCGGGTGTTCGCCGGGCGAGACAGCTCCGGCGTGCGCGGGATCAGGCTGGCGCCGAAGGACGAGGTGATCTCGCTGGCGGTGCTGCAGCACGTGCCGGCCACGCCGGATGAGCGCGCTGCCTACCTGAAGGCCGCGGCGCAGAAGCGCCGTGCCGCCGGCGAGGAAGCCGAGGCCGTGCCCGCCGCAC
>CAIMOR010000242.1 GCA_903843125.1 uncultured Rhodospirillales bacterium
CCTCCTGTTCCCGCAGCGCGGGCATGATCTCGGTGGCGAACAGCGTAGCACTGCGCAGCGCCTGCGCCTGTGACATGTCGCCGAAGGCGAAGCGGCTGACCACGTAGTTCGCGCTGGTCTCGCGCGCCTGCTTCAGCAGCGCATCCCGCACGGTGGAAACATTGCCCGCGAAGCCGGTGCCGGCCTCGATCATCTCGGCGAAATCCTCCGGCGTGCGGGCGTATTGCGGCATGCTGCCATGGCGCTTCCACAGCACGTAGAAACTCTCGCTGTAGCGCTTCCAGCCCACGCGCGCCTGCTCCAGCGCTTCCGCATCCGTCTCGCCGATGACCACCGCGCGCGAAAGCCCGAGGCAGGGCAGCATCGCCGCCGGCTTGCCCAAGGCCGCCCATTCCGCCCGATAGCGCGCCACGATCTCCGCCACGCGCCCGACCGGCCCGTTGCAGACGATGTTGACCGCGTTCTGCGCCGGCCACACCGCGGCATCGGCCGCCGAAACGCCGTACCACAGCGGCGGATGCGGCCGCTGCACCGGCGCCAGCACCATCGGCACGTCGCGGTAGGTGTAGTACTGGCCGGCGAAATCCACGCTCGGCTGCGTCAGCGCCTGCAGCAGCACCTGCAGCGCCTCGCGGTACATCGGCACCGCCACGCTGGGGTCCACGCCATGGTGGCGCAGCTCATGCGGAACCGCGCCGCGGCCGATGCCGAGTTCCAGCCGCCCGCCGGACATCTGGTCCAGCATGCAGATTTCTTCCGCGAGTTGCAGTGGATGCCGCAGCGGCAGGATGTAGACCAGCGGCCCGAACCGCAGCGTCTTCGTCCGTTGCGCCACCGCCGAGAGAAACACGCCAGTGGAGGGCGTGTAGCTCAGTGGCGTCGCATGGTGTTCGCTCAAATGGTAGGTGTCGAAGCCCAGCCGGTCATAGGCCTCGCACAGCTGCAACCTGGCCTCGTAGTGCTCGCCCAGCGGCAGCACGCCGGCGTCGTTCTGGTCGAAGATGCCGAACTTCATGCGTCATGCTCCAAATAGGGCGCCAACAGGGCGGCGGTTGCGGCTGTGATGGCAGGTGGCGATGCACCCTCGGCGCGCAAGCGGTTGCGCTGCACCGCCGCGGCTTCCAAATGCTGTTCCCATTCCGGGCCGAAGCGCTTCTCCAGCCATTGCCGGAGAATGCGCGCCACCGCGGGGCTTTTCCCCTCGGTGGAAACCGCCAGCACCAGGTTGCCGCGCCGCACGATCGAGAGCGCATAGGCGTCGCACAGATGCGGCACGTCCTCGGCATTGCACAGCACCCGATGCGCGCGACCCAGCGCCACCAGGCGCTCATTCTCCGCTTCCGGCAAACCCGCGAGGAACAGCACCCGCGCCGCCACCACCTCGGCATCGCTCGGCCAGCGCGGCACCAGCAGCGCGCCGGCCGCCGCCTGCATGGCCGGCGAAGGCTCCGCCGCATACACGGTCAGGTCAGCGGCGCCGGAAGCGCGCAGCAGGTCCAGCCGCTTCAGCGCCGCCGGGCCATCGCCCACCAGCAGAACCGGCCAGGTGCCGAGGTCCAGCGCCAGCGGCAGCACGCTATTCGGCCGCCTGCTTGTGCGCCTGTGCCAGCAGCGGCACCGCGCCCGGCAGCGCGTCGCCATGCCACAGCGCCTCCAGCAGCGCGGAGGACACCGCCGCGCCCACCACCGGCACCGTCAACTCCGAAAACTTGTCGCTGAGTTCGGCATCGGAAAGCGGCGCGTCGGGGTCGCCCTTGCGCGTCGGCGCGTAGTGATACAGCTCGCGCCCATCCTGCAGCGTGATCCACACCTTGGCCGCGCGCTTGCCCGGGTAGGCGTCGGCCAGCTCCGGGTCCATGCTCACGCTGACCTTCGGCATCACGGCGCGAATGGCCGGGTTGTTCAGGTTCGCGGGCTCAAACGCCGCCACCCGCACGCCGCCCAGCACCAGCATGGCGCCGACGGTGTACTGCGCGGAAAAGCGCGCCTCCTGCTCGCTGTTCACCGTGGGCCGATCGCACACATCCTTGGTGGCGGAGTAGCCACCGATATGCACCTTCGCCACATCTTCGGCGCTGAACCTGTTGGCCAGCTGCAACTCCCGCACGCCATCCAGCCCGGCGAAGATATGCCCGCAGCAGCCATGGTTCTTGAACGTCATCTCGGTGATGCAGACGCGGTCGAGATCGGCCAGCGCGCGGTCCCACTTGCCGGTATCCTCGCTGGTCGCCGCGGCGAAGCCGACCGGTCCATGCAGCACATCCAGCGCCCCGGTCACGCCGGCCGCACCGGCGATGCCCGCCAGCGCGCCTGCATCGGCCGCGTGCCCCGGATGCAGCGGCTTGCTCATGCCGTCGCTGCGGAACGCCTGCTGCAACCCACCGGCAAAGGTCGCGGCGGTCGCGATCGCATGCGCCATCCGCCGCTCATCCGCGCCCAGCAGCAGCGCCACCGCGGCGGCAGCGCCGAAGGTGCCCACCGTGCCCGTGGTGTGCCAGTACCTGTAGTGCGAGGGCTGCACCGCCATGCCGATGCGGCAACTCACCTCATACCCCGCGGTGATCGCGCGCAGCAGTTCCTCCAGCGAGGACCCTTGGGCCTGCGCACAGGCCAGCGCCGCGCCGATCGTCGGACACCCAGGATGATACCCGGCATCGCGGAAGATGTCGTCGAACTCCACGGTATGGCTGGCGGTGGCGTTCAGCAGCGCGGCATAGCGCGTGCCGCCGGTATGGCCATCGACATAGTTGATCGCGCGCCCGGCACCGCGCTCGCTCGCCATCGCGGCTGAAAGCAACGTCGCCGGCGGCTGCAGGCAACCCGGCAGCAGCGCCGCGAACCAGTCGATCAGCGCCCGCCTGGCATGATGCGCCACATGCGGCGTCAGGTCCCGCGTGCGCCAGGAAGCACCATGCGCCGCCAGCGCGAGGAGGGGATTATCGGTTGCCACGCAGCACCTCCTGGTTGATCACCACATCCGGGTCCAGCCGGTTCTCGAACACCTGGATGATGCTCTCGGCGCAGCTCATCGCCATGCGGTACAGCCCCTGTTCGGTGGCCGCCGCGCTGTGCGGCGTCATCACCACGTTCGGCGCCTTAAGCAGCGGGTTGTCGGCGCCCATCGGTTCGGTCCAGAACACGTCCAGCCCCGCCGCCTTCAGGTGGCCGCTGCCCAGCGCGCCGGCCAGCGCCGCCTCGTCCACCAGCGTGCCGCGCGCGGTGTTGATGTAGGTGGCGCCCTTCTTCATGCTGGCGAAGAACTCGCCATTCACCATGCCGCGCGTCTTCTCGTTGCTCGGCAGATGCGTCGTCACCACGTCCGCCTCCGCCAGCCCCTCGGCCAGCACCTTGCACGGGATGAACCCGGCGCCCTTGATGGTGTTCTGCGGAATGAAGGGGTCGTGCACCAGCACCCGCATGTCGAAGGCCTTGCACAGCCTGGCCACCCGCCCGCCGATGCGCCCGAAGCCCACCACCAGCACGGTCTTGCCGCCGAGATCGAACGTCGTCGGCACCGGCGGATTGCTCCACTCGCCGGCCTTGGTCTTGCGGTCATACTCGAAGGTGCCGCGCGCGATGTTCAGCATCAGCATCATCGCGTGTTCGGCCACGCTCGCCGCATTCGCATCCGGCGTCACGGTCAGCGGAATGCCGCGCGCGGTCAGCGCCGGCACGTCCACCGCGTCGTAGCCCACGCCATGCCGCGCGCAGATCCGCAGCTTCTGCGCATGGGCCAGGAAGGCGGCGTTGATCGGCGTGGCGCGCACGATGATCGCCTCCGCCGCCGGAATGCGCGCGGCGATGGTGGCCTCGTTCACCGGGTCCAGCACCTCAACGGTGTGGCCGGCCTCGCGCAGGCGCGCCTGGGCATCGGGGTGGACCGGGCGCAGGCAAACAACATGGGCCATTCTTGCGGTTCCTCAGTCGGCAGTCGCACCCGAAAGCCGGACGATCTCGGTCCATTTCGGGATTTCGGTTTGGATGAAGCTGGCGAACGCGTCGGGGTTGCTGCCCACCGGCTCGCTGCCCTGCTCGGCCAGCTTGGCGCGTAGCGCCGCGGTGCGCAGCACGGCCACGGCCTCGGTCGCCAGGCGTTGCACCACCGCGGCCGGAGTGCCCGCCGGCGCCAACAGCCCGCTCCACAGCGCAATCTCGAAGCCCGGCATCGTCTCGGCTATCGTCGGCACCTCCGGCAGCAGTGGCGAGCGATGCAGCGTCGTCACCCCCAGCGGCTTCAGCGTGCCGGCGCGGATCTGCGGCAGCACCTCCACCAGCGGCGACATGATGAAGTGGATCTTGCCCGAGACGAGATCGGTATTCGCCGGCGCACCGCCGCGATACGGCACATGGATCAGCGCCAGCCCGGCCCGCTGCGCGAACAGCGCGCCCGCCATGTGCTGGGACGTGCCGATGCCCGCGCTGCCATAGGTTATCGCGCCGGGCTGCCGCTTGCAGCGCGCGATCAGGTCGGCGATCGAGGTCGCCGGCATGCTCGGCCCCACCACCAATATGTTCGGCACGAAGGCCACCTGGCTGATCGGCGCGAAGTCGCGCACGGGGTCGAACGGCAAGGTCCGGTACAGCGCCTTGTTGGCACCGATGATGCCCGACGTTGCCATGAACAACGTCTGCCCATCCGGCGCCGCGCGCGCCACCACCTCGGCACCGATGTTGCCGCCGGCACCCGGCCGGTTCTCCACCACCATCGGCTGACCCAGCCGCTCGCCCAGCGCCTGCGCCAGCAGCCGCGCGGTGATGTCCGTGCTGCCGCCGGCGGCAAACGGCACCACCAGCTTCACCGGCTTGTCCGGCGCCCAGCTTCCCTGCGCGCGCGCGGCGAAAGGTGCCGTTGCCAGCAGGGAAAGCAGCGTGCGTTTCTTCATCCCATCCTCCCCACGCCGCGTGCCGCGGCTACTGCAGATGCGCTTCCGGCCCCAGTATCGCCTCGCGCATGCGGTTCTGCAGAATGCTCGCCTCGCGCGGCGGCAGCACCAGCGGCTGCGTTCCCTCGTCGATCTTCACCTGCGCGAAGATCGGCCCGTTGCCGGCGTGGATGTCCGCGCGCAGCTTCAGCAGCTCCTCGGCGGTGCGCACCAGCCGGCTGTCGGCAATGCCGGCGCCCTTCGCCATCATCACCAGGTCCACGCCGTGCTTGGTGTGGGTCTCCTGCATGCCGGTCTCGCCGTAATGCTCGTTGTCCAGCACCACGATGGAAAGGTTGCGCGGCCGCTGCACCGCCACGGTGGCGAGCGAGCCCACGCCCATCAGCATCTCGCCGTCGCCGGTGATGACGCACACCTTGCGCCCCGGCTGCGCCAGCGCCAGGCCCAGGCCCATCACCGCCGCGCCGCCCATGCCGCCCCATAGCGGCAGGTTCAGCGGGCTGTCGCCGGCGGCCGTGATGTCCCAGGCCGGCGCCCCCAGCCCGCCGATGGCCAGCATGCCGTCCCGGTTCTCCAGCAGCGCCTTCACCGCGTCGCGCCGCATCAGCTTGCCCGTCGGGCCGATCCCAATCTCGCTCATGGCGTCACTTTCCGAAGGTCTTGGCGCCCAGCAGCCGCTGGCCGAGCAGCGTCGCGGTCGGGCGATAGGTGTTGTAGGCCAGCCGCAGCGTCGCGTTCACCGTCTCGGCCACGTCCTCGGGCCGGTCGGCGCGCTTCACCAGTGTGCCCATGGCTTCCAGGCAGGCCTGGGTCGCATTGCCCATCGGCACCTGGAACGGATTGAACTCGCCGAAGTCGCCACGCATCGTCACCAGGATCGGGCAGGGCGTGCGGTGCGCGATCGCCACGCTCAGCATGTTGATGATGTTGCCGACACCGCTGCTCTGCATCAGCAGCACGGATTTCTCGCCGCCCAGCCAGGCGCCGAAGGCCAGCGCCACGCCCTCTTCCTCGGTGGTGCAGGCCACCACCTTCATGTCGTTGTCGGCCAGGCAGCGCTTGATCAGCCGCGCATGCCCGGCATCCGGCACCAGGCCCACCTGGCGCACGCCGTGCTGCTTCAGCAGGTCATAGATCTGGTCGGGCCAGGCCTCGGCGGCCGTGGGCGCCGATTCAAGCTGTTCGCGCTGCATATGGTCCTCTTGGGCGTTGCGGCGAACATCCCCCGCCTTCGCCCTGCTGGCAAGGCGGCTCCGCCGCGGGCAGAATGCCGCCATGCCCTTCGCCCACGCCGTCGGCGGCACCCGCTACACCTTCCCGGACCTGCGCACCCTGCTGGCGCGGGCCACGCCGCTGCGCTCGGGCGACCAGCTGGCCGGGCTGGCCGCCGCCACGGCCGCGGAACGGGTCGCCGCCCAGCGCGCCCTGGCGGACCTGCCGCTGCGCCACTTCCTCAGCGAAGCGGTCATTCCGTACGAGGCCGACGAGGTCACCCGCCTGATCCTCGACCGGCACGACCCCGCAGCCTTCGCCCCCATCGCCCACCTGACGGTCGGCGGCCTGCGCGACTGGCTCCTCGCCGAGGCCGACACCGCCACCCTCGCCGCGCTGCGCCCCGGCCTGACGCCGGAAATGGTCGCGGCCGTCAGCAAGCTCTGCCGCCTGCAGGACCTCGTCGCCATCGCGGCCAAGTGCCAGGTCACCTCCCGCTTCCGCAACACGCTGGGCCTGGCGGGCACGCTCTCCACCCGCCTGCAACCCAACGACCCCGTGGACGACCCGCGTGGCGTGGCCGCCGCCATCCTGGACGGGTTGCTGCTCGGCGCCGGAGACGCCTGCATCGGCATCAACCCCGCCACCGACAACGTGGACGCCACCTGCCGCCTGCTCGATCTGCTGGACGGCGTGATCCAGCGCTTCGAGATTCCCACGCAAAGCTGCGTGCTGGCCCACGTCACCACCTCGCTGCTCGCCATCCAGCGCGGCGCGCCGGTGGACCTGGTGTTCCAGAGCATCGGCGGCACCGAGGCCACCAACACCAGCTTCGGCGTCTCGCTCGCCCTGCTGCGCGAAGCCCAGGACGCCGCGCTCTCCCTGAAGCGCGGTGAGAACGTGATGTACTTCGAAACCGGCCAGGGCAGCGCCCTGTCGGCGGAAGCCCACCACGGCGTGGACCAACAGACCATCGAGGCCCGCGCCTACGCGGTGGCCCGCGAGTTCCAACCGCTGCTGGTCAACAGCGTGGTCGGCTTCATCGGCCCGGAATACCTCTACGACGGCAAGCAGATCACCCGCGCCGGCCTGGAGGACCATTTCTGCGGCAAGCTGCTCGGCCTGCCGATGGGCGTGGATGTCTGCTACACCAACCACGCCGAGGCCGATCAGGACGACATGGACGGGCTGATGACGCTGCTCGGCGTCGCCGGCGTCACCTACATCATGGGCGTGCCCGGGGCCGACGACGTCATGCTGGCCTACCAATCCACCAGCTTCCACGACGCGCTGTACCTGCGGGCCGCGCTGAACAAGCGCCCGGCGCCCGAGTTCGAACGCTGGCTCGAACGCATGGGCCTGGACGCGGCCAGCCGCGCCGGCACCCTGCCGCTGGCGCCCGCCCTGGCCGGCCTGCGATGAACGACGTTCCCGCCCGCTGGCTGGACCTGCGCCGCCACACCAGCGCCCGCGTCGCGCTCGGCCGCGCCGGCAACGGCCTGCCCACCGCCGCGCACCTGGACTTCCAGGCCGCCCATGCCCGCGCGCGGGACGCCGTCTGGTCCGCCCTCGACCTCGACCGCCTGGAAGCCGACTGCGCGCCGCTGGGCCTGCCGATCCACCGCGTGGCCAGCCAGGCGGAGGACCGCCGCCAGTACCTGCTCCGCCCCGACCTCGGCCGCCGCCTGCGCGAGACCGACGCGCACCGCCTCGCGCGCTCCCCCACCCCCGGCGCCTTTTTGATCGTCGTCGCGGACGGGTTATGCGCCGAGGGCATCCAACACGGCGCCCCCGGCCTGCTCGCCGCCCTCATCCCGGCGCTGAACGCGCAACGCATGGCTCCCGGCCCCATCATCCTCGCGCAACAGGCCCGCGTCGCGCTCGGCGACGAGATCGGCGAAGCCATGCAGGCCGCCATGGTCGTGGTGCTGATCGGCGAACGCCCCGGCCTCTCAGCCACGGACAGCATCGGCGCCTACCTCACCTGGGGCCCTCGCCTGGGCCGCCGCGACGCCGAGCGCAATTGCCTCTCCAACATCCGCCCGGGCGGCCTCAGCCCGGCCGAGGCCGCCGCCAAGCTGGCCTGGCTGATGCAGGCCGCCATGGCCCGCGGCGGCAGCGGCGTGGCGCTGAAGGACGCGGCGCCAACGCTGGGCCTGGCCTCTGATCGCGCTCCCCCGCCGGCGCTGGCGCAGGGCGACGCCCCATGACCCTCGTGCCGGTGACCCGCAGCATCTCGCTCGACGAAAAGGAACTGCACGAGGACTTCCTGCGCAGCTCCGGCCCCGGCGGTCAGAACGTCAACAAGGTGGAAACCGCCGTCCAGCTCCGCTTCGACGTGCAGAACAGCCCCAGCCTGCCGGAGGGCGTGCGCGAGCGCCTGCTCAAGCTCGGCGGCCACCGCCTGACGCAGGACGGCGTGCTCGTCATCACCGCCCAGCAGCACCGCACCCGCGAACGCAACCGCGACGACGCGCTGGACCGCCTGCTGGAGCTGATCCGCGAAGCCGCCAAACCGCCCCCGCCGAAACGCCGCCCAACCAAGCCCACGCTGGGCAGCAAGATCCGCCGGCTGGACGGCAAGGCCAAGCGCGGCGACATCAAGAAGGGCAGGGGCCGCCCCGACCACGACTAATCCACGATGAACAGCTTCACCCCGGTCGCGGTGAAACTCCGGTGCGGCGAATCCCCGAAATCGCTGACCTGGTAGCTCATCCCCGGCTTGAGCGTGAACGTCCGCCCGTCCTTCAGCTCGCTGACCAGCTCGCCCTCCAGCACGTACAGCACGTGCCCGCGGTCGCACCAATGGTCGGCCAGGTAGCCCGGCGAATACTCCACCTGGCGCACCCGCAGCTCGCCGATGTTGATCGTCCGCCACAGCGCCTCCCCGGTCTCGCCGGGGTGGCGGGTCTGCGGCACGGCCGCCCAGTCGGTGACGGTGAACGGCGATTCCGGCAGCTTCACAGCAGTTGCCCCCCGTCGACGATGATGGTCTGCCCGGTCACCCAGCGGGCGCCGCTGCTGGCCAGGAACAGCACCACCTCGGCCACCTCCTCCGGCGTGCCCAGCCGCCCGAACGGAATGCTCTTCAGCACGCCATTGTACAGCGCCGGCGCGCTGGTCTTCCGCTCCTCCCAGGAACCGCCGGGAAACTCGATGCTCCCCGGCGCCACGCCGTTCACCCTTATGCCCTTCGGCGCATGCATCGCCGCCTGGCTGAGCGTGTAGTTGATCAGCAGCGCCTTGACCGCCGCATAGGCCGGCGTCCGCGTGCTGGCCTTGTAGCCGCTGATCGAACTGACATTGACGATGCTGCCCCTGGAGGCTTCCAGGAAGGGCAGGGCGGCGTGGCTGGCCCGCACCGTCGCCATCACGTCCACCGAAAGACCGGCCGCCCAGCCTTCCTCGGTATCCGGCCCGCCGAAGCCGGAGGCGTTGTTCACCAGCACATCCACCCCGCCCAGCGCGGCGGCCGCGGCGGCCACGTAGCCCTCCACCGCCGCCTTGTCGCCCAGGTCGCAGCCGGCGGCATGCGCCTGGCCGCCCAGCGCGGCAATCTCCGCCAGCGTCGCCTCCAGCGGCCCCGGGCTGCGCGCGCAGATCGAAACCGCCGCCCCCGCCCGGGCGAAGCCCAGCGCCACGCTGCGCCCGATGCCCCGGCTGCCGCCGCACACCACCACCCGTTTGCCCTTGAAGTCGAACATCCGCCGTCATCCCCGCCTGTCGCCCCGCAGGCTGGCGAAGCCCTGGCGGACCGGCAAGCCAGGAAACGCGCTTCCCAAGCCATGCCTGTGCCGGATCATTCCATGCTTCACCCGGCATGCACGCACCGCGCGAGCATTCAGATTCGATTGCTACTCTCAAGTTGTTGTGCTTTGTGTCATGGAGCGTAAAAATCGCTCAAGACGAGATGATTTGATTCGGTTATTGCAACCCCTGCGCGCGCCGCCCCCCGGTCGCGCGCAGCTAGGAGAAAGCTGATGGCGCAATCCCCCCGCGGCTGGCGGCAGGTCCTCGCCGGCCTGGCCATGCTGGCAGGACTGATCCTGCCGGCGTCGGGCGCCCTGGCCAACTCGTTGCGGGAGCTTGGCTTCCCGGAGGGCTTCGTGCTGCGCGGCCCGCGCGCCGAGGTCGAGGCCTTCTTCCCGTTGCCGAGCAACCCAAGCCGGGTCGAGCTTGCGCTGGACATCCAGCCCTCCCCGATGCTCGACGCCTTTTCCTCGGTGGTCGTCTACATCGGTGAATCGCCCCTGATCGCGCTGCCGCTGAAGGATGGCCCGCGGATCGAGCACATCGCCATCCCGCCGGCGCTGGCCCGTGGCGAGTTCCTGCAGGTCCGCATCGTCGCCGACCAGGCGCTGCGCCGCGACGACCTCTGCTTCGACAACGACAGCCCCGGCGTCTACACCCGCATCGGCGCCGACACCCGGCTGGAATTCGGCGCCGAGGGCACCGAGGGCGTCGGCACCGTCTGGCGCCGCCTGGCCGGCCGGGTGCCGATGTCGCTGCCCGCCCCGCCCAGCCTGCAGGACCTGGAGGCCGCGGTGACGCTGGCCACCGCGCTCTACAACCGCGGTGCCGAGCCGGTCATGGTCGGCCCGAACGACCCCGACGCGCTGATCCGCATCGGCCGTGCCAACACGCCGATTGCGCTGGAGCCGGTGCAGGGCGCCCCGGCCGGCACCTGGCGGCTGCGCGTGGCCGATACCAGCGCCGCCCGCGCCCTGGTTGCCGCCGCGCCCATGATGCGCACGATGGAAAGCGTGGTCGCCCGCGGCGAACCCGGCTCGGTCGCCATTCCCGCCTCGGCGGACAGCGTCGCCTTCTCCGAGATCGGCATCCGGCCGCAGCAGGTGGCCATCTACAGCGCCGGCACGCTCACCTTCGAACTGCCCTTCGACCGGCTGCCCCCCGGCCGCCACCCGGTGGCGCTGCAGCTGTTCGGCCGCGGCCCCGCCACCCCGGTGGACGAGGCGCTGGCCGTTTCGCTCTCGGTCGGTGGCCGGCTGCTCTGGAGCAACACCTACCGCGGCGTGGTGGAACTGGACGGCGTGCAGGTTGCCCTGCCGCCCGACCTGCTGCGCCACCGCATGACGGTCACGCTGCGCCTGGCCCGGCTCGGCTCGCGCCGTGCCTGCGGTTCGGACGACGCGCTGCCGTTCCAGCTGCGCGAAACCTCCCGCGTCGTGCTGGCCGATGGCTATGCCGGCGCCAGCGACTTCGGCGGCTTCGCGGTGAACGGCGAGCGCCCGGCCCTGGTCCGCGTCGACATCCCGCCGAGCGACGCGGTGGCCGCCGTGCCGCTGCTCGGCCGGCTGCTGAACGGCGCCGCGGCCCGGCCGCAGGCGATCGAGCTGACCACCGGCGCGGCGCTGAGCCGCCCCTTCATCCTGCTGTCCCGCGCCGCGCCGGCCGATATCACCGGCGCCGGCCTGCTGCGGCCGGACCTTGGCCGCGTGGTGCTGGACGACCAGCGCAACGGCGCCCGCGTGGAGGTGGCCCCGGCCGCCGGCATGACGCTGGTGCAGCTGGTTTCCGCCGGCAACGTCCCCGGCCTCTGGGTCAGCCCGGGTTCCGAGACCAGCCTGCGCGCCCCGGCCGGGCTGACGCTGGGCAATGTCGCGGTGTTCGACGGCCAGGTCCGCCCGGTGGTGTTCGACACCCGTCGCCCCAGCGTGGCGGTGGAGGAAGCCCGCTTCACCACCGAGACCACGCTGCTCGACCGCTGGCGGAACGAGCTGTTCATCCTCGCCTGGGTGCTGATCATCCTGCTGGCGGTGGTGGCGGTGGTGCGGCTGCGCCGCCGGCGCAGCTAGCCCCATGGCCCCGGCTCTCCCTGACGGCCCGCCGCCCGAGGACGAGACCCTCGCGCACCTGATGATGGCGCAGCGGCTGGATTCCGCCGCGCTGTCGCGGGCCCGCGCCCAGGCCCGCGCCTGGGGCATGACCATCCAGGAGACGCTGGTGGCCGATGGTGCCATCAGCCCGCGCGACTGGGCCGAGGCGGTGGCCACGGTCAGCGGCCTGCCGCTGGCCGACCTGGTGGCGGTACCCTGCGACGAACGCCTGCTGGACCACGCGGAACGCCACGTCTACCTGGCCCAGGGCATGATCCCCTGGCGTCGGGACCCCGATGGCGGCGTGGTGCTGGCCGCGGTCCGCCCGCGCGAGCCGGAGGCGCTGGCCTGGGCCGAGCGCGAGTTCCCGCACATGCCGATCCGCTGGGCGGTGACGGCGAAGTTCGACATCCTCTGGACCCTGCAGCACGTCTTCGACCAGCTGGCCGACCTGGAGGCGCGCGAGGCGCTGTACATGCGCACGCCGGAGCTTTCGGCCAAGGTGGTGTTCACCCCGCCGCAGGTGATCTTCGCCGCCATCATGGCTTCCCTGCTGCTGGTCGGCCTCTGGGCCGCCCCGGTGCCGACGCTGGTCGGCCTGTCCGGCGCGGTCACGGTGTTCTACCTGCTCAGCTTCTGCTTCCGCTTCCTGCTGACCTGGGTCGGCGCCCGGCACGACGTCGGCATCGCGGTGCACGACTGGGAGCTGGAGGCGCTGAAGCCCGAGGAGTTGCCGACCTACACCGTGCTGGTGCCGATGTACCGGGAGAAGGAGGTCCTGCCGATCCTGGTGCACTCCATCCGCCGGCTGGACTACCCGCGCGCCAAGCTGGACGTGAAGCTGGTGCTGGAACAGGACGACGAGGAGACCATCGAGGCCGCCAAGGCACTGCACGCCGAGGGCATCTTCGAGATCATCCGCGTGCCCACCAGCCTGCCCAAGACCAAGCCCAAGGCCTGCAACTACGCGCTGCACTTCGCCCGCGGCGAGCTCTGCGTGGTGTTCGACGCCGAGGACATGCCCGAGCCCGACCAGCTGAAGAAGGCGGTGGCGCTGTTCAAGCGCAGCGGGCCGGAGGTGGCCTGCGTGCAGGCCCGGCTGAACTACTTCAACCGGCGGGAAAACTTCCTCACCCGCATGTTCACGCTCGAATACAGCAACTGGTTCGACTACCTGCTGCCCGGCCTGCACATCCTGCGCGTGCCCATCCCGCTCGGCGGCACCTCCAACCATTTCCGCACCCAGGTGCTGCGCGACCTCGGCGCCTGGGACCCCTACAACGTGACGGAGGACGCCGACCTCGGCGTGCGGCTGACCCAGGCGGGGTATGAAGTCGCGGTGGTGAACTCCACCACCTTCGAGGAAGCCAATGGCGTGCTGCGCAGCTGGATCAACCAGCGCAGCCGCTGGATCAAGGGCTACATGCAGACCTGGCTGGTGCACATGCGCCGGCCGGTGCAGCTCTACTCGCGGCTCGGCAATGTCGGCTTCTGGGGCTTCCAGTTCTTCGTCGGCTTCCCGGTGCTGACGGCGCTGCTGAACCCGCTGCTCTGGGCCACCACGGCGGCGACGCTGATCTGGGGCTCGGCCGCGGTGGACCGCTTCTTCCCGGCGCCGATCATCTACCTGGCCATCTTCAACCTGGTGGTCGGCAACGCGATGTACGTCTACCTGACCATGGTGGCGGCGGCCAAGCGCGGCTGGTTCATGCTGATGCCCTGGGCGCTGCTGGCGCCGGCCTATTGGGTGCTGCATTCGGTCGCCGCCTACAAGGCGCTGTGGCAGTTGCTACTGCGGCCGCACTACTGGGAAAAGACCCAGCACGGCACCTCCACCGCGACGCAGGAAGCCCTGGCCGCCATCGCCCATCCGA
Source organism: uncultured Rhodospirillales bacterium (assembly GCA_903843125.1). Lineage (GTDB taxonomy): Bacteria > Pseudomonadota > Alphaproteobacteria > Acetobacterales > Acetobacteraceae > CAIMOR01. The sequence goes on from CAIMOR010000242.1 coordinate 13,807, forward strand.
GCAGCGGCCGATGAGCGCGACAACGGTTTCCGCCGAATACACCGACCGCCAGGACGGCCACGCGCTGGGCGGCGCGCTGGTCATGGTCGCCGGCACCATCTGGTACGCCTGGGTTGCCGACCTGCTGTTCGCCTCCGGCCACCTGGACAGCATGCTGGAACGCGTCTGGCGCGTCTCGGAGGACCCTGCCGCCGTCGCCGGCCAATGGCTCGCGGCGATGCTGCTTTCCCTCACCCGCCACGTGCCGGATGCCGGGCCGCAGACCCTGGTGATGCTGACCGTGCTGGCCGGCGGTTTCACGCTGGGCGTGTTCTACTGGCGGCTGCGGCGGGTCCATTGGGGCCTGCTGGAAGCCCTGGCCGCCACCGCGCTGCTCGGCGTGCACCCGGCCACGCTGATGCTGGCCACCACCGGCCAGACCCTGCTGCTCTCCGTGCTGCTGGTCGGCATCGTCGCCCTGGCGCTGGACCGCGCCTCCACCATCGGGGACGCGCAATCCCTGATGGCGCTGGGCCTGGCGCTGGCCGCCATGGTGCTGACGGCGCCGGATGCGCTCTACATCGCGCTGCCGATCCTGGCGGTGCTGCCGTTCTGCCTGCGCGACGTCCGCGACAGCGGCAGCGCGGTGGCGCTGTTCCTGCTGACGCTGTTTCCCGCGGTCATCGCCGTCGGCGGCATCCTGCTGGCCGCCGCCACCTTCGGCGAAGCGCCGACCTATGCGCTGAACCGTTGGGAGGCGCCGATGCATGGCGTCATGGAGGCGGCGAACACGCCCTGGCTGGTGGTCCACGGCGGCACCTTCTTCGCCCCCTTCCTCGCACTGCTGCCGCTCTGCGCCATCGCCATGCCGCCGGCGGTGCTGCCGCTGATCTCGCTGCTGGTGCGGCCGGAGGAACGCCAACGCCCGGCAACGGCGCTGCTGGCGCTGCTGGGCGGCCCCATCGCCGGCGCCGGCGCCACGCTGTTCTGGCACACCGCCGGCCCGTTGCCGGCCATCGCCACCAGCATGGCCGCCGTGGTGGCCTGGACCTCCAGCCGCCGGCTGCAGGTGGCGGAACGCTGGCTCTGGCTGCTCTGGCTCGCGATCGGCGTGTTCCTGTGCTGGACCACGCTGTGGGTCTGGAACGACCCGGACCGCCTGGCCTGGCGCGTCGCGCTGTTCCGCTGACGCTGCCGTCAGGTCAGCCCGTTGCGGATGTGCCGCCGATAGGCCGGCCGTTCCGACAGCCGCGCGTAGTAGCCTTCCAGTGCCGGCAGCGCCGTCCGCGTGACCCCGGCCATCGCGTACCAGCGATGCACGATGAACCCGGCGGGGATGTCGGCCAGCGTGAACCCCGCGCCGGCCAGCCACGGCCCGCCGCGCG
>CAIMOR010000243.1 GCA_903843125.1 uncultured Rhodospirillales bacterium
CGCACATGGCACCAAGGTCTTCGCCACCTGGGGCCTGCCTCTGGTGCCGGGTCACGACCAGGCGCATGTGAAGCTGACGCCGGATGGCGCGCTGGAAGTGAAGGCGGGCATTCCCACCATCGGCCAGGGCCTGGAGACGACGCTGGCACAGGTGGCGCACGAGATGCTCGGTGTGCCGATCCAGGATATCCGCGTGACGCTCGGCGATACTGCGACGACGCCGTTCTCCACGGGCGCCTATGCGTCGCGCGGCATGGTGATGGCGGGCGGCGCGGTGTCCCGCGCAGCGGAGGTGGTTGCCGGCCGCGTCAAGGCCATTGCGGCGCACCTGATGCAGGCAGAAGCGAAGGATGTCGAGTTCCGCGATGGCCGCATTCATGCCGGTGCGGCCAGCATCGGCTACGCCGATGTCGGGCGCGCCTGGTACATCCGCCCGGAGCAACTGCCGGAAGGCGTGGACACCGGCGGGCTGGAGGCGACCGAGGGCTACAAACCCGAGACCGACAACGGCGTGTTCTCCTTCGCCAGCCATGCCGCGAAAGTGGCGGTGGATGCGGAGACCGGTCATGTCGAGATCCTCGACTACTGTATCGCCGAGGATTGCGGCCGCATGGTCAACCCGATGATCGTGGAGGGCCAGGCCTTTGGCGGCGCAGCGCAGGGCGTCGGCACCGCGTTGTTCGAGGAAAGCCCCTACGACGACGCCGGGCAGCCGCTGGCCTCGACGTTGGCGGACTACCTGTTGCCGGGACCGGCGGAGTTGCCGCGCTTCCGCATCCGACATACCGAAACGCTGTCGCCGTATACCGCCTATGGCATCAAGGGCGTTGGCGAAGGCGGGGCGATCGCGCCGGCGGGCGCCATCGTCAACGCCATCAACGACGCGCTGGCGCCGTTGGGCGCGCTGGTCAGCGACATTCCTGCTTCGCCGCAACGGGTGCTGGCAGCGGTGGCGAGGGCGCGGGCGTGAAGGCCGCGGCATTCGATTACCGAAGCGCCGAAAGCGTGGCGCAGGCGGTGGCGCTGCTCGCCGAGGGCGACACGCGGGTGCTGGCCGGCGGTCAGTCGCTGGGGCCAAGCATGAACCTGCGTCTGGCGCGGCCGCAGCGGTTGGTGGACGTGAAGCGCGTGGCGAGCCTGCGCGCGGTGGCGGCTGACGACGCTGTGTGCAGCCTCGGTGCCGGCTGGACGCATGCGGAGATTGAGGATGGCGTGGTGCCGGATTTCTCGTGCGGCCTGATGGCACGGATTGCCCAGGGCATCGCCTACCGGGCGGTGCGCAATCGCGGGACGCTGGGGGGCAGCCTGGCGCATGCCGATCCGGCGGCGGACTGGGTCAACACGGTCGTCGCCTTGGCGGGCACGCTGGTGGTCGAGGGGCCCGGTGGGCAACGGCGTATCGCGGCCGCGGATTTCGTGCGCGGCGCCTTCACCACCGCGCTGCAGGGCAATGAGATGCTGGTGGCGGTCGAGTTGCCACGGCTCGGCCAGAAGTCGCGCTGGGGCTATCACAAGCTGTGCCGCAAGACCGGCGAGTTCGCCAAGGCCATCGGCATCGCCGTGCTGGACCCGGGGCGGGGGCTGGCGCGGGTTCTGGCGGGCGCCGTCGAAGCGGCGCCGGTGCCGCTGCCGCTGGCAGCGAAGCAACTATGGGAGGCGGGTCCGGCGGCCGCGATCGCGGTGCTGGACGACGAGGTTGCGGCCAGGTTGGCCGACCTGGCGCCGGCGGAGCGCATGCTGCGCGTGGTTGCGGTGCGACGCGCCATCGAAGCCTTGGCGGAGGGCTGAGCGATGCAGGTGAGCTTGACCGTGAATGGCCAGCGACGCGACCTGCTGGTGCAGCCGCGCATGCACCTGGCCGATGCGTTGCGCGAGGTGCTGAACCTGACGGGCACGCATCTCGGCTGCGAGCAGGGCGTCTGCGGCGCCTGCACCGTGCTGGTGGACGGTGTCCCGCAGCGGTCCTGCATCACCTATGCGGTAGACTGCGCCGATGCGGTCGTGACCACGATCGAAGGCTTCGACGCCGACCCCACCATGACGGCGCTGCGTGAGGCATTTTCGGCGCATCATGCCCTGCAATGTGGCTTCTGCACGCCGGGCATGCTGGTGACGGCGCGGGATGTGGTGCTGCGGCTGGGCGAGGTAACCGAGGCGCGGCTGCGCGAGGAACTGGCCGGGAATATCTGCCGCTGCACCGGCTATGTCGGCATCGTCGACGCCGTTGCCGCGGTGGCGAAAGGGCGGCAGCCGGAAGCGCGGCGGGAGGTGAGGCTGGCCGAGCCTCGCCAGGCGGCGCCGTTGGTCGAAGCGATGCCGCGTGAGGCCCCGCGGTTGGCGCGGCCTGGCGGCGCGGCAATGCTGGAGGAGCGCGTTGCGCTGACGGCGACCCCCGACGCTGCCTGGGCCGCGCTGGCCGACCTGCGCCGCGTCGCCGAATGCTTGCCCGGTGCGCAACTGGACAGCGTCGACGGGGAGCATGTCACCGGGCGCGTCGGCGTGGCCTTGGGCCCGATCAAGGCAAGCTTCGCCGGTGCCGGCACAGTGGCGCTGGAAGCGGCCACCCGCAGCGGCAAATTGTCCGGCCGCGGGCGCGACGGCGCCAGCAGTGCCGAGGGGGAAGTTGGCTGGCAGGTGCTGCCGGGTGACGCCGGCGGCAGCGTGCTGAGCGTGCAGCTTTCCTGGCGGTTGACCGGGCCGCTGGCGCAGTTCGGACGGGCGGCGCTGGTACGCGACCTGGTGCGGCGGTTGGCGCAGGAGTTCGCCGCCAACCTGGATGCGATGGTCGCCGGCCAGGCGCCGCCTCCGGCGCGGCAATTGGGGCTGTTCGCGCTGCTGTGGAGCGTGCTGAGGGCGAAGGTGCTGGGCCGCTGAGCCGGCACGCTTGCTGCATGATTGCCCCATCATACCGGTTTGAGGAGAGAGCGGATGGAACGCAGGAAGCTGTTGCAGGGCTCGGCGCTGGGGGCGGCGCTGACGACACCTGCGCTGGCGCAGACCGCGCCGCAGGTGCGCTGGCGCATGGCCACCGCCTGGCCGCGCAGCCTGGATGCCATGTTCGGCTCTGCCGAGGCGCTGTGCCGCCGCGTTGGGCAACTCAGTGAGGGCCGCTTCGAGATCCGCGCCTTCCCGGGCGGCGAGTTGGTGCCGCCGTTGCAGACCTTCGATGCGGTGCAGAGCGGGTCGGTGGAATGCGGCCATATCCTGGCCTCGAACTTCATCGGCAAGTCGCCGGCGTTGGGCTTCGACAGCGGCCTGCCGTTCGGCCTGAACAGCCGGCAGCAGACCGCCTGGTTGCAGGAGGCAGGCGGCATGGCGCTGCTGCGCGCGATGTATGCCAAATTCGGCGTGGTCAACCATGTGGCCGGCAATGTCGGCGTGCAGATGGGTGGCTTCTACCGCAAGGAAATCCGCACGGTGGAGGACCTGAACGGGCTGAAGATGCGCATCGGCGGCTTCGGTGGCCGCATCCTGGCAAAGTTGGGCGCGGTGCCGCAGCAGCTGGCGGCCGGCGACATCTACGCGGCGTTGGAACGTGGCACCATCGACGCCGCCGAGTGGATCGGCCCCTACGATGACGAGAAGCTCGGCTTCAACAAGGTGGCGCCATACTACTACACGCCGGGTTGGTGGGAAGGCAGCGCCAGCATCACCAGCATCGTGCATGTTGCGGCTTGGCAAGCCTTGCCGGCCCTGTTCAGGGAGATGTTCGAGGTTGCCGCCGCCGAGCAGAACAGCCTGATGATGGCGCGCTACGACGCGCGCAATCCGGATGCGCTGCGCCGCATGATCGCGCAGGGTACGCAGCTGCGCAGTTTCCCGCGCGCCGTGATGGAAGCCGCGTACAAGGCCAGCTTCGAGACCTTCGATGAAGTCGCCGCGCAGAACGAGGACTTCCGGACGCTCTACGCGCACTGGAAGCCGTTCCTGGACAGTTCGAACAATTGGTTCCGGGTGGCAGAGTTCACCATGGATGCATTCCGCTACGCCAACCCCGTTCCGGCGCGATGATCGCGCTGCCGCCTGTCGCCTCGCGCGCAGGCGGCCATTGCCCAAGACCAATGCAGCAGTGCGGATAAAGCACTACCCTGCATTGGCCTGGGTCTTGCTACTTGAACCCTGGTTTCGAGAGGAGTGAGTTGTCCCATGGTCGCACTCAACCGCCGGACGCTGCTGGGCTCCGCTGCCGGATTGGCCGCCGCCGGCATTGCCCGACCCGCCTTCGCCGCCGATCGCCTCTCCGTTCGCCTGGATTGGCTGACCTGGGGAGTGCATGCGCCGTTCCACCTGGCCGCCGCGAAGGGCTGGTTTACCCGGCACGGGTTGGACGTCTCGCTTGAGGACGGCAACGGCTCGGTGACCACCGTGCAGCTTGTCTCCAACGGGCAGTTCGACATCGGCCATTGCGCGCAGGGACCGATGATGATGGCGCGCAGCAAGGGTGCGCCGGTCAAGGCCGTTGCCAGTTTCATGCGCACCAACGACATCGGCCTGATGATGCCGAAGCAGTTGGGCATCACGACCATTCCGCAGTTGAAGGGCAAGAAGCTTGCCTATACCGCGGGCTCACTGGAAGCGCCGTTCATCGACCGATTCCTCGCGGCCGGTGGGCTGACACGCAGCGACATCGAACTGATCGGCGTGGATGGTGCGGCCAAGCCCGGCGTGGTGATCTCGGGCCGGGTCGATGGCGTGTTTTCGGCCATTCCGAACCTGCTGCCGACGATCGACGCGCAGAAGCCGGCGATGGCGTTGCGCTTTTCCGACTACGGGTTGAAGTTCCCGAGCTTCGGGCTGATCGCCACCGAGAAGACGATGGCGGAAAAGGCCGATGCGGCGAAGCGCTTCGTCAGTGTCGTCGCCGGCGCCTGGACGTACATCTTCAACGGCCATGAGGAGGAAGGCGCGCAGGCCATCCTCAACGCGCGGCCGCAGGCGAAGCTGCCGCTGGCGTTGATGCGGTCGCAACTGGACCTGATCAAGACCTTCTTCGAGACCGAGGCGACCAAAGGCATGATGCTCGGCATGATGGCGCTGCCTGACTGGGAAGCTGGCGTGAAGACGCTGACCGAGGCCAACCTGCTGGAGACGCCGCAGCCCGCGGCGAACTACTTCAGCAATGCGCTGCTGGACCAGGGCATTGTGAACGCGGTGGCGCATAGCGGTGCCTGAGGCCCAGGGCATGCTGGCCGTGCCGCTGATTGCGGCGCAGCGCGTCAGCAAGCAGTTCGGCGGCCCGACCGGCGTACTGGCGCTGGATGGTGTGACGCTGGACATCCGGCCGGGCGAGTTCGTCAGTCTGCTGGGGCCGAGCGGCTGCGGCAAGAGCACCTTCCTGCGCTGCCTGGCCGGGCTGGAGAAGCCCACTGGCGGCGCTCTTACCCTGGCCGGGGCGCCGATTGCCCGGCCGCCGGAGCAGTTGGGCATCGCGCTGCAGCGCGATGCCCTGCTGGAATGGCTGGACGTGCTGGACAACGTGCTGCTGCCGGCGGACTTCGGTGGCCGGGTGCAGCAGAAGCATGTCGATCGCGCGATGGAATTGCTGCGCATGGTCGGCCTCGGCGAGTTCCTGCACCACTATCCGCGAGCACTCTCCGGCGGCATGCGGCAACGGGTTGCGATCTGCCGCGCCCTGCTGCTGGACCCACCTTTGCTGCTGATGGACGAGCCCTTCGGGGCACTGGACGCGCTGACCCGCGACCAGCTGAACGTCGACCTGCACCGGCTTTGGCTGGCGCGGCGGATGACAGTGGTGTTCGTCACGCACAGCATCGTCGAGGCGCTGTTCCTTTCGACCCGCGTGGTCGTGTTCAGCCCGCGGCCCGGTCGGCCGGTCGATGATGTCGTGCTGGACCTGCCGGAGCACCGGTTGCTGGCGATGCGCGAGACACCGGAGTTCGGGGTTTACGCCCGACGCATGCGGGCGCAGTTCGAGGCGATGGGGTTGATCCACGAATGAGCGCGACCGAGACCCGAGCCACCGCGGCGCGTTGGCGCAGCCTGATGCTGCCGGCTTGTGGTGGCCTGGCGTTCCTGGTGACGTGGGACCTGGTGGTGCGGCTGCTGCAGGTGCCGGCCTACCTGATCCCCGCGCCGCTGGCGGTGTGGACGGAGCTCGCCAGCTTTCCGCTCTGGTTCGCGCAGCAGACGCTTTATACCGCGGCGGTGGCGTTGGCTGGTTTCGTCTCGGCCGCGGTGCTGGGCTTCCTGTTCGCGGTGGTCATCACCGAGAGCCGCTTGCTGGACCGGCTGTTCTTCCCGCTCTTCGTCGCGTTGAACAGCGTGCCGAAGGTTGCCATCGCGCCGCTGTTCCTGATCTGGTTCGGCACTGGCTCGCTGCCGAAGGTGGCCATCTCCTTCCTCGTCGCGGTGTTTGCCGTGGTGATCGACAGCGCGCTCGGACTGCGCTCCGTGCATCCGGACGTGCTGGACCTGGCGAAGGCGCTCCGCGGGTCGCGCCTGAAAGTGCTGCTGCGGGTCAAGCTGTTCGCGGCGATGCCGTCGATCTTCGCCGGGCTGAAGGTGGCGATGTCGCTGGCGCTGGTCGGTGCCATCGTGGGCGAGTTCGTTTCCTCGCAGAACGGGCTGGGCCAGGTCATCCTCAGCGCGCAGGGCACCTTCGATACGGCGCGCGTCTTTGCGGCGTTGGCCATTCTCGCCGTGCTCGGCGTGGCCATGATCGGGGCGGTGGACCTGGCGGAGCGCTGGGCGATGCCGTGGCAGCATGCGACGGTGCGCCGGGTGAAGCCGGCACGACGTCAGGCGGAAGCGGCGTGGCAGGCCGCGTCGGAACGGGGAGCGATGCGATGAGGAGCACCATCATTGGCGGCGCCATGCTGCCGCATGCGCCCCAGTTCTTCACCAGGCCTGAGACGGAATCGAAGGCGACCATCGCTGCCGTGGAGGCGGTAGGGGCAGAGATCGGCGAGCGGCTCCGGGCTTTGGCGCCGGACCTCTACATCATGTTCTCGAACGACCACGCCGAGCAGTTCTTCCACACCGCGGCGCCGCCTTTCACCATCCACGTCGGCGGAGAGGCGACCGGGACCTTTGCCGGGCACGAGTTCCGCTGGAAGGTGCCGGGCGAGGTGGGGCTGGAATTGGTGCGGCAGATGTACGCGCAGGGCTTCGACCCGGCGTTTTCCAGCACGGCAAAGATCGACTACGCCATCGGCATACCGCTGACGCATCTGGGCATTCCGTCGGAAGCGCCGGTGCTGCCGATCTACGTCAACGCCTACCTGCCGCCGCAGCCGCCGATCGAGCGCTGCTATGCGTTCGGCCAGGCGGTGGCGCGGGCGGTGACGAACATGGGTTTACGCACCGTCGTGCTCTCCAGCGGCGGCATGTCGCACTTCCCCGGTACAGACCGCTATTCGAACCCGGAACTCGACTGGGACAATGCGCTGCTGGCCAAGCTGCGCGACGGCAAGCTGAAAAGCCTGATCGGCATCGACGAGACCGAACTGGACGAGACCGGCAATATCGAGCTGCGCTGCTGGGCCTGCGTTGCCGGGGCGTTGGGCGAACAGAAGCCGGACATAGCGGTGATGAACCCCAGCTGGCACCACAATTACGCATCGCTCGGCTGGTTCGCACCGCAGCCGCGCGACTGGCAGCCGCACTACCCCGCGACGAAGCCGGAACTGGTGGCGCTGATCACCGCCGTGCACGCGCTGGCGCACGAGGCCGACGCGCGTTCCGCCTTCGTGACCGACCCGGCTGCCTACGCCGCGCGCTTTGCGCTGACCGAAGCGCAGGCCGCGGCGCTGGTGGCGATGGACAGCAAAGCGATGGTTGCGATGGGCATGCACCCGTTGGTGCCGTTCCTGGCCGGCATGCAGGTGAACAGGGTGCGCGGCGGTCGGTGAGCCTCAGGCCGCCGCCATGCGGTGGCCGTTGCGTTCCAACAGCAGCGGGCGGACCAGGCGGCCGAAGCGCTCGGCCTCGGCGTCATGCGTGTAGCCGCTGAGGCAGAACGAGGTGCAGCCGAGGTCGATGAAGCGTTGCAGCGTCTCGGCGCACTGCACGGGGTTGCCGACCACGACGATGCCGGCACCCGCACGCACCTTGGAGACGCCGGTCCACATGTGCGGCGCGATCAGGTCGCCATGGGTGGCGCGCAGTTCCTGAACGCGCAGATTGGCGGCGCTGTTGGCGATGTTGCGCTGCAGCCGCGAGGTCTGTTCGTCGGTGGCGCCGCGCAGCAGTTCATGCGCGGCGGCCCAGGCCCGGTCCTCGGTCTCGCGGCAGATGATCTGCAGCCGCATGCCGAACTGCAGCGTCTCGGCGCGGCCGTGTTGCGCGGCCATGGCGCGGATCTCGGCCATGTTGGCGCCGATCCGCTCAGGCGTATCGCCCCAGAACAGGTGCACGTCGGAATGTCGGGCCGAGACCTCCCAGGCATCGCGGGAGCCGCCACCCAAGTAGAAGCGCGGCCCACCGGGTTGCAGCGGCTTCGGCTGCACCTGCGCATTGGTCAGGCTGGTAAAGCGGCCGTCGAAGTCGATCGGCCCCGTGGCGTTCCACAGCGCCTTCATCACCCGCACGTCCTCCTCCATCTGCGCGTAGCGATCCTCCTTCGCCGTCAGGATGCCATCGGCACGCAGCTCCGCCTCGCTCTGCCCGGCGATGAGGTTGACGCAGACGCGGCCGCCGGAGAGCTGGTCGAAGGTGCTGATCATCTTCGCCATCATCGTCGGCTTGATGAAGCCGGGCTTGGCCGCCACCAGCGCGCGGATGCGGCTGTGCCGCGCCAGCATCATGGCGCTGGTGACCCAGGCTTCCCAGCAGGCGGCGGTGACCGGAATCAGGAAATACTCGAAGCCGGCGGCCTCGGCGGCGCCGATCACCCGGTCGAACAGCTCAAGCGATGGCGGCACCTGGCAAGCCGGGTCGCCGTAGCAGGTGGTGTCGCCGCTGGTGGGCAGGTACCAGCCGAATTCGAGCCGTTGCATCATCGGGTCTCCGCGCGCGCCGCGCGAGACTACGCGGCGAGGCGGCTGGGCGCTACGGCGACGGCAGCCGGCCGCGCGTGGCGGCCCAGGCCTCCGCCATCCGCGCCAGCGGGTCCAGGTGCGGGACCGGCCGGGCTGCCGCCTGGCCCCAGTGGCGCGGCGGGCCGCTGTCCAGGTGGACGAAGCCGCGTTGCGGGTAGCTGCCGACGCCGCCGAGCCCAAGCGACAGCGCGGTCTCCGCAAAGCTGGCCAGGTTGGCGGCCGGCAGCATGACATTCATGGCCGCCGCGCGCAGGTGCTGGCTGTCGCCGGCGCCATCCACCAGGGCATTGGTCCGCGGCGTCCGATAGCCGGACAGGATGACGAGTTCGCCGCCCAGCCCGGCGCGGCGGCTGACCAGCCACAGCACATCCAGCGCAGCCGGGTCGAAACTGCGGACGGCGCCGCTATGGTGGTCCGCCAGGACCGCGGAAATGTCCGCCAACGCGACCGGGTCCGGCGCCAGGCCGTTGTGGTAGGGGCCGGCGAACCGGGCGCCCGTCGCTTCGTGCCGCAGCGCCAGCCGCCGGACGCCCAGCCGTTCGGTGCGGGGTGTGGTGGTGGCGGCCAGGGCGGGGCGGCCGCCCATTGCCAGGGTGGAGAGGAGCAAGGTTCTGCGCTGCATCCTCCACGGGGTAGGCCATGGCCGGTGCGGCGGGAACCCGGCCTCCCGCGCTTGCGCGTGGCGCGGCGATCACGTCGCGGTCAGGTCGGCCAGGGCCTCATGCAGCAGCGCGAGCAAGTAGGGCGCGAAGGAGCGGGCGACCAGGATGCGCCACTCGTCGGCACCGGGTCGCCACAGGATCACCTCGGCCTTGCCGAACACCGTGCGGGCGCAATGTCCTGTGGGGAAGGCAGCATCGGCCAGGTCCAGCGGGCAGCCTTCGTTCAGCAACGCCGGCGCCCCGGCGCCACGCACGGCAAGGGCGCGGTAGCGGTCGGATACATCGACCAGGCTTGCGGGTCCCGAGGGAGGGACGACGTCCTCCAGCAGCAGCCACTCCTCAGGGCCCAGCCAAAGCATGGCATCGGTGGCGGTCAGCGGTGCGGGCAGCCGGTGCCCGAGCGTGGCGGCAACCTCGGCGCTGGCCTGCAGCAGTGTGCAGCGGAACGGCGGCAACTCGCGGAGTTCAACCACGTAGGCGTTCCCCCTTCGGGTCGACGAAGCAGGGAGCGACGACCTCCATCGGTGTCGCCGGGCCGCTGAGATTGGTGGCGAAGATCGTCTCACCAAGGCGTGCGCGACCGGCCGCCAGAAGGCCAAGCGCAATCGGGTGCCCGACCGTGGCGCTGCGATAGGCCGAGGTGACATGCCCCTCGGCCACGCGCGACGCAGCGCTGGCGATGAGCTGGGCGCCTTCGTCGGGCAGCGTCGAACGGTCGCGCGGCACCAGGCCGACAAGCTGCCGCCGGTCCGGGCGCAGCATCTCGGGGCGAACCAGGCTGCGCTTGCCGATGAAATCCGTCTTGGCCTTGCCGATGAGCCAGGTAAGGCCAGCGTCATCGGGCGTGACCGTGCCATCCGTCTCCTGGCCGACGATGATGAAGCCCTTTTCGGCACGCAATACGTGCATCGTCTCGGTGCCGTAGGGTGTGATGCCGTGCGGCGTACCGGATCGCAGCAACGCCTGCCAGACCGCCGGTCCCTGGCTGGCGGGGACATTCACCTCGAAGCCGAGCTCGCCGCTGAAGCTGACTCGGAACAGCCTGGCCGGTACGCCGGCAACGCGGCATTCGGCGACGGCCATGTGCGGGAAGTCGGCCCAGTCCAGGCCTTCTACCAATGGCGTTAGCACGTCCCGGGCGCGTGGGCCCTGCAGCGCGATGACGCCCCAGTGTTCGGTGGTGCTGGTGAGCCACACCTGCAACTCTGGGAACTCGGTCTGGCGGTAATCCTCCAGCATGTGCAGCACGCGCGCCGCGCCGCCGGTTGTGGTGGTGAGATGGAAACGGTCGGCGGCGATGCGGCCGACAACGCCATCGTCGTAGATGAAGCCGTCCTCGCGCAGCAGCAGCCCGTAGCGGCAGCGGCCGATACCGAGCTTCTGCCAGGCGTTGACGTAGCACCGCTCCAGGAACAGCGCGGCATCGGGACCGGTGACCTCGATCTTGCCGAGGGTCGAGGCGTCGAAGATGCCCACGGCATTGCGCACAGCCAGGCATTCACGTGCCACCGCGGCCAGCATGTCCTCGCCCGCCTGCGGGAAGGCGCGGGCGCGCTGCCACTGCCCAACCGGCTCGAACAATGCACCTTGCCCCACAGCCCAGTCGTGCAGTGGCGCTGTGCGGACGGGGTCGAACAGCAGCCCGCGATGCCGGCCGGCGAAGGCGCCGAAACTGGTGGGCGTATAGGGCGCGCGGAAGGTGGTCAGCCCCACTTCCGGCACGCTGCGGCCGAGCTCACCGGCAACGACGGCCAGGCCCAGCATATTGCTGGTCTTGCCCTGGTCGGTCGCCATGCCGTTCGTGGTGTAGCGCTTCACATGCTCGATGCTGCGGAATCCCTCGCGTACCGCCAGAGCGATATCGCGCGTCGTCACGTCGTTCTGCGGGTCGATAAAGGCCTTGGGGGCGCGGGCGCTGCCGGCCGCGAGCAGCGTGACCGGCAGGCCCGGCGTCAGCCCTTCGCCGGCGCAGGCGCCCGCGCAGGTCACGGCCTCACGCGCCTTGCCGGGCAGGAAGGCATCGAGCGCTGAGTCCCAGACCAGCCTGCCGCGCGCCTGGCTGAACAGGTGCACGCTGGGCGTCCAGCCGCCGGCCATCAGCAGCAGGTCGCACGCCACGGGCGTGGCGCGTGATGCGTCCGGGGCGCCATCGCCGTTGCGCGGTGCCGCGAGCAGCCCGGTGATGCGGTGGCCGCCACGCGTGCCGGCGATGCCATGGTTGGGCAGCACGCGGATGCCGCGCCGCACGGCCTCTGTCAGCAGCGCGGCCGGCGCCGTCGCCCGCATCTCCAGCACGGCGGCCACGGCGGCACCGGCATCCTGCAGCGCAAAGGCGGCGGCGTAGCCGGTATCATGCGCCACCAGCGCCGCGATGTTGCGGCCGGGCAGCACGCCCCAGCGCAGAACGTATTGCCGCGCGGCATCGGCCAGCATCACCCCGGGACGGTCATTGCCGCTGAAGGGAATCGGCCGTTCCAGCGCGCCGGTGGCCAGTACCACGCGGCCGGCGCGCAGCTGCCAAAGCCGCTCGCGCAGCCCGTTCGCGGCCTCGATCACCTGGGCCAACGCCACGAAGTTCTGCAGGCCGTAGGAAAACGCCGTGGTTCGCGGCAGCAGCGTGACAAGCGGGTTGGCGCGCAGCCTGGCAATGTCTGCCGCCAACTGCGGCCAGGCGTCCGGCTCGGCGAGAAGACTGCCGCCGAACTCGGCCTGTTCGTCGCAAAGCACCACGCGGGCACCGCTTTCGGCGGCTCGCAGCGCGGCGGCGATACCGGCGGGACCGGCACCCACCACCAGCACCTCGGCATGGGCGTAGCGATTGGCGTAGCGCTCGGGGTCCGGCGCTTCCGGTGCCCGGCCGAGGCCGGCCATCCGGCGGATCAGCGGCTCCCAGCGCTTGTGCCAGGCGTCGCGGCCGGGGCCGAGGAAGGTCTTGTAGTAGAAGCCGGCGCCGAGGACAGAGCTGGCCAGCCCAGCCGCCGCCGCCAGGTCGAAACGCAGCGAAGGCCATCGATTTTGGCTGCGCGCCACCAGGCCTTCCACCAGCGGCACCACGGTGGCACGTACATTCGGCTCACGCTGACCCGGGCCGCGGTCGATCTCGACGAGCGCATTCGGCTCCTCGACCCCGGCCGAGAAGATGCCGCGCGGCCGATGATACTTGAAGCTGCGTCCAACCAGGTGCACGCCATTGGCCAGCAGCGCCGAGGCAAGCGTGTCGCCGGCGTAGCCCGTGTAGGCGCGGCCATCGAAGCTGAAGTGCAGCGGACGCGTGCGGTCGATGCGGCCGCCGGAAGCCAGGCGCGTCATATCGGCGGCTCCGGCCAGGCTTCGCCCGGCTTGTAGGTGGCGGCGAAGCGGTCCGTCAGCGTGTGGCGCAGCGCATTGAAGAAGCGCCCGCAGCCATGCACGTGCCGCCAACGCTCGCGCGCCCAGCCGCGCGGATTGTCCCGGAAGGCGAGGTACGCCGCCCACTGCGTGTCATCCAGCGCGGCGGGGTCGGCGGGTCGCACCAGATGCGCCTCGCCGCAATGGCGGAATTCCAGCTCGGCGCGGTCGCCGCACCAGGGGCAATGGATCAGCAGCATGTCAGTGTGCCACCGCGGCGGCCGCGGCTTCGTCGATGAGCCGGCCTGTCGCGAAACGGTCCAGCGAGAAGGGCGCGGCGATGGGGTGCGGCTCACCGCGCGCGATGGTGGCGGCGAAGACGTGGCCGCTTCCCGGCGTGGCCTTGAATCCGCCAGTGCCCCAGCCGCAGTTCACGAACAGGCCCGGCACCGGGGTCAGCCCGATGATCGGCGAGCGGTCGGAGGTGGTGTCCACGATGCCGCCCCAGCTGCGCAGCATGCGCATGCGGCGGAACATCGGGAACAGTTCGCAGATCGCTTCCAACGTGTGGGACAGGATCTGCACGCCGCCCGCCTGCGAATAGCTTGGGTACTGGTCGGTACCGGCGCCGATGACCAACTCGCCCTTGTCCGACTGGCTGATGTAGGCGTGCACGGTGTTGCTCATGACCACGCAGGGGAATACCGGCTTCACCGGTTCGCTGACCAGCGCCTGCAGCGGGAAGCTTTCGAGCGGCATGCGCACGCCGGCCATGGCCATGACGAGGCTGGTGCTGCCGGCCGCCACGACGCCGATCTTGCCGGTGCGGATCTCGCCCTTGCTGGTGCTGAGCGCAGTGACCGCACCATCGGCGCCGCGGGTGATGCCGATGACCTCGCAGTTCTGCACGATGTCGACGCCCAACGCGGCAGCGGCGCGTGCGTAGCCCCAGGCCACCGCGTCATGCCGGGCCACGCCGCCGCGGCGTTGCAGCGCGCCGCCCACCACCGGGTAGCGCTGCTGATGGATATCGAGCGGCGGACAGAAGGCGCGACAGCCTTCGGCGTCCAGCCATTCATTGTCCACGCCGGCCAGCCGGTTGGCGTGAACGTGGCGGCGGAAGCTCTGCTCGTCGTGGACGTTGTGCGCCAGCATCAGCACGCCGCGCGGGCTGAACATCACGTTGTAGTTCAGCTCCTGGCTCAACCCCTCCCACAGCTGCACGGCGTGGTCGTACAGTGCGGCGCTCTCGGGGAACAGGTAGTTGCTGCGGATGATCGTGGTGTTGCGGCCGGTATTGCCGCCGCCGATCCAGCCTTTTTCCAGCACGGCGATGCGACCGACGCGATGCTGCTTCGCCAGGTAGTAGGCGGTGGCGAGGCCGTGCCCGCCGCCGCCGATGATGACGACGTCGTAGGTCGGCTGCGGCCGCTCCGGGCTGCGCCATTGCGGTTCCCAGCCGGTCTGGCCGCGCAGTGCCTCGCGCAGCAGGCGGAAGGCGCCGAAGCCGTTCATGCCCGCACCTTGCCGTCGGCGATGTCTTCGGCGGCGCGCGCCGCGTCGCGGCTGGAGGGCGCGCCCCAACCGCCGCCGCCGGCCGTCTCGATCAGGATGCGGTCGCCGCGGTGCATCCGGGTCACGCGCTTGGAGGGAATGCTCTCGCGAGTGCCGTCGGCGCGGATCAGCACGCTCTTCGCCATGGCGCCGGATTCGCCGCCGGCGGCCCCCTGTGGCGCGAAGAAGTGGCGCTCCCCACGGTGCGTCAGCACGCACTCGGCGGCGAGCAGCTCGTATTCCTTAACCAGGCCCAGGCCGCCCCGATGTTGACCATTGCCGCCACTGTCCTCCCGCAACGCCACGCGATGCACGCGGAACGGCGTTTCCATTTCCATTGCTTCGGCCGGCAGGTTCATGCAGTTGGTCGCGTCCGTCTCGATCACGTCGACACCGTCCAGCAGCATCGAGGCGCCGCTGCCGCCGGTGACGAGTTCACCGGTCACATAGGGCCTGCCGGCATCGTCCATGCCACCGAAGGCCAGCGCCAGCAACTCGCCGGCGGGGTCGGCGGGCACCCGGTCGGGGATGGCTTCGCGCAAAGCGCCGAGGATGGTGCCGGCGATGCGCTTGATGGTGGCGGTGCGCGCATTCACCGGCCCTGGCGCGCGCGGATTGACGATGCTTCCCTCAGGCAGGTGCAGCTTCACCATGCGGTAGCAGCCGCCGTTGTTCATGATGCCGGGGTTGGTGATGGCGCGCAGCGCGAAGTAAACGCCAGCCAGCACCGAGGAGCGCACTGCGTTGAACGGCCCGCGCGTCTGCGGCGATGAGCCGGTGAAATCGCAGTGAAACCGCCCCGGTGCAATGGTCACGGCCACTTCGATCCGCACCGGCGTCTGCAGGTCTATGCCGTCATTGTCCAGGTGGTCCGCGTGGCGATAGGTGCCGGCGGGCAGGTCGTCGAGCGCCGCCAGCGTCTGCCGTTCGCTGCGTTGCAGCAGTTCGGCGAAGATCGACAACGCCTGGTTCTGGCCCAGGCCATCCGCCACCTCCCGCACCCGCCGGGCGCCGACCAGGCAGCAGGAAAGCTGCGCGCGCAGGTCGCCCATCACGGTTTCCGGAATGCGGACATTCTGCCGCAGGATGGCGACGAGGGTTTCGTTCTCGACGCCCGCGTCAAGGTACTTCAACGGCGGCAGCCGCAGGCCCTCCTGGAATATCTCGGTGGCGTTGGTCGGCACCGAACCGGGCGACAGGCCGCCCATGTCCTGGTGGTGCGTCATTGCCGCCGAATAGGCAATGAGTCGGCCATGGTGGAACACCGGCATCACCAGCGCGATGTCCGGCAGGTGGGTGCCCCCAAGGTAGGGCTCGTTCATCAGATAGGCGTCGCCGTCGCGCATCTTCTCCGGCGGGAAGTACTGCTTCATCGCCTGCAGCACCGGCACCAGCGTTGCCAGGTGGATCGGGATGGCGCAGGCCTGCGCCAGCGTCTCGCCTTCGGCGGTGAACAGCGCCGCGGAGGCGTCCAGACCTTCCTTGACGATGGGCGAGAAGCTGGTGCGCAGCAGGGTCTGCTGCATCTCGTCCGCGATGCCGTCCAGCTTGTGGCGGCTGACCTCCAGGGTAATCGGGTCCAGGCTCATCGGGTCAGCACCAGGTTCATCGCGGCATCCACCTGCGCGTTCCAGCCGGCCTCCACCAACGTCGTCGTGTCGCTCTGCTCGACCATGGCGGGACCCTGGAAGCGATGGCCCATCGGCATCGCCGCACGGTCCAGCACCGGGGCCTCAATGCCAGCGGGCGTGGCCTCGGTGACGATGCGGCGTCGGGACTTCTCGATGCGACCGCCGCTTGGCGCCAGCGCCATTTCCGGCAGCGTTGCCGTGCCGCCGGCGGTATGGACCACGCGCAGATTCACCAGTTTGGCCGGAACCCGTGCCGCATGGCCGTAGGCGGCCGCATGGGCGGCGAGGAAGCCTTCGTAGAGGCGTTCGGCCAGGTCTGGCCAAGCCGGGTCGAAGCCGACTTCCAGCGTGTAGCTTTGGCCGATGTAGCACAGGTCCGCACTGCAGATGGCGCGGCCGCCGGAAGCTGCGTCGGCTCGCATCAGTACCGCGGCGCGTTGGTGCAGCGCGGACAGGGTGTTGCGCACCATGGCCACGTCCAACCCGGCGAGCGGTGCCGGGGCGGCGGCGGCCACCTCGTGTTCGGTGGCGGCGGCTAGCAGGCCGGCGGCGGCAAGCAGGCCAGGCAGGCGGGGAACGATGACGGTGGTCATGCCCAGTTCCCGCGCCAGCGCCGTGGCGTGCAAGCCGCCCGCGCCGCCCAGCGGCAGCAGCGCGAAGCCGCGGGGGTCCAGCCCCTGGCGCACCGAGACGCGCCGAATGCCTTCCGCCATCTGCGCGTTCAGCACCCGGTGGATGCCGAGCGCAGCCTGTTCCAGCGACAGGTTGAGCGGCGTGGCGATGCGGCGCTGCACGGCGTCCCGCGCCAGGTCCTCGCGCAGGCGCAACGCGCCGCCGGCGAAGAAGGCCGGGTCGAGCCAGCCGAGCAGCAGCGATGCATCGGTGACGGTAGCCTGGTCGCCGCCACGCCCGTAACAGGCAGGGCCTGGCTCACTGCCGGCCGAGCCGGGGCCGACCTGCAGCGCGCCACCGGCTTCCACGCGGGCAATGCTGCCGCCGCCGGCGCCGATGGTGTTGACATCCACCATGGCCACGCGGACCTCATGGCCGCCGATCTGCGCCTCTGGGCGGATTATCGGCCGGCCTGCGGCGATCAGCGCGATATCGGCACTGGTGCCCCCGACATCGATGGTGATGACGTCCGGCACGGTGGCGGAGGCGCCGACGATGCGGCCACCGATGACACCGGCGGCGGGACCGGACAGGAACAGCCGCACCGGACGCAGCCGCGCGGTGGTGGTGCCGGCCAGTCCACCGCGCGATTGCATGACCTGCAGCGGCGCCGGCACGCCGGCCTGGCGCAAGCCGTCCTGCAACCGTGCGAGGTAGCGGTCCACCACCGGTTTCACATAGCCGTCGAAGGCGGTGACGACGGTGCGCTCGTATTCACGGAATGCCGGATCGACCTCGTGCGAGAGCGAAATGGCGAGTGTTGGATGGCCCGCGACGATGATGTCGCGTGCCCGTCGCTCATGCGCCGGGTTGAGGAAGCTGAACAGGAAGCAGATGGCGATGCTGGTGCAGCCCTGCGCCACCAGCGCGGCGGCGGCCGCGGCCAGCGCGGCTTCGTCCAGCGGCAGCAGCACGCTGCCATCGGCGGCGATGCGCTCCGGCACCTCCAGGCGTCGTCGGCGCGGCGCCAGGAAGACCGGCGTGCTGGCAGCCGGCGTCGCGGAGTAGAGGTCCTGGCGAAACTGGCGGCCAATCTCCAGCACATCGCGGAAGCCTTGTGTGGTGATCAGGCCAAGCGTCGCGCCCTTGCGTTCCAGCACCGCATTCGTCGCTACGGTCGTCCCATGGGTGAAGCGGGTGATGCTGGCGGGGTCGATGCCGTGGTCGCGGTGCAGCAGCGCCAACGCATGCAGGATGGCGACCGAAGGGTCCTGCCGGGTGGATGGCGTCTTCACCAGGTGCAGCCGGCCATCCGGCAGGCGGCAGACCACGTCGGTGAAGGTACCGCCGGTATCGACGCCGATCTCAGCCATGCGCGTCCTCCAGCAGCAGGGATGCGCTGGCCGGCCAGCCCAGCGTGACCGTGGCGCCCATGGCGAGAACGGCGGCCTGGTGCGCCGGCAGCCGCGCGAGCAGCCGTGGGCCGGAGGGCAACTGCACCTCGGCCTCGGCCACGGCGCCGAGATAAGCCAGCGACACGACTTGCCCGGCCACGGCGTTGTCGGCGGTTGCGCCGGCGGGCAGCAGCGCCAGGCGTTCCGGCCGAACGCCAAGCAGGGAGCCGAGGGGGCGTGACGCTGTGCAGGCCAGCCCGAGGCCGTCCGTGGTCTCGAACCGGCCTGGCGCCGTGACGCGGCCGGGCAGCAGGTTGTGCACGCCGGTGAACTCGGCGACGAAGCGGGTGGATGGCGTTTCGTAGATCTCGGCGGGTGTGCCGACCTGCTCCACCTGGCCGCGGTGCATCACCGCGACGATGTCGGCGATGGCGAAGGCCTCCTCCTGGTCGTGGGTGACGAAGATGGCGGTGAGTTCCAGCGCCCGTTGCAGTGCCCGGATCTCGGTGCGCATCTCCAGCCGCAATCGAGCGTCGAGGTTGGAGAGCGGTTCGTCGAGCAGCAGCACGTCGGGTTCGATGACCAGCGCCCGAGCCAGGGCGACGCGCTGCTGCTGGCCGCCGGAAAGCTGCTTCGGCAGGCGGTCGGCGAGCTCCTGCAATTTGACGCGCTGCAGCGCCGTGGCCACGCGCGCCGCGGCCTCGGCGCGGGGGATGCCCCGCATCTGCAGGCCGAAGCCCACATTCTGCGCCACCGTCCGATGTGGGAACAGCGCGTAGTTCTGGAACACCAGGCCAGTATTGCGGCGCCACGGCGGCAACTGCGTCACGTCCCGCCCGCCGATGGTGATGCGTCCCTGGGTAGCATCCACGAAGCCCGCGACCATGCGCAGCGTGGTGGTCTTGCCGCAGCCGGAGGGGCCGAGCAGGGCGACGAATTGCCCGGCGGGAATGCGCAGCGAGACGCGGTCCACCGCCACCATCTCGGCATAGTGCTTGCTGACCCCATCCAGCACCACCTCGGTCATGCCGGCACTCCTAGAAGACGCGGCTGAGCTTGGCGTAGTGGTCAGTGACCACCAGCGCCGCGGTGATGATGAGGATCTGCACCGTGGCGACGGCACCGATGGTGGGGTCCAGGTTCCATTCCAGGTAATTCACGATGGCGATCTGCAGCGTGGTGCGTCCGGGACCAACCAGGAAGAGGGATTTCTCCAGGTCGATGAAGGAGATGACGAAGCTGAACAGCGCCGCCGCAATGACGCCGGGCCGCACCATCGGCAGCGTCACCAGCAGGAAGACGCGGCGCGGGCTGGCACCGAGATTGGCGGCAGCCTCCTCCACCGCCCGGTCCAGGCCGGTCAGCGATGCGGTGAGCAGCCGTACCGTCCAAGGCCGCGCGATGAGGACATGGGCGGCCAGCAGCCCCGGCAGCGTGCCGGCCAACTGCTGGTCGGTGGCCACCTCGAACTCGATATAGGCCATGAACAGCGCGCTGCCGCCCACGATGCCGGGGACGATCATCGGCGCCAGCAGCAGCGTGCTCAAAGCCTCCCGCCCTGGGAATCGGCCGCGCACCAGGGCCAGTGCCGCTGGCGCGCCCAGCAGCAAGCTGCCCAGCGTGGCGCAACCGCCAAGTTGCAGCGACAGCAGCAATCCGTTGCGGAAATCCGCCACGCCCCAGGCACGGGCATACCAGGCCAGCGTATAGCCGGTGGGCGGAAAGCTGATGATGCGGTTGGCGAAGAAGCTCAGCCAGACGACAACGCTAAGCGGCAGCAGCACGAAGCCGATGACGGTCCACACCGACACGGCGAAAGCGAGCCGGGTTGCGGTGCCCTCGCACATGCTCATTCCGCCCAGCGGCGGTAGCGGCGCTGCATCAGCAGGTTGGCCGCGATGGAGAGCCCCAGCGTTACGCTCATCAGCACGAAGGCAAGTGCCGCGCCGAACGGCCAGTTCATCGCCTTTGACACCTGCTGGTAGACGGTTGGCGCCATCATGTGGAACTGCGGCCCGCCGACCAGTACCGGGGTGGCGTAGGCGTTCATCGCCAGGATGAAGCACAGCGAGGTGCCGGCCAACACGCCTGGCAGCGACAACGGCAGCACCACCTGCACGAAGGCCGCGCGCGGCGATGCGCCAAGCGACATGGCGGCTTCCTCCAGCGAATGCGAGACGCCTTCCAGCACGGATTGCAGCGTGATGATCATGAACGGCAGCAGCACCGAGACCAGCGCGATGACCACGCCCGGCGCGGTATAGAGCAGGCCGAAGCGCTCACCCAGCCCCAGCGCGCCGACCAGCGCCGCCAACATGCCCTTCTCGCCCAGCACCACCATCCAGGCGGCGCTGCGCACGGCGTTGCCCATCAGCAGCGGCACCACGATGGCGATGACCAGCAGCGACTTGAGCCGCGGCGCCGTGGTGCGCGCCATGAACCAGGCCACCGGATAGCCAAGCACCAGGCAGATCAGCGTCGCAAGGCCGGAGGTCCACAACGTGGTCCACAGCACACCCTGGTAGTAGCCGTCGGCCAGGAACTTGCCGTAGTTCTCCAGCGTCAGGGCCTGCTCCATCATCTCGCCCGGGGCGAAGCGGTTGAGGCTGTAGCGGAACATCAGCGCCAGTGGTGCGAGCAGGAACAGCGCGACGAACAGCCCGGCCGGCACGGCCAGCAGTCCCGTGCGATTGGGGTTCGTCGCGCCCATCGTCCCGGCTCAGACCGCGACGTTCTTGTTCCACCATTCCAGCCAGGCGGCGGTGTTCTTCGCCACGTGGTCGTAGTCCGGCTGCTTCAGCTTGGCCTGCTCATCGGCGGTGAAGTCGATGCGGGTGCGCAACTCCGGCGACAGCGACGCCTTGGTGTTGGCAGGGGCGTAGAAGCTGGCGCCGGCGAGGTCCGCCATCGCCTTCCGATCCAGCATGGCGTTGAGGTAGAAGTACGCCGCCTCCGGGTTGCTGGCGCGCTTCGGCAGGCAGGCGCCGAAGACCACGGAGATTGCGCCCTCGGCCGGGTACTGCACCGAGAGGGGCAGGCCGTCATTGACCCACTGCAGACCGCGTGCCTTGTAGTTCACCGCCACGTCGACCTCGCCATTGGCCAGCCCGGCCTGCAAGGCCTGGTGCGTCGCGTAGATCTTCGGGGCCACGGTGCGCTTGAGCTCCAGCAGCTTGGCCATGGCAGGTTCGCCCACCATCACGCCGGTGCCGGCAACCATCGCGCCCATCATCATGTAGTTGAAGTAGAGCTGGTTGGTCAGGCCCAGCCGCCCGCGCCACTTCGGGTCCCACAGGTCGGCGTAGCTCTTCGGCGGCTGCGGCACCTTCTGCGCGTTGCTCATGATGACGACGCCGCTGTACAGCCAGGGCACGAAGTAGGGTGACTTCAGCGTGCCGACCACATCGGCGTAATTCGGCAGCTTGCCCAGGTCCAGGTCGGCCAGCACGTCGTTGTGCGCCATCTCGAAGGCGTCGGAGCCGTTGAGGTGGGCCACGTCGTAGGTGCCGCGGCGCAGCCGGCGCTCGGCCAGCATCTTGGCCTTGCGCTCGGGCTCCATGCCCAGGTCGCGGACGATGGTGATACCCTGGCTCTCCACCAGCGGCGTCTCGAACAGCCGCATGGTGCGGTCGTTCCAGTCGCCACCCCAGTTGGCGACGGTGATGCTGCCGCCGGGGGCGGCCTGCGCCCGCATGGCCCACGCGCCAAGGCTGCCGGCAAGGCCGGCTGCCAGCGCGGTACGACGCGTGATGGCTGATGTCATCGATGCCTCCTCAGGCTTGCGCACGGGGCGCGCTGGTTGCGTTCAGGCGGACTTGGCGTTGACCGAGTTCAGGTAATTCACGCAGGTTTCCACCGTCTCGACATCGGCGAACTTCGCGTCGATGTCATACAGGTTCCATGCCACCGCGCCGGGCACCCGGTCGCCGATGGCTTCCTTGACCGCGATGGTGCGGAAGCCCTCGGCCAGGCCGTCGCAGATGGTGGTGCGGACACAGGCGGTGGCGGTGACGCCGGTGACCAGGATGGTGTCGACCCCGGCGCTGCGCAGGTATCCGGCCAACGGCGTGCCGCTGAACGCGGAGGCGCGCTTCTTCAGCAGAACGTATTCGCCCTCGATCGGCTCGATCCGGCTGTCGATGGCCCAGAGGTTGGTGTCCTTGAGGTCCACCGCTTCAACCGGGATCTTGTGATGCCACATCCCCATGTCGGTATTGGGGTCCTGGCGGTTGGTGATCTGGTAGGCCGTGGTGATGTGCACCACCGGCAGGCCATTGGCGCGGAAAGCGCCAAGCAGCTTCACCATGGCCGGCATCACCCGGTCATCCATGCCTTCGCAGGTGAAGGGATTGCCCGGCCGCGTCCAGGCATTGGCCAGGTCCACGCTGATCAGCGCCGGCTTGCGGCCAAAGCCGATGCGCCTGGCGAAGCCGCGTTCGCGGTAGATGCGGGTGCTTTCGTCGAACGCCTGCTGCAGGGCGGCTTCGAGGCTTTCATAGGACATCGCGGTTCTCCTCATGCGCAGGCCGCCGGCCCCGCGTGGTGCATTCCGCACCCCACGTCACCGCGGCCTTCCGCTGCCGGCGAACCCTTCCCACCCGCACCCTGCGCCCGACATGGCGGCTGCGTGAAGTGACGTTGCAACACACATTGATGCACGCGTAGCATCAATGCCAATGCGCCACCTGCCCGAGCTGGACATGGTCCAGGCCTTCATCGCCGTCGCCGAGGAGCGCAGCTTTCGCCGTGCCGCCACGCGCCTGGCGCTCGACCAATCCGCCATCTCCCGTCGGGTGAAGGAGCTGGAGCGCCGGTTGGGCGCCGCCCTGCTGCACCGGACGACACGCGAGGTGGGGTTGACGGGGGCCGGCGAGGTCTTCTTCGAGGAGAACCGCGACCTGCTGCGCCGGCTGGAACGCAGCGGCCAGGCGGCGCTGGCGGCGGCGCAGGGTGAGCTGGGCCGGCTGCGGCTGGGCTACATGTCCTTCGCCGCGTTGTCGCCGATGCCCCAGGCGGTGATGGCTTTCCGCCAGCGACACCCCCAGGTCGGCGTCGAGCCGATCTACATGGGCACGCAGGCGCAGCAGGTGGCGCTGCGGCGCGGCACGCTGGATGTGGGGTTTCTCATCGGCCCCTTCGTGCAACCTGGTTTTGGCACGCTTGGGGTTTCGGCCGAACGCCTGGTGGCGGTGCTGCCCGCACAACACCCCCTGGCGCAGCAGCGCGAACTGCGACTGGCCGAGCTCGCCGGCGCCGGGCTGGTGCTGGGCAACGCGGTGGAGTGGGATTTCTACCGCGCGCTGCTCGGCGGGTTGTTTGCCAGCCGCGGCCTGGCGCTGGCGCCGGCGGTGGAACCCTCCAGCACGCTTGGCATCTTCGGCCTGGTGGCTGCCGGCCTGGGGGCGACCCTTTATCCGGAAGGCGTATGCGGCCTGCAACTGGAGGGCATCGTCATCCGCCCGATCGCCGACTGCGACGTGGTGATTCATACCCTGCTGGCGTGGCGGCTCAGCGCCGGGCCGCTGGTGCAGCATTTCGTCCGCACGGTGCGGGAGATGCTTGCGGCAGCGGCGCCTGCCTGAGGCGCCGCTGCCGCGATGGCGCTGCCGACGCGCGGCTCAGCCGGCGGGGGCCAGCTTGTCCTGCGTACGGGTTTCGAAGTCGCCGGCGTCGTGGCGCTCGTGCAACTGGCTGGCGGGGTCGCCCTGCACGCGGTTGACCATGCGGCCGCGCTTCACCGCCGGGCGGGCGCCGATGGCGTCGGCCCAGCGCAGCACGTGCTTGTATTCATGCACCGAGAGGAACTCGGCGGCGCCGTAGAGCACCCCCTTGGCCAGTCCGCCGTACCAGGGCCAGACCGCCATGTCGGCAATGGTGTAGTCGGCGCCGCCCAGGTACTCGCTCTCGGCCAGGCGGCGGTCCAGCACGTCCATCTGGCGCTTCACCTCCATGGCGAAGCGGTCGATCGGGTATTCCATCTTGAAAGGTGCATAGGCATAGAAGTGCCCAAAGCCGCCGCCGAGGTAGGGCGCGCTGCCCATCTGCCAGAACAGCCATGAAAGGCATTCGGCGCGCGCCGCGGTCTCGGTCGGCAGGAAGGCGCCGAACTTCTCGGCCAGATGCATCAGGATGGCGCCGCTCTCGAACACGCGGACCGGCTTCGGCCCGCTGTGGTCCACCAGCGCGGGAATCTTGGAGTTCGGGTTGGCGGCGACGAAGCCGCTGCTGAACTGGTCCCCCTCGCCGATCTTGATCAGCCAGGCGTCATATTCGGCGCCGGCATTGCCGAGGGCGAGCAACTCCTCCAGCATGATCGTGACCTTCTGCCCATTCGGCGTGGCCAGCGAGTAGATCTGCAGCGGATGCTTGCCGACCGGCAGGTCCTTGTCATGGGTTGCCCCGGCGACCGGCCGGTTGATGTTGGCGAAGCGCCCGCCATTGGCCTTTTCCCACACCCAGACCTTGGGTGGCGTGTAGTCAGTGGTGCTGCTCATCGCGGTGCTCCGTTTGCCTGCCCCAAGGGTGGTCGTGCCGATGCGGCGGTGCAAGGTCCCGGCGCGACGCGCCGGCGCGGGTCGGGCATTGACAGCGTCGGCCTGCTGTCGCCTGCTATCCTCAGTAAGGAAGGCCGCCCATGAAGGCGGCGACGGAGGGTCAGCCATGTCCAGGGCATTCCGACGCAATCCCCTATCGGCGGCCGTGCTGGCCGCGCTGCTGGCCTCGGCCGGCGTGGCCGCCCAGGCCCAGCCGGCGGCATCGCCGACCGTCGCCATCGGTGCCACCGATATCGGCGGCGTGGTCACCGGCCCGCGTGGGCCGGAGGCTGGCGTCTGGGTCATCGCCGAGACCACCGACCTGCCGACGAAATATGCCAAGATCGTGGTGACCGACGAGCGTGGCCGCTACGTCATCCCGGACCTGCCGCGGGCAAGCTACAAGGTCTGGGTCCGCGGCTATGGGCTGGTCGACAGCCCGCGCGTGGACGGCACGCCGGGCCGCCAACTGAACCTGCGCGCCACGCCGGCTCCCACTCCGGCCGCCGCTGCCGAGGCCTATCCCGGCATGTACTGGTATTCCATGTTGCGGATCCCTGCGGCCGACCAGTTCCCCGGCACCGGTGACGCGGCCGGCGGCAACGGCATTCCGCCCTTCCTGCGCGGACAATACGCCTGGATCGATACCCTCAAGCAGTCCTGCCAGTCCTGCCATGCCTTGGGCAGCCCGAACATCCGCCACCCGCGCGCCGAGTTGGGGCATTTCGAGCATTCGGCCGACCTCTGGCGGCGGCGCATCCAGTCCGGCCAGGCCATGACCAACATGGCCGTCTCCATCGTGCGACTGGGGCCGGACCGCGGCATCGACATGTTCGCCGACTGGACCGACCGGATTGCCCATGGCGAGCTGCCGGCGACGCAGCCGGCGCGGCCCGCGGGGCTGGAGCGCAACATGGTGGTGACGCTGTGGGACTGGGCCTCGCCGACGACCTACCTGCATGACGCCATCTCCACCGACAAGCG
The DNA here is from genome assembly GCA_903843125.1 of uncultured Rhodospirillales bacterium. GTDB lineage: Bacteria > Pseudomonadota > Alphaproteobacteria > Acetobacterales > Acetobacteraceae > CAIMOR01. The sequence continues at coordinate 25,697 of CAIMOR010000243.1, forward strand.
CAC
>CAIMOR010000244.1 GCA_903843125.1 uncultured Rhodospirillales bacterium
TCATCCTGCAGGAAGCCGGCAAGCTGGACGAAAGCCGCATCTGCCTGGAACGCGTGCTGGCGCAGCAGCCGGACAATCCGGAAGCCCACAACAACCTGGCCAATACCTGCAAGCGCCTGGGCCTGCTGGACCGCGCCGAACAGCACTGGCTGCGCGCCCTGGCGCTGCGCCCGGGCTACCCGGAGCCGCACAGCAACCTCTCCAACCTGCTGAACGACCAGGGCCAGCACGACCGCGCCGCCGAACACGCCCGCCGCGCCATCGAGCTGAACCCGCAGATGGCCGACGCCTACATCAACCTGGCCGCGGTGGAGACGGCGCGCGACCGGCACCAAGACGCGCTGCGCACACTGGGCGCGCTGCTCAGCTTCGCGCCCTCCCACCCGACAGGGCTGGCGGCGCAGGCGTTGAGCCTGAAGCAGTTGGACCAGTTGGAGCCAGCGCTGGAGGCCGCGCAGCAGGCTGTGGCGGCCGGCCCGCAAAGCGCCGAGGCCCACAACGCCCATGGCATGGTACTGCAGGCGATGGGCCGCTTTCAGCCAGCGCTGGCCGCCTTCGACCGCGCCGCCGCCCTGCCTGGCCTGGCCACGGAAAAGGCGCTGGTCAACCGCGCCACCCTGTACATGGAACATGGCCGCAAGGCCGAAGCCACGGCGGCCTTCGACCGGGCGCTGGCGGCTTTCCCAGCCTCCGCCTCGGCCTGGTTCAACAGCGCAGATTTGCGGCGCTTCACCCCGAACGACCCCGCGATCGACCGGATGGAGGCGCTGCTGTCCGAGGGCGGTGCGGTTGCGGCCAATGACCGGATGATGCTGCACTTCGCGCTGGGCAAGGCCTGGCTGGAGATCGGCGAGAGCGAACCCGGCTTCCACCACCTGCATGCCGGCAACCGGATGAAGCGGGCGCAAATCCAGTTCGACAGCGCCGCGACCAGCCAGTGGCTGGTCAGCATTGCGGAGGTCTTCACCCCTGCCCAGCTTGACCGCCTGGGTGGCGGGGGCGCGCCATCGGCGCTGCCGGTCTTCGTGCTGGGCATGCCCCGCTCCGGCACCACGCTGATCGAGCAGATCCTGGCCTCACATCCCGCCGTGCATGGCGCAGGGGAACTGCTGCACGTGCAGCGCCTGGCAGACAATATCGGCGGTTTCCCGCAGGCGGTGGCCGGGCTGGAGCCGAAGTCGTTGGCCGCCTTGGGCGAGGCCTATCTGGCGCAGGTTGCGCCTTTGGCCCAGGGCCGCCGCCATGTGGTGGACAAGATGCCGGCCAACTTCATGCATGCCGGCCTGATTCATTTGATGCTGCCCGGCGCCCGCATCATCCACAGCCGGCGCAACCCCGTGGATACCTGCCTGTCCTGCTACTCCAAGCTGTTCACCAGCGAACAGGCCTTCAGCTACGACTTGGCCGAGCTTGGCCAATTCCACCTGGGTTACCAGACGTTGATGGCGCATTGGCGCGCCGTGCTGCCGGCCAGCCACTTCCTGGAGGTGGACTACGAAGCCATGGTGGCGGACCCCGAAGCCGAAACGCGGCGCCTGCTGGATTTCCTCGGCCTGCCCTGGAACCCCGCGGTGCTCCAGTTCCATACCACCGACCGGGTGATCCGCACCGCCAGCGTCAACCAGGTGCGCCAGCCGATCTACCAAAGCTCGGCCGGGCGCTGGCGCCAGCATGCGGCCCAGTTGGGTCCGCTGCTGGAGGCGCTGGGAATTCCGGCGGCATGAGCCTTTCCCTGGCGGAGACCGAGGCGCAGGCTCGTAGCCTGCTGGCCGCCGGGCAGTTGGAGGCCGCCGAGGCGCTGGTGCGACCCTGGCTGGCCAGCGGCAGCGGACCCATTCCGCTCTGGCGTATCCTGGCCGCGGCCATCAAGCCGCAGGGCAAGCTGGACGAGGTGCGGCTGATCCAGGACATGCTGGTGCAGAGCTTTCCAGGCGACCTGCCGGGCCGGTTCGACCTGGCCGAGACGCTGCTGCTGCAGGGCGAATACACGCGCGGCTGGCGCGAATACCGGTGGCGCTACAGCCTGCCGCACACCACCCGGATAGAGCGCAAGGTCCAACGCCCCCGCTGGGAAGGCGAGGCGATGGAAGGCCGCACCCTGCTGATCCATGACGAGCAGGGCTATGGCGATACCTTCCAGTTCATCCGCCTGCTGCCGGAGGCCAAGCGCCGAAGTGGCGCTCGTGTGCTGCTTGAGATCAACCACGAGACGGTGGACCTGGCGCGCCGCAGCCCCTTGGGCGTGGACGAGTACCTGACGCGCGGCACGCTGCCCCCGGCGTTCGATACGCATTGCGAGATGATGAGCCTGCCCCAGGCGCTGGGGCTGCAACCGGGCGACCTGCCGGGCCCGCTGCCCTATCTGCTGCCAGACCCAGCCCGGGTGGCCAAGTGGCAGGCGCGGCTGGCGCATCTGCCAAGGCCTATCGTGGCGCTGGCCTGGGCCGGCCGGCCGACCCATTTCAACGACGCCAATCGCTCGACCTCGCTGGCGGATTTCGCCCCACTGGGGTTGCCGGGCGTCAGCTTCGTCACGGTCCAGAAGGGGCCGGCGACCGAGCAAGCGAAGAACCCGCCACCGGGTATGGCGCTGACCTTCACCAGCGACGAGATCGCCGATTTCGATGACACGGCGGCGATCTTCATGGTGGCGGACCTGCTGATCTCGGTGGACAGTTCGCCGGTGCATCTGTGCGGGGCCTTGGGCCGACCGGCCTGGGTGATGCTGCCCTTCATGCCGGACTGGCGCTGGCTGATGCACCGGCCGGACACGCCCTGGTACCCGCAACACCGGCTGTTCCGCCAACCGGCGCGTGGCGACTGGGGCGCCGTGATGCAGGCCATGGCGGCTGCGCTGGCGGCCCTGCGCGATGGGCGCTAGGGCCGCACTGGCGGTGCTGCTGCTGCTGCTGGCAGGCTGCACCGACCGCCTAGGGCATGGCCCGGCCCTGGCCGAAGCCGCTGGCTGGAAATGGCGCATCGTCACCGCCGGGCGGTTCGACCTTGCCACCGCCAGCCGCGCGGGGGCACCGGGCGAGATGCTCACGGTATTTCTGGAAGGCGATGGGTTGGCCTATGTGACGCGCAGCCAGCCCGCCCAGGACCCTACGCCGACCGAGCCGCTGGGGCTGCGCCTGGCCCTGGCCCATCAGGGTAGCGGGCCGCTGGCTTGGCTCGGGCGGCCGTGCCAATACACACTACCCAGCCGTGGCCGCGGCTGCGACCAGGCTTTCTGGACCAGTCGCCGCTACGCGCCGGAAGTGGTCACGAGCCTTGGGTCGGCCCTTGACACGCTGAAGGCGGCGGCTGGCGCCCAGGACATGTTGCTGGTCGGCTATTCGGGCGGTGGAGCCCTGGCCGCCCTGCTGGCGGCGGGGCGGCAGGACGTGGTCGGCCTGGTGACGGTGGCCGCCAATCTGGATTTGGCCGGATGGACCGCGGATGGTGGCCTGGCGCCGTTGACCGGGTCGCTGGACCCGGCCCTGGCGGCGGCGCCGCGATTGGGCCTGGTGCCGCAATGGCACTTCACCGGTGCCGAAGACCGCGTAACCGGGACTGGCGCCCTGCTGGGCTTCATGCAGCGCCTGCCGGTCGGGGCGCCGGCACAACTGATCGAGTTGCCCGGCTTCGACCACGCCTGTTGCTGGGCACGCGACTGGAACAGCCTGGTGGCTCCAGCATTGAACGCACTGCCGCACCGCCAGAGCGCAGCAAAGATGGAAAACAGTCATGTCTGAGATCACTTGTTTCCGCCTGTTCAGGACGACACTGCCACTGGTTCTTGTTCTGCTGGGCGGTGCCGCCGTCGCGCAGCAACGTCCCTTGCGCCCGGGGGCGCCCGTCGCCCCAGCCGAGCCCTCTGCGGCCGCCGCCTCGACGCCGGACCGGACCAGTGCCCAGTACGGCGACTGGACCGTCACCTGCATCGGTCCCCTCAACACAACCGAACGGGCCTGCGAAATGTCGCAGACCTTCGTCGACAGCAGCCAGCAGCTGATTGCTGCCGTTGCCTTTGGCCGTCCCAACGGAAGCGCCAAGTTCCACATGGTACTGCGAGTGGCGCCGAATGTGCTTGTCGCGCAACCCGCGAGGCTGACGCTGGACAGCGAAACGCCGCTGCCCTTCACCCTCTGCACTGGCCAGTTCTGCGTGATGGATATGGAGTTGCCCGATAACGCCCTGAGCGGGAAGCTGCGCGCCCTGGCACCGGAGCAACCGGCACGACTGGCCTGGCGCAATGCCGCTGGCAACGAGGTGGCGGTGGGCATCTCGGCCCGCGGCTTCGGAGGGGCCTGGGATGCCATGCTGAGAGACGGCCGCCAGCCGGCCCGTCCATGACCGGCTTCCTGCGCGATTGGGTCAGTCCGGGCAACGACCTGCAGCACCCGTTCGATGCCGCCGTGGTGATGCCAACAATCGTTCGCCCGGTGATCGTCGAGGCGCTGCGCTCGATCTTCGCGCAGGATTTTGCGGGCCGGATCCAGGTATTGATCGGCCTCGATCGTCCGGCCGATCTGTCAGCTATTGAAACCGCCTGCCATGAACGCCCGGCGAACTGCGCTGTGCAGGTGTTCTGGCCGGGCTACTCAACCTCAGTCCGACATGGGGGCCTCACGCCGGCGCGCGACGGCGGCGCGCTGCGCACCATCTTGAGCTACATGGCGAACAGCCCGTATGTGGCTTACCTTGATGACGACAACTGGTGGCGGCCCGATCATCTGCGCCTGCTCTATGCGCTGATGCAGCGGGCGGATTGGGCCTTTTCGCTGCGCTGGTTCGTACACCCGAGTTCGCGTCAGCCGGTCTGTGTGGACGAATGGGAATCCGTGGGGCCCGGGCGGGGCGTGTTCCACCAAGACTTCGGCGGCTTCGCCGACCCTAACACTCTGATGATCAACAAGGTCGCCTGCGCCGACGTGCTGCCCTGCTGGAGCCAACCGCTACCGCTGGACACCACTGGCATGAGCGCCGATCGGGTTGTGTTCGACGCGTTGGTAAAGCGTCACCGCGGCGCGGGCAGCGGGGAACCTAGCAGTTTCTACGCCATGAACGCGACAGACGGCCTGCATGCGGCGCGTATGACGCAAATGGGAGCTGCTTACGTACTGGCTGGGCAAACCTGAACAATCCGGTCGTTAGGCTCGAGTTTGTCAGCCCTTTACTGACTGAAACAGCACATTTAAGGCGATCATAAAAAGCCCACCGCCGATGAAGACCTTGAAATGCCAGGAGGTGAGCGGCAGCGAAGCGGTAAGGTCCCGAGAACGCCGATATTGCTGCCGACCCATTACCAGCATAGCTCCGCCAAGGACGGCCAGCGTCAGGCCGAGCAGCATGCCGTTGTTCACTTCCATGCCAGCCTCCTCAAGTTTGAGATGGACCTGTTCTATCAACGAGGTAAATTGTCAATTCAGTGTAACTACCTGACAATTGATCGGGGCCGCTCTGGAGCGCAAATCGACACACAGGATGAGTGCGGCTCACCGCGCGGCGCAGATGCGGCGCTGTACTATCGTGCCGCGCTACAGGCGGCGGTGGACACGGCGCTCGCGCGGTACAAGCATTGCCTTATCACCGATAGGCACAGCTTCAACTCGGTGTCGCAGCCGCACGAGCCAGACCCGACACTGGATCGGCTGGAACTGTGCCGGAGTTTCGACGACCTTCTCGCGCCGTTGACCAAGCGGATCGCCGCCAACGCGGCTCGGCTGCAACTGCACGCCCCAGCCTACAGACCGCACCGCAACCTGGGCTATCGCCGGCCATCACCCGAGGCGACGTTGCCACGCCCGGCGGGGCCAGCCTAAGCTATGGCCTGGCAAGCTCCGCCGGGCGGGCAACGGCACGGGTCGGTTCTCTCATAATCCGTGGAGTCGCTTTCCGGGGCA
>CAIMOR010000245.1 GCA_903843125.1 uncultured Rhodospirillales bacterium
GCGTAGAATACCGGCAGCAGGGTCAGGCCGATGCCGGTGGTGTCGGCGGCGGCGGCGATGCGCTCGGCGTGTTCGGCGATATTGGCGTAGGGCGTGCCGTCGGGCTGGTGGTGCAGGTAGTGGAACTCGGCAACGCGGGTGAAGCCGGCTTCCAGCATCTCCACGTAGAGCCAGGCGGCCACGGCCTCGATGTCCTGCGGCCGCATGCTCAGGGCAAAGCGGTACATCACCTCGCGCCAGGTCCAGAAGGTGTCGTCGCTCGGGCCGCGGCGCTCCGCCAGGCCGGCCATGCCGCGCTGGAAGGCGTGGCTGTGCAGGTTGGGCATGCCGGCCAGGCCGATGCCGTGGCGCTCGTCGGCGGGCTCGGGCGTGGCGTTGGGCTCGACGCTGGCGATGTGGCCGTCGTGCAGCACGATGCGGACATCGCGTGCCCAACCTTGCGGCAGCAGTGCTTCGCGAAACAACAGCGACGGCATCGGCAAGGGCCCTGGACCGAGGTTGGCCTTATGCATAGACATAACCGGCTGGCGGCAACAAGCCGGAGGACGGCGATGGCAGAGCGCTTCGACAGGGTCTGGCTGAATGCGCGGCTGGCGACGATGGCCGGGCCTGGCCTCGGGCTGGTCGAGTCTGGCGCGGTGGCCATGCGGGACGGGCGCATCGCCTTCGCCGGCGCGATGGCTGGGCTGCCGCATGGCTGGGACGCCGCGGAACGGATAGACTGCACCGGCCGCTGGGTCACGCCGGGGCTGGTCGATTGCCATACTCACCTGGTCTACGCCGGCGACCGCTCCGGCGAATTCGAGCAGCGGCTGAACGGTGCCGGCTACCGGGAGATTGCCGATGCCGGCGGTGGCATCCTCGGGACCATGCGGGCGACCCGGGCGGCGGACGACGCGGGACTGGAACGGCAATCCCTGCCCCGGCTGGATGCGCTGCTGGCCGGCGGCGTGACGACGGTGGAGATCAAGTCGGGCTACGGGCTGGAACTGGCGGCCGAGGCGAAGCAGCTGCGGGTGGCGCGGGCACTCGGGCGGCTACGGCCGGTCAGCGTGGTGACGAGTTGCCTGGCAGCCCATGCGCTGCCGCCCGAATATGCCGGCGACAAGCCAGGCTACATGCGCCACGTCGCGGAGGTTATCCTGCCGTCCATCGCTGCCGAGGGCCTGGCCGATGCGGTGGACGTCTTCTGCGACAGTGTCGGCTTCAGCGCGGCGGAAACCGATGTGGTGCTGCAGGCCGCGGCGCGGCTGGGTTTGCCGGTGAAACTGCACGCCGACCAGCACGCCAATGCCGCCGCGGGCGCGCTGGCGGCGCGCTACCATGCGCTGTCGGCGGATCACCTGGAGCGCCTGGACGAGGCTGGCGTTGCCGCCATGGCCGCGGCCGGCACCGTGGCGGTGCTGCTGCCCGGCGCCTTCTACTTCCTGCGCGAAACACAACTGCCGCCGGTGGCGGCGCTGCGTCGCGCCGGCGTTGCCATGGCGCTTTCCACCGACTGCAACCCGGGCAGTTCGCCGATCACGTCGCTGCCGCTGGTGTTGAACATGGCGGCGACGCTGTTCCGGCTGACCGTGGAGGAATGCCTGCTCGGCGCCACGCGCCACGCCGCCCGGGCACTGGGGTTGCAGGCGGTATGCGGTACGCTGGAGCGCGGCAAGTGGTGCGACCTGGCGGTTTGGGAGATCGAGCGGCCGGCCGAGATCGTCTACCGCATCGGCGACATGCGGCCAGTGCAGCGCGTGTGGCATGGCCACCCATGAAGGCGGCACGAAGCCTGCATGCCCGGGCGTACCCATCGGAGCCAATGACATGACCCGACTGCCACGACGCCTCGTGCTGGCCGCAACGCTGGCGGCGCCGTTCCCTGCCTGGGCGCAGGCCGGCTTCCTGCCCGGACATGGGGTGCGGATCGTCGTGCCCTTCGCGGCCGGAGCCTCGATGGACAGCATTGCTCGCGTGCTGGGCCGCGGACTGGAGCCGGGCTGGCATCAACCGGTCGTGGTGGAAAACCGCACCGGGGCGGGCGGCAACATCGGCGCCGCCGCCGTGGCGCAGGCCGCGCCGGATGGGCTTACGTTGCTGATCGCGTCCTCCGGCATGATGACGGTGAGTCCGCACCTCTATCGCGACCTTGGCTTCAGCCTGGTGCAGGACCTGGCGCCAGTGGCCATGCTCGGCTCCCTGCCCAACGTCATGGTCGTGCCGGCATCGTCGCCGGCGCACGACGTCGCCGGCTTCCTGGCGGCGGCGCGGGCGGCGGGCAAGCCCATCATCTACGGCTCGCCCGGCAGCGGCAGCTACATCCACGTCACCGGCGCGCTGTTTGCGCGGGAGACCGGGCTGGCGGCGGAACACGTGGCGTATCGCGGCAGCGCGCCGGCGTTGACGGACCTGGCGGCCGGCCGGCTGGACGTGATGTTCGAGAACCTGCCCGGCGCGCTGCCGCTGATCCGCGACGGCCGGCTGCGGGCGCTGGCGGTGACCTCGCCAGCGCGCTCGCCCTCCTTGCCGGAGGTACCGACGACGGCCGAAGCCGGACTGCCCGGCGTGCAGGCAGTGGCGTGGTTCGCGGTGTATGCGCCGGGGAAGACGCCGGAGCCACTGCGGGCGCAGATCGCCGGTGATATCGCCGCCGTGCAGCGCAGCGACGAAGGCGCCCGGGCCCTTGCCGGATTGGGGCTGACGGTGGAAATCCTCGGCCCGACCGAACTTGGCGCCCTGGCTGAACGCGAACGCACGCGGCTGGGCGAGATCGTCCGCGCTGCCAACATCACCCTGGATTAGGAATTCAGCCCATGCCCGGCGAACATCCGCCCGTCTACATCGACTTCCTGAACGGCCCGGACATTGCCGAACTGGCGATGACGGACGACGAGATCCTGACCGCGATCGAAAGCAGCCTGGCGATGCAGGGCCGCGGCAATACCGTGGTGGACCCGCGCATGCACCACATGCCCGGCGTGGCGAATGGCCATTTCAACGTGCTGCGCGGCACGCTGAAGGAAGACCAGATGGTCTCCGGCGTGAAGGTCGTCGGCGACTTCGTCGACAACTACAAGGAGAACCTGCCTTCCGAGCTAGCCACCCTGCTGTTGATGGACCCGAGCAACGGCAAGCCGCGCGCGATCCTCGATGCATCGCACCTGACCGACATGCGGACGGGCGCGGTAACGGCGATCGGGGCGAAATACCTGGCGCGGAAGAACAGCAAGGTGCTCGGCCACATCGGCGCGCGCGGGTCGTCCTACTGGAACGTGCGGTTGCTGGACCACCTGTTCGACTTCGACGAGATCCGCGTGCATTCGCGCCGCAAGGAAAGCCGCGACGCCTTCGGCGCCAGGCTGGAACGCGACCTCGGCAAGAAGGTCATCGTGACCGAGGACTGGGAGAGCTGCCTGAAGGGCGCCGATATCATGGTGGAAGCGTCGCGGCTTTCCGAGCCTGCGCCGCTGTTCAAGACGGAATGGATCAAGCCTGGCACCTTCGTCTGCCCCTACGGCACGATGAGCGCGCTGGAGCTTTCGATCACCGATGTCATGGACAAGATGCTGATGGATGATTGGGGCCAGGCGCACAGCGGCAAGCTCGGCGCGATGCGGGCACATGTGAATGCCGGCAAGCTTTCGGAAGCGACGCTCCATGCCGAACTCGGCCAGGTTGTGGCTGGCTTGAAGCCGGGGCGCGAGAGCGACGCAGAGACGATATTGCTGTGGCATCGCGGGCTGCCGCTGTCCGATATCGCGCTGGGCAACGCCATGCTGGAAAAGGCCAGGCGCACCGGTATCGGCCAGCGCCTGAGGTTTTTCTGAGATGACCACGCGCCTCGACAATGCTCGTCGGATCAGTGCACCGCGCGGGATGGAGTTGTCGGCGAAGAGCTGGCTGACCGAAGCACCGCTGCGCATGTTGATGAACAACCTGGACGCCGAGGTGGCCGAGCGCCCGGAGGAGCTGGTCGTGTACGGCGGCATCGGTCGTGCGGCACGCGACTGGAACGCCTTCGACCGCATTGTCGACAGCCTGCGCAAGCTGGACGCGGACGAGACGCTGCTGGTGCAGTCCGGCAAGCCGGTTGGTGTGTTCCGCACCCATGCGGATGCACCGCGGGTGCTGATCGCCAATTCCAACCTGGTGCCGCGCTGGGCCACCTGGGAGCATTTCTCGGAGCTGGATCGCAAGGGGCTGATGATGTACGGCCAGATGACGGCCGGCAGCTGGATCTACATCGGTAGCCAGGGCATCGTGCAGGGCACGTACGAGACCTTCGTCGAGGTCGGCCGCCAGCACTACAACGGCTCGCTCGCGGGCAAGTGGATATTGACCGGCGGTCTCGGCGGCATGGGCGGTGCACAGCCGCTGGCGGCGACGATGGCCGGCGCTTCGATGCTCGCGGTGGAATGCCAGGCCAGCCGGATCGAGATGCGGCTGCGTACCGGATACCTGGACGCGCAGGCCAGCACGCTGGACGAAGCGCTGGCGATGGTCACCGCGCCGGGTAAGCCGCGCAGCGTCGGCCTGCTGGGCAATGCCGGCGACGTCTTCGCCGAATTGGTCCGCCGCGGCGTGCGGCCGGATGTGGTAACCGACCAGACCAGCGCGCATGACCCGGTGAATGGCTACCTGCCGAGCGGCTGGACGCTTGCGGAGTGGGAAACGCGCCGCGCCAGCGACCCCGCCGGCGTGACCAAGGCGGCGAAGCGCAGCATGGCAAAGCATGTGCGGGCGATGCTGGATTTCCACCGGATGGGCGTGCCGACGCTGGACTACGGCAACAACATCCGCCAGATGGCGCAGGAGGAAGGCGTCGCCGATGCGTTCGATTTCCCGGGCTTCGTGCCTGCCTATATCCGCCCGCTGTTCTGCCGCGGCATCGGCCCGTTCCGCTGGGCGGCGCTGAGCGGCAACCCGGAGGACATCTACCGCACGGACGCCATGGTGAAGCGGCTGCTGCCAAACAACGCGGCGCTGCACAACTGGCTGGACATGGCGCGCGAGAAGATCCGCTTCCAGGGCCTGCCGGCGCGCATCTGTTGGGTTGGCCTGGGCGACCGCCATCGGATCGGCCTGGCGTTCAACGAGATGGTCGCGCGCGGCGAGATCGGACCGATCGTCATCGGCCGCGACCACCTGGACAGCGGCAGCGTCGCCAGCCCGAACCGCGAGACCGAAGCGATGCGCGACGGCTCCGACGCCGTTTCGGACTGGCCGCTGCTGAATGCGCTGCTGAACTGCGCGTCCGGTGCCACCTGGGTTTCGCTGCATCATGGCGGCGGCGTCGGCATGGGGTTCTCGCAGCATGCCGGCATGGTGATCGTCGCCGATGGCACGCCGGAAGCGGCACGACGGCTGGAGCGCGTGCTGTGGAACGACCCAGCCAGCGGCGTCATGCGGCACGCCGATGCCGGCTATCCGGACGCGCTGGCCTGCGCGCGCGAGCACCAGCTGAACCTGCCTGGGATCCTCCGTTAGGGCCGGTCGAGGAAGGCCGCGAACAGGGCCACCGTTTCCGCCAGCGCCGCGGGCGAGGCGCTGCCCGGCGTCAGCACCGGCTCGGCGTGCGGCATCAGCGCCTGCACCTGGTCGAAGTACTGCACCAGCATGTCCGTGCGGGCGCAGGCCAGCAGCGTCGGCACCCGCACCAAGGGCAGGCGCGGCGCCTTGTCGTAGCCGATCGCGGCGTTGTAGCTGATGTGGTAGGTGCGCGCCGCCTTCAGCACCTCGACCACCTTGTCGTGCAGTTCGCCCGCACTCGGCAGGCCGATGACGCGGCGATTGGCGGCTTCGCGCCGATACCATGGCCAGTAGAGGAACGCGTCGCGGACGAAATGCCAGATGTAATTGAACTGGCCACCATTCTGGTCGATGGCGACGCCCGGCGCGTAGTGCGCCAGCATGTCGGCGCGCTCCTCGGCGCTGTAGAGCGAGACGCCGTCGAGGATCAGCCGACGCACCCGATGTGGCTGGGCGATGGCCATCTCGCAGGCGATGTTGGCCCCGGTGTGGGCACCGTAGAGGTCGAAGCGCTGCAGGCCGAGGCTGTCCAGCGCGCGCAGGTGCGCGTCGGCGAAATAGGCGATGTCTGGCGCTTCGCCCTGCGGCGGCGAGGAATCGCCATTGCCCAGCGTATCCGTCGCCACCACGCGACGCTGCTTGCCGAAGGCGCCGATCATCGGCTCCAGCAGTTTGGCCGAGCCTGGCGAAGCGTGCAGCATGACCAACGGCACGCCGCCATGCTGCACGCCGGCGTGGCGATAGTGCACCTGGCCCTCGGCGATGTCGGCAAAGCCGCGGCGGATCATCCCGGGCATCGCCTCAGTCGACCCTGATGCCGGTGGCCTGCGCCAGCGCCTGCCAACGCTGCAGGTCCGCGTGGATCTTGGCCGCGTATTGCTCCGGCGACGTGCCCTCCGGGTCCAGGCCATTCTCGGTGAAGATGCGGATGACGTCGGGGCGGCGCAGCGCCGCAGTGAACTCCTCGTGGTAGCGGTCGACAAGCCAGCGTGGCGTGTGGGCGGGCAGCATGATGCCGTACCAGCTGTTGACCTCGAAGCCGGCGTAGCTTTCCGCCACGGTGGGCAGGCTCGGCAGCCGCCCGCTGCGCTTCAGGGTGGAGACCGCCAGCGGCTTCAGGCGCCCGGCTTCCACATGCGCCATGACCGCGCCGATGTTGAAGAAGCCGAAGTCGATGCGCCCCGCCATCATGTCCGTGATCGGCTGCGTCGAGCCGGTATAGGGCACGTGCAGCAGGGCTGCGCCGGACATGCGCGCCAGCATTTCGCCGGCCAGGTGCGTGGTGCTGGCCGGTCCGACCGAGCCGTAGCTGAGCGGCTGTGGCGCCGCCTTGGCCTTGGCGATCAGGCCCGGGACGTCCTCGGCACCGAGATCCAAGCGGGTGACCAGCACCAGCGGCGAGGAGACCAGTTGCGTGACCGGCAGCAGGTCGTGCTCGGGGTCGTAGGGAATGCTGGACTGGAAGCAGGGCGCGATCGTCATCGGCCCGGCATGGCTGAACAACACGCTGTGGCCGTCCGGCGCCGCGCGCGCGGCCATGGCGGTGGCGATGGTGCCGTTGGCGCCAGGGCGGTTCTCCATCACCATCGGCTTGCCCAGCGTCTCCGAGAGGCGTTGGATCAACGGACGCGCCACCAGGTCTGCCGGGCCGCCGGGCGGCCAAGGATTGATCAACCTCACCGGGCGGTCCGGCCAGCCCTGCTGGGCCCGTGCGACGGACGGCAGCAGCATCGGCGCGGCCAGCATCATGCGACGCCCGATCATGGCAGCATCTCCTCATCCAGCGTTGCCAGCAGCAGCGGCTTCAGTGCCTTGCCAGCACCGTTGCGCGGAATCTCGGCCACGAAGCGGATCACCTTCGGCACCTTGTACGGTGCCAGGCGGGCGCGGCAGGCGTCGCGCACCGCCGCGGCCGAGATGTCGCCGACGATGAAGGCGGCGACTTCCTCGCCCATCTCGGCGGCAGGTGCCCCGGCCACGCAGGCGTCGCGCACGCCAGGCACGTCCAGCAGCACACGCTCGATATCCTGCGGATAGATGTTGATGCCACCGCGGATGATCATGTCCTTGGCGCGACCGGCCAGGAACAGGAAGCCATCGGGGCCCATGCGCGCGAGGTCGCCGGGGTAGAACCAGCCGTCGCGAAAGGCGTCACCGCTTGCGGCGCGGTAGTAGCCGGTGGCGCTGGCGGGGCTGCGGTAGCGCAGCCGGCCGACGGCGCCAGGTGGCAACGGCGCGTGGCTCTCGTCGACGATCTGCACCTGCACGCGGAAGGCGGGGCGGCCAACGCTGTCGCCGTGCAGGGCGCCATCGGCTGGCGACAGGACGGAAACGGCGCCGCCTTCGGTCGAGGAATACATCTCGAACAGGTTTGGCGTCAGCCGTTCGCGGATCGCCCGGCGCTCATCCGGATGCAGCGCCGAGC
>CAIMOR010000246.1 GCA_903843125.1 uncultured Rhodospirillales bacterium
AGCGAGTCGATGCCCAGCGCCAGCGCGGCCGCACATAGCGCCTCGATCGCGGCGCCCGTCGCCGTCACCGCCGGCAGCCGCGCACGGGCCGCGGCGAGGTCAGGCAGGTCGGCGGCCTCCGCTGCCGCAGGTTCCAGCATGAAGGCCAGGCGGTCCCGCAGCGCCGCCGGGGTGGCTTCGTCGGGCACCAACCCCTCGTCCAGCGCCACCACCGCCAGACGGGCCGGCAGGCGCTGGGAGAGTCCCTCGCGCTGCACGGCCACCTCGCCGCTGTCCAGCGTCGCGGCCAGGCGGGCGGCGGTCTGGCTGTCCATCCGCTCGGCCATCGCGGCCAGCAGCACGCCGCCATCGGCCTCGGCCAGCAGGCCGGCTTCCGCCACCGGGCGGCCGAGGCTCAGCGTGGCCGCCAGGTTCAGCCCACCGAGCAGGCGGCTGTCGGGTACGTTGGGCGGCAGCCGGCGCCAGGCGGCCTCGGGTGGCAGCAGGGTGCGCAGATTTGCCAGCCAGGCGTCCCGCGCTGGGCCGGGCGGGCCGCGCAGCACGGCGCCGCCCAGACGAGCCGGGTCCAGCGCCAGCAGGGTGGCGGCCACCAGGGCGTCGTGCCATGGGGTCGCCGGCGGGGTCACGGGCCGAACAGCTCCGCCACCGCGCGCTCGACCCGGTCGCCGGCCAGGCTCTCGTCCAAGGGGTTGCGGCGCAGCCGGTGGCGCAGCGCCGGCAGCGCTACCTGGCGCAGCCGGGCCGGCGTCACCTCCGCCTCGCCCTCAAGCGCCGCCAGGGCGCGGGCGGCGCGCATCAGGGTCAGCTCGCCGCGCAGGCCATCGGTGCCCAGCGCCAGGCAGAGCCGCGCCGCCAGTTCCAGAATGCCATCGGGCACCGCCACGCCGGGCAGCCGGGCACGGGCCTGCTCCAGCTTGCCGCGTAGCGCCGCGGCCTCGGTTGCCCAGCTGGCCAGGAAGGCGTCCGGGTCGCGCTCGAAGGCGTCGCGCCGGCGCACCACTTCCACCCGGGTCGGCAGGTCCTGCGGCGTACGCACTTCCACGCACAGGCCGAAGCGGTCCAGCAGCTGGGGTCGCAGCTCGCCTTCCTCGGGATTGCCGCTGCCGATCAGCACGAACTTCGCGGGGTGGCGGATGCTGATGCCCTCGCGCTCCACCACGTTCTCCCCGGAGCCAGCGACGTCCAGCAGCAGGTCCACCAGGTGGTCCTCCAGCAGGTTCACCTCGTCGATGTAGAGGAAGCCGCGATGTGCCCGGGCCAGCAGCCCCGGCTCGAAGGCCTTTTCGCCGCGTGCGAGGGCGCGTTCAAGGTCCAGGGCGCCGACCACCCGGTCCTCGGTGGCGCCAAGCGGCAGGTCCACCACGGGCACCGCCACCCGCTGGGTGCGGCCGCGCGCCGGGCGCGAACCGCAATCCGGGCAGGTCGAGGCTCGGGCCGCGGGGTCGCAGTTATAGCGACATCCCACGGCCGCGGGCATGGCCGGCAGCAACGCCGCCAGCGCCCGCACGATGGTGGACTTTCCGGTGCCGCGGTCGCCCATCACCAGCACGCCGCCCACCCCGGGGTCGACGGCCGCCACCAGCAGGGCGAGCTTCATCTCGTCCTGCCCAACGATGGCCGCGAAGGGGAAGACCGGGCGGGCGGTCAGGCCTTCGGTGCGAACACCCCGCACCAGCCGTTCGGGCTGATGGTGCCCGAGACCAGGGCGCACGCGTTTGGCGGCTGGAAGTGCTGGCAGGCGCTGCACTTGTTCCCGTCCTTCGGCGTGGTCTGATACATCACCATTTCCGGCGCGATCTTGTCCTGCGCCCGGGCCTGGCTGGCGGCGCCTAGGCTCGCCGCCGCTGCCAGGCTGCCGGCCTGCAGCATCCGCCGCCGGGTGGTGAACCGAGGTGTTTCTTCCATTGTGCCGTTTTCCTGCCTGTTGGCCTGGATCGAAGTAGGGTTCGGTTGACATATGTCAATACGCCTGTGTCAAGCAGCGCGACGCAGGCTGAGTTCGGACCAGATGCTCGACAGGGCCGCCACCAGGTGGTCGATGTCAGCGTCGGTGTGCAGCGGTGAGGGGGTGATCCGCAGCCGTTCGGTGCCCCGTGGCACGGTGGGGTAGTTGATCGGCTGGACGTAGACCGCGAACTCCTCCAGCAGCCGGTCGCTGATCGCCTTGCACTGCACGGGGTCGCCGACCAGCACCGGGACGATATGGCTGGGGTTGTCCAGGTGCGGCACGCCGGTGCGGTTCAGCGCCGCGCGCAGCTTGGCCACCTGGGCATGCATCCGCGCCCGCTCCGCCCCGCTGGCCTTCAGGTGGCGGATGCTGGCGACGGCGCCGGCCGCCACCGCCGGCGGCAGCGCCGTGGTGAAGATGAAGCCGGAGGCGAAGCTGCGCACGTAGTCGCACATGGCGGCCGAGCCGGCGATGTAGCCGCCGATGACGCCGAAGGCCTTGGCCAGCGTACCCTCGATGACGGTGAACCGGCGCGAGAGCCCCTCGCGCTCGGCCACGCCGCCGCCGCGCGTGCCGTACAGGCCCACGGCATGGACCTCGTCGAGGTAGGTGATGGCGCCGAACTCCTCGGCCAGGTCGCAGATCTCGGCCAGCGGCGCGATGTCGCCATCCATCGAATAGACCGATTCCACCGCGATCAGCTTCGGCGTGTCGGCCGGCAGCGCGGCCAGCTGCTCGCGCAGGTCGTCCATGTCGTTGTGGCGGAACACCTGGCAGCGCGCCCGACTGTGGCGGATGCCTTCGATCATGGAGGCATGGTTGGCGGCGTCCGACAGCACGACGCAACCGGGCAGCCGGCCGGCCAGCGTGCTCAGCGTGGCCCAGTTCGACATGTAGCCCGAGTTGAACAGCAGCGCCGCCTCGGTGCCGTGCAGGTCGGCCAGCTCGGCCTCAAGCTGCACATGGTAGTGGCTGGTGCCGGCGATGTTGCGGGTGCCGCCAGCACCGGCGCCGCAGCGGTCCACCGCCTCATGCATGGCCGCCAGCACGGCCGGGTGCTGCCCCATGCCGAGATAGTCGTTGGAGCACCAGACCGTCACCTCGGTGGGGCCTTTCGGGCGGTGGTGCGTGGCGCGGGGGAAGCGACCGGCCTGGCGTTCCAGGTCGGCGAATACCCGATAGCGGCCTTCGCGCCGCAACCCGTCCAGCTGCTTCTGGAAATACGCCTCGTAGTTCATGGTTCCTCCTTGGCGTGGGGCACGTGGCCCGCGGCGTTGATCCAGGAAAGCCGGACCTGGTTGACGGGAAGGGAAAGCGGCCCAGCGGTCGCAACGGTGGCCGGCACTGGCCTATGGCTGGCCAGCCCCCACTGCCAGAGCCGGGCAGCGGGGATCGGCAGCACCAGGAACCAGTGTTCCAGCAGGCCGAGGGCCAGCAGCGTGCCGACCAGCGTGGCGCTGGCCAGCTCGAAGGCCGAGGCCTCCGCCGCCGTGGCACGGCCGAACAGCACCACGCAGCCGAGCGTGGCCAGCACCACGGAGACCGGGAACAGGGCGTTCATCGGCCGGCGGGTGAAGTACTGCTTCAGGTGATGCAGGTGGTGCGGCAGGAACTCGTCGTAGTGGTTGCGCACGCCCAGGTGCAGGTTGAGCTTGGCGCTGATCCGCATGACCCAGAGCACAAGGTAGGTCAGCAGACCCACCTGGTTGGGCTGCCCCCAGGTCAGCGCCAGCACCAGCGCGGCACCGGCCAGCAGCGCCAGTTCGTGCCACAGCAGCGCCCGCAGCGCCTGGCCGGCGCGGGCCAGCCCGGAAGCCCCTGGCGGGCAGGCGGCGCGGTTGGGGCCGGTGATGAAGCCGAGCAGGAAGGCCACTTCCTGCCAGGCCCAGACCATCAGGCCGGCGATGAAGCCGTGGTAGGCACCGCCCACGCTGGCGTCCGCGCCGCTGACGCGCAGCCCCCACAGCGCCAGGCCCAGCAGCAGCGTGGCGCCGGCCATGGTCCAACGATGCGTCGCCCGGCCCAGGCCATCCAGGTACAGGATCAACCCCGTGCTGAACCACCACATGAACAGCGTGGTCAGCAGCGCGGGCAGGGCGTGTTCAGGCATGGCGCGCTACCAGGCTGGGGCGCGGCAGATCTGCGCCGGCAACTCGTTGGACCTCACCGGGTGCAGGAACAGCCGCAGCAGCGTGCCGGCGGCGGCGGCGGTCAGCCCCACGCGCTTCAGCTTGCCCAGGATGCCGCCGCGCGCCTTGGCCGCGCCCATGGCAGTGGTGATGCGGAACAGCCGCGCCAACCCGGCCTGGAAGGCGGGGTGGTCGGTGTCCAGCACCAGCGGAAAGGTCTGCTTGCTGATCTCGGAGCAGATGCGGAACACCTGCGCGTCGTACTCGGTGGGCGTCATACCCAGCGCGGCGTGGAATTCGGGCCGCGCGTGGTCGCGTACATACATGGTGGCATAGACCGAAAGCAGGAAGAAGCGGATCCACAGCCGGTTCACGCCGCTCAGCAGCCCGGGGTTGGCGCGCATGATCAGCGCGAAGGCCTCGCCGTGGCGGTACTCGTCGTTGCACCAGTTCTCGAACCACTGGAAGATCGGGTGGAACCGGTTCTCCGGGTTGCGCTGGAACTGGCGGAAGATGGTGATGTAGCGGGCGTAGCCGATCTTCTCGCTCAGGTAGACCGCGTAGAAGATGAACTTCGGCTTGAAGAAGGTGTACTTCTTTGCCCGGGTAAGAAAGCTCAGGTCCACGCCGACGCCGAGCTCCTTCAGCGTCTCGTTGATGAAGCCGGCATGCCGTGCTTCGTCGCGGCTCATCACCTGGAACAGCTCGCGAATGTCGGGGTTGGTGACCCGCTTGCGGATCTCCGCGTACAGCACGCAGCCGGAAAACTCCGCGGTGACGCTGCTGACCAGCAACTCCAGGAATTCCTCGCGCAGCGCCGGCGGCAAATCGTCCAGCCGGAAGGCGTCGAAGCGTTCATCGCGGACGAAGTGGCCGCGGTTCCGGTCGGCGCGGAACTCCGCCATCATCGCGTCCCACTCGGCGCGTACCGGGCTGATGTCCAGCTTGTCCATGGCGGCGAAGTCGGTGGTGTAGAAGCGCGGCGTCAGCACCGTGTCGCGCAGCGCCAGCTGGGTGCTCTCGTGGGAGATCGCCGGCTTGTTGATCGCATTCATGGCGTGCACTCCTTGGGCATGAAGCCGACCTCGTAGAGTTCCGGAAGCTCCAGCAGCGCCGCGATCGGCGTTAGGTGCCGGTCCAGCCAACCACCGCGGATGACGGTGCCGCGCGCGGTGTAGGTGGTACGGGTGCCGAACGGGATATGCGCGGGCGCGCCATGCACCAGCACCACGTCGCCGGGGTGGATCTCGATGCCCTGGGGAATGGCGTGGGCGTGGAAGCTCTCGCCGGTCTGTTCGATGTCCATGGCCACCTCAACCTCGATGCGGCGGCGGCCGAGCAGCCAGTCGGTGATCATGGCGTCCCTCCATGGGCAGTCAGCAACCGGCCGAAGGCCTGCACATTGGCCGGGCCGAAGGCGGCCAGCTGCACCTGGCGGCCGGTGGCCAGGTCCTCCAGCGTCAGGCCGCCCTGCGGCCAGGCGCTGAGCCGGAACGGCGTTTCCGGGCCCGGCGCGCCCTCGGCGCGGCGTTCGCGCGCCAGGCCACGCAGCGTGGCCCGCAGGAAGTTGTTGCTGCCCGGCGGCAGTACCTCCACCAGCTGGCCACCGGCATCCAGCACCGCCACGCCGCCATCGCTGCGGTCGGCGAAGCGCAGGTCGCGGCTCAGGCTGGGCCGGCCATCCGGGCGTTCCGGCGCAACACCCGCCAGCCGGGCGGTACCCACCGCCAGCACCACGGTGCCGATCAATGCCGCGGCGCTGAACAGCGGCGCCCGGGGGAAGTATTCGGGGTGCCTGGCCTGGGTCATGGCTCAGGCCGCCACGGCGGTGGTGGCACTGGCGGCGGGCTGCGCCGCGGCGGCGGCCACCGGCACCACCGGCAGCGCGGCAGCGGCAGCCAGCGCGCGGGCCAGCACCTGGGCCGGCGCGGTCACCTCGGCCAGCGCGCGCAACGCCGGCTGCGGCTTGCTCAGCTGCCAGGGCCGGGCATGCGGCCACAACAGGTACCAGCCGATGCGCTGCGGTCCGGGCATCAGCTTCAGGTAGATGTCGCCGCTGCCATCGGCCTCGCGCCGCAGCTCCGCCGATTGGATGGCGCTGAACGGCAGGTTCAGCGTGATCGGCAACGCCATGCCGATGCGCAGCACCACGCGGCGGTTGGTGATGGTGTAGCGCGAGCTGCGCGCGGCCATCCAGGCCAGGCCGCCCACCAGCGCGCCGGCGGCCGCGCCCAGCGCCGGCAGCAGGATGGCGGTGGACTGCACGGCGTCGCGGCTCAGCAGCGCGGTGGCGCCGGCCCAGGCGATCAGCGCGGCGAAGTACCAGGCCAGGGCGCGCAGGTGGAATGCACCCCGGGCCAGCGCCCACCAACCGGGCGCCCCCTGCCACAGGATGTGCTCGCCGGACGGCAGCGGCTCCGGCAGGCCGGGGATGGGTTCGATCTCGTATTCGGCCATCACAGCAGCGGCCCCAACCGCGCCGGGGTGGCGTAGAGGTGACCGCCGCCGAAGTAGGCGCTGACCTGGTCCTCCTCCAGCAGGGTGATCTGGTCGGGGTCGCGCAGCGCCGGCGCGGCGGCGAACTGGGTGGACAGCACCGAGCCGACGTTGACCCGCTCGCGCTTGTAGTCGATCGAGGCCAGCAGCATCGGGAACAGCACCCGGCGCGTGCCGCCGGGAATGTTGACCTCGGCCTCCAGGTAGCGGACGAAGGTCTCCGAGCGGTCGATCCAGGCATCCACCACCGTCCCGGCCTGCTTGCCGTCGGCGGCGAAGACCGCCATGCCGCGCGGGTCGGGGTCCTCGGCCGCCAGGTAGTAGCCCGGGGCGGCGCGCAGCGGCACGATCTTCGGCAACTGCTCGTCATGCGTCACGTCCGGCACATCCAGACGTTGGCTCCAGGACGCAGCGCCGATGCCGTCCAGCATCGGGTTGCCCAGCGGCAGCAGCGGGGCGCCCTCCCAGGCTGCGCTGGGGGTGGCCAGGCCGTCCAGGTCGCGCTCGGTGCGCGCCGGCACCGTGGGTCCCTCATGCGCCAGCAGGAAGCTCTTCGGCGTCGGCACCGAGGGGAAGCCCTGCACCGGGCCGCTCTCCGAGACCAGCGGGTAGCCCTCGCGCTTGTCCTCGCGCCGCAGGTAGAAGACCAGGCCGGCAAAGAAGGCCCAGAACAGGTAGAGGACGATCTGCGCCACATCGATGTGGCTGGTCAGTCCGGGGCTTGGCATGGCGATCTCGGGCTCCGTTCCGGTGGGTTCAGCTGGTTTGCCCGGCCAGGCCGAGCGAGGGGTGGTTGCGGGTGGCAGGGGCCGGCGCGGTGCTGCGCACCAGCGGCCCGAGGGCGATGATGGTGGCGAACAGCAGCACCACCTCCAGCAGGTAGACGGTGCCGTAGCCGGTGGTGGGGTCCATCAGCGCCGGGCCGAGCAGGCCGTGGTTGGCCAGGCCGGAGACGGCGTCGCGCAGCACGCCGCCACAGGCGACCGCGCCACCGGCCGCGCTGGCCTGCACCGCGCCCCAGGCGCCGAGCACCAGGCCGCCCTGGGTGCCGCGTGCCAGCCCGACGCAGGCGGTCAGCGTTCCCACGGTGAACAACCCGCCGCCGAAGCCGACCAGCGCCACGCCGCCGCCGAACAGCAGCGTGGAGCCCAGTGGCGCGGCGAAGATGATGCCGAGGAAGCCGACGATGCCAGCCAGCGCACCCAACGCCGCCAGCCGGTGCGGGTCTGCCCGCCGGGCCAGCTGCCGCGCTGCCAGCCCGAAGGCCAGGATGCCGCTGCCGGCGAACAGCGCGGTCAGCCGGGTGGTCTCGGCCACGCTGAGCCCGAGGATCTGCCCGCCATACGGCTCCAACAGAATGTCCTGCATGCTGAAAGCCGCGGCGCCCAGGCCGAGTGCCACCAGCCGGCGCAGCCAGCGGCCCTCACGCGGCAGGGTTGCCCAGGCGGCCAGCAGGCCGGGCGCCGGCGCCTCGCCCCTGGTCCGCCGCGGGTCGCGCGCTTCCTGCTTCCACAGCGCCACCAGGTTCAGCGCCATGGTGGCCATGGCCGTGCCCTGCACCACCTGGATCAGCCGCAGCTGGCTGAACCGGGCCAGCAGCAGGCCGAAGGCCAGCGCGCTGATCAGCATCCCCAGCATCTGCATCATGGCCAACAGCGCCACCATGCGCGGTTGCGCCGCCGGCGGCGTGATATCCGCGGCCAGTGCCATGCCGGCGGTCTGCGCGGTGTGCAGCCCGGCGCCGACCATCAGGAAGGCCAGCGCCGCGCCGGCATGGCCGATCCAGGCCGGGCCGTTGCTGTCGCCGGACAACAGGATCAGCGCGAAGGGCATGATGGCCAGGCCGCCGAACTGCAGCAGCGTGCCCATCCAGAAATACGGTACCCGGCGCCAGCCAAGCACCGAGCGATGATGATCGGAGCGCAAGCCGATCAGTGCGCGGAACGGCGCGAAGGCGAGCGGCAGCGAAACCATCACCGCTACGAGCCAGGCGGGCACGGCGAGCTCGACGATCATCACCCGGTTCAGCGTGCCGATCAGCAGCACGGCGACCATGCCAGCCGAAACCTGGAACAAGGACAGCCGCAGCAAGCGGCGAAGCGGCAACTCCCCGCCGGCGGCCTCGGCGAAGGGCAGGAAGCGGGGGCCGAGCCTGGTCCAGGTGGCGGAGAGCGCGCTCATGCCAGTACCAGTTCCTGCGCCTGGGAGGTGTAGAAGCCGCTGGCGATGCGCTGGCTGCGGCCGGCGCGCAGGTGCGCCTGCGTCAGCGCCCGCGCCAACCTGGCCGCGGCCACCGGCTCTATCGCCGGCGCGCGGTTGCCGCGCGGGAACAGCCGGCCGGTGGCGTGCATGGCAGCCAGCAGCGGCGTGCGCGGCGCGAAGGTGAACAGCAGGGAATGCGTGGTGCGCTCGGCCAGCCCCTCCAGCGCTTGCACCATGTCGGCGGTGCGGTAGTGGATCAGGCTGTCCATCGCCACCACATGGTCGAAGCGGCCAAGGCGGCCATCCAGCATGTCGCCGGAGCGGAAGTCGATGCCGCTGTTGGCCCCGGCCCGGTCCCGCGCCAGCGCAACGAGGGTGGGCGAGAGGTCGACGGCCACCACCTCGGCGCCGCGCCGCGCCGCTTCCACCGCCAAGGCACCGGTGCCGCAGCCGGCATCCAGCAGGCGGCGGCCGCTGAGGTCCAGTGGCAGCCAGTCCAGCAGCGTCGAACGCAGCGCATCCCGCCCCGCGCGCACCGTGGCGCGGATACCGCTTACCGGCGCGTCCGAGGTCAGGCGCATCCAGGCTTCCACCGCGGTGCGGTCGAAGTATTCCAGCAGCTGGCCGCGGCGCGCGGCGTAGGTGAGCGTCGGCATCAGTCGAACCCCAGCAGGTCGAAGATTTCGCGGTCCTTCATCGGCGAGGCATCCAGCGCCGGCGTGCCGGCCCAGAGCGAGGCCGCCAGGCGCAGGTATTCCTGCTGCACCGCCAGCAGCTCCGGCGTCGGCTCCATCTCGAACAGCGTCGCCTTCTTCAGCCGGCTGCGGCGGATCACGTCGAGGTCGGGGAAATGGGCCAGGCTCTTCAGCCCGGTCGCGGCGTTGAACTTGTCGATCTGATCCGTCGCGTTGCTGCGGTTGACGATGACGCCACCCAGCCGCACGTCGTAATTCCGCGACTTGGCCTTGATGGCGGCAACGATGCGGTTCATCGCAAAGATGCTGTCGAAGTCGTTGGCGGCGACGATGATGCCGCGGTCGGCATGCTGCAACGGAGCCGCGAAGCCACCGCAAACCACGTCGCCCAGCACGTCGAAGATCACCACGTCGGTCTCGTCCAGCAGGTGGTGCTCCTTCAGCAGCTTCACCGTCTGGCCCACTACATAGCCGCCGCAGCCGGTGCCGGCGGGCGGGCCGCCGGCTTCCACGCACAGCACGCCGTTGTAGCCCTCGAACACGAAGTCCTCCGGCCGCAACTCCTCGGAATGGAAGTTGGCCTGCTCCAGGATGTCGATGACGGTCGGGATCAGGCTCTTGGTCAGCGTGAAGGTGCTGTCGTGCTTCGGGTCGCAGCCGATCTGCAGCACGCGCTTGCCCAGCTTGCTGAAGGCGACGGAGAGGTTGGAGCTGGTGGTGCTCTTGCCGATGCCGCCCTTGCCGTAGACCGAGAAGACCTTGGCGTTGCCGATGGTCATGCCGGGGTCTAGCCGGACCTGCATGCTGCCGTCACCGTCGCCACGGCCTACTTCCCCGGGTCGCGGCCTGAAGGTCACGGTCATGCGGCTACTCCGATGTTGACGCCTTCGACCCGGTCTTCCAGCTCCTCGCCGACGCGGCGCAGCGCATCCAGCTGGGCTGGGTCCGGCGCCCAGTATTGGCGCTCGTGCGCTTCCAGCAGGCGGTTGGCGATGCGGGCCGAGGCGGTGGGGTTCAGCGCCGCCATGCGTTCGCGCAGCGCCGGGTCCTGCATGAAGGTTGCGTTCAGCTGCGCATAGACCCAGGGCTGCACCGCGCCGGTGGTGGCGGACCAGCCGAGCGTATTGGTCACCTGCGCCTCGATCTGGCGCACGCCCTCGTAGCCATGCTCCAGCATGCCCTCGTACCACTTGGGGTTCAGGGTGCGGGTGCGGGTCTCCAGCGCGACCTGTTCGCTGAGCGTGCGCACCGTTCCGTCGCCGCGCGTCTGGTCGCCGATATAGACCGCCGCCGCCGTGCCACGCGCCCGCTTCACCGCGCGGCTGACGCCGCCCAGCGTGTCGAAGTAGTGGTCGATGGTGGTGACGCCGAGCTCGACCGAATCCAGGTTCTGATAGGTCAGCTCCACCTGGCTGAGCACCTGCGCCAGCACCGCGTCCACCCGCACCGGCTTGCCGTCCACGCCATAGGCGAAGCCCTTGCGTCGCTCATAGGCGTTGGCCAGCTCGTCCTCGTCCTGCCAGGCGCCGCTGACGATCAGCTCGCTGACATTGGTGCCATAGGCGCCATCGGCATTGCCGAAGACGCGCAGCGCCGCCTGGGCGATGTCGCCGCCATGCTGCGCCTGGAAGGCCAGGGCGTGCTTGCGGATGAAGTTCTGCTCGGTCGGTTCCTCCGCGCTGGCGGCCAGCAGCGCGGCCTCCGCCAGCAGGCGGGTCTGCAGCGGCAGCAGGTCGCGGAAGATGCCGGACAGCGTGACCACCACGTCCACCCGCGGGCGGCCGAGCTCGCTCAGCGGCAGCAGCAGCGCGCCGCACAGCCGGCCATAGCTGTCGCGCCGAGGCGCGCAGCCCATCAGCCACAGCGCCTGGGCAATCGGCCCGCCCTCGGTCTTCAGGTTGTCGGTGCCCCACAGCACCATCGCTACCGTCTCCGGCAGGTGGCCGGCCTCGGCCTGGTGGCGGGCCAGCAGGCGCTCGGCCTGGCGCGCGCCGTCTTGCACCGCGAAGGCGCTGGGGATGCGGAAAGGGTCGAAGCCATGCAGGTTGCGGCCGGTCGGCAGCACTTCTGTGGTGCGCAGCAGGTCGCCACCCGGCGCGGGGCGGATGTAGCCGCCATCCAGCGCGTGCAGCAGCGCCGGCAGCTCGTGGTCCTTGCCCAGCAGCAAGTCCAGCGTGGCGCGGCGCTCCGGTTCCGTTACCCCGGCGGCGTCCAGCATCTCCGCGCGCTCGGTCGCACTCGGCGGCTGGCCGACCACGTGCAAGCCATAGGGGATCAGCGTCTGCTCCAGCTCAAGCAGCGCGGTGCCGAGGCGGACCACTTCCTGCTCGGCGGCATCGCCCCATGCGGGTTCGGCAGCGGCCAGGTCCAGCGTCGCCGCCTGCGCCTGCAGCAGTTCCGCCAGGCTGGTGCGCTGCTCGTCGGCGGCATCCGGCTCCAGCCCGCGCCAACGGTCCAGCGAGGCCTTCAGGTCCAGCAGCCCGCGATACAGCCCGGCATGCGCCACCGGCGGCGTCAGGTAGCTGATCAGCGTGGCGCCGGCGCGCCGCTTGGCAATGCTCCCTTCGGACGGGTTGTTCGACGCGTAGAGGTAGAAGTTCGGCAGGTCCGCCACCAGCCGGTCCGGCCAGCACTCGCCGGACATGCCGGCCTGCTTGCCCGGCATGAACTCCAGCGCGCCATGGGTGCCGAAATGCAGCAGCGCGTCGGCGGCGAACTCCTCCCGCAGCCAGCGGTAGAAGGCGACGAAGGCGTGCGTCGGCGCGAAGTTGCGCTCGAACAGCAGGCGCATCGGGTCGCCCTCGATCCCGAAGGCCGGCTGCACGCCCACCACCACGTTGCCGAACTGCGCGCCCAGCACGAACAACCCGGCACCATCGGTCTGGATGCGGCCAGGCGCGGCGCCCCATTGCTGCTCGATCTCGCCCAGCCAGGGCTGCCGGCGCAAATGCGCCTCCGTGCTCACCTTGGCCAGCACGTTGGCCACCGTACCGTAGCGGGCGGTATTGCCAACCAACAGCCGGTCGCGCAGCGCCTCCACGCTGTCGGGCACCTCCACTTCGTAGCCGGCGTCGCGCATGGCCCGCAGCGTGTTGTGCAGCGAGGCGAAGACCGAGAGGTAGGCGGCGGTGCCGACCGCGCCGGCATTGGGCGGGAAGTTGAAGATGACGATGGCCACCTTGCGCTCGGCCCGAGCGCGGCGGCGCAGCGACACCAGCCGCGTCACGCGCGCCGCCAGCATCGCCGCGCGCTCCGGGTGCGGTACCATGTCGCGGCTGCAGTCGCGCGGGTTGGGCGTGCCGTCCGGCAGCAGGCAGCCGGCGCAGCGCCGGTTGGTGCCGGCATTGCCGCAGCGGCCGCCGAAGGTCATCGGCAGGACGCCGCCATCCAGTTCCGGGATCGCCACCATGATGGTGGATTCCACCGGCAGCAGGCCGCGGGCATCGGCCTGCCATTGCGCCATGGTCTGGAATTCCAGTGGATGCGCGCTGACGTAGGGCACGTCCAGCCGCGCCAGCATGGCTTCAGCCGCAGCCGAGTCGTTGTAGGCGGGGCCGCCCACCAGCGAGAAGCCGGTCAGGGAAACCACCGCGTCCACGCTGGCCACGCCGTCCCGCAGGAAGTAGCGCTCCATGGCCGGCCGGCCATCCAGGCCGCTGGCGAAGGCGGGCACCACGTTCAGGCCGCGCGCCTCCAGCGCGGCGATCACGCCGTCATAGTGTCGCGCATTGCCGGCCAGCAGGTAGGACCGCAGCAGCAGCAGCCCCACCGTGCCAGCCGTGCCCTTGGCGGGCAGCTTGGCGCGCTCTGCCAGGATGCGCCCCGGCACCGCGGGATGGTACAGGCCCACCTCGGGGTACTCGATCGGCGCCGCCGCCTTCAGCTTCGCCGCGCCGCGCGTGCCGGCGGCGTAGCGCGAGGCCAGCAGCCGCACCAGATTGGCCAGGTTCTCGGACGACCCGCCAAGCCAGTATTGCAGCGCCAGGAAATAGGCCCGCATGTCCTGCGCGGTGCCGGGGATGAAGCGCAGCAGCTTGGGAAGCTGCCGCAGCATCTTCATCTGGTCGCGGCCGCTGCTCGGCGGCGCGCCGGGCTTGCGGCTGGGCTTCAGCTTCTTCAGCAGCCCGGTCAGCCCTTTGGCCTCGGCGTCCATGCGGAACTTGCCCAGCCGTGTCAGCCGCGCCACCTCAGCGGCGGAGAGCAGGCCCAGCATGGCATCGCACTGCTCCCGCCGCGCCTGCAGCGCCGGCAGCACCAGGCGGATATGGTCCTCCATGAACAGCATGCAGGCCATGACGATGTCGCCGCCGGCGATATCGGCCAGGCAACGCTGCAACGCCCGGTCGTCGCCGGCCCATTCGTCGGCGCTGTGCACCACCAGCGACAGGCCCGGCAATTCCGCCTGCAGCATCTGCTCCGCCTGCGCCGCGGCGCCGGACAGGTGGCTGTCCATGGTGACGACGACGATGCGGAGCGGGGCGGCTTCAGCGGGCATGATGGGCCTTCGCCTCGTACAGCGCCTCCAGCGTGATCGGCTGGATGCCGCGCTCGGCGGCATAGCGTTCGGTGTTGCGCCGGGCCTTGCCGCGCACGAAGAACGGAATCTTCGTCAGTTCCTTCTCGGCCTCGGCGGTCCAGAGGCCGGTGGCGGGCGCCGCCGCCTGAGGCAGGTGCGACGGCGCAGCTTCCGCATGGAACTCGAAGTCCTCGCGGAACATGCCAAGCAGGTGCTCCTCCAGGCCCATCATCAGCGGATGCACCCAGGTGTCGAACAGCACGTTCGCACCCTCGAAGCCCATCTGCGGCGAATGCCGCGCCGGGAAATCCTGCACATGCACCGGCGCCGAGATCACTGCGCAGGGGATGCCCAGCCGCTTGGCGATGTGGCGTTCCATCTGGGTGCCCAGCACCAGGTCGGGCTGGCATTCGGCGATGGCGGCTTCCACTTCCAGGTAGTCCTCGGTCAGCAGCGGCGCCACGCCGTGTTGCTCCGCCGCCTGTCGGATCTCACGGCCAAATTCGCGGCTGTAGCTGCCCAACCCCGCCAGCGTGAAGCCGAACTCCACCGTCGCCACCCGCGCCGCGGCCAAGGCGTGCGTCGCATCGCCGAAGACGAAGACGCGCTTGCCGTTGAGGTAGTTCGAATCGACCGAGCGCGCATACCAGGGCGAGCGCGCCTCGGCCTCGTCCAGCATCGCAGCCGGCAACCCCGCCAGCTGCGCCACCTCGGCCGCGAAGGCCCGCGTGGCCGCCACACCGATCGGCACTGTTGTCGTGCTGGGCTGGCCGAACTGGCGCTTCAGCCAGGCCGCCGCGGTATTCGCCACTTCCGGGTACAGGACCACGTTGAAGTCGGCCTCGCCCAGCCGCGCGAGGTCCGCAGGCCGCGCACCCAGCGGCGCCACCACGTTCACCGCCACGCCCAGCCGCTCCAGCAGCGCGATCACTTCGCGCAGGTCGTCGCGGTGGCGGAACCCCAGCGCGGTGGGCCCCAGGATGTTGCAACGCGGCGACCCGCGCGGCGTGCTGCGCGGCTGCGCGAAGGCGCGGACCAGCTGATAGAAGGTCTCTGCGGCGCCCCAGTTCTCGCGCTTGGAATAGGAAGGCAGCTCCACGGCCACCACCGGCACAGGCAGACCCAGTGCGCGGGCCAGGCCACCGGGGTCGTCCTGGATCAGCTCCGCGGTGCAGGAGGCGCCGACCAGGATGGCTTCCGGCCTGAAGCGCTCATAGGCAGCCTGCGCGCTGCGCTTGAACAGCTCCGCCGTGTCGCCGCCCAGGTCGCGGGCCTGGAAGGTGGTGTAGGTGACGGGCGGGCGGCGGCCCTGGCGCTCGATCATGGTGAACAGCAGGTCGGCATAGGTATCGCCCTGCGGCGCGTGCAGTACGTAGTGCAGGCCCTGCATCGCGGTGGCGACGCGCATCGCGCCCACATGCGGCGGCCCCTCATAGGTCCAGACCGAGAGGTGCATGTCAGCTCTCCAGCCGGCTGCGCCGGACCAGCGGGCGGGTGAACAGCTCGGCCAGGTCGGCGGCCTGCTCGTAGCCCTGGATCGGCGTGAAGCAGAGCTCGATCGACCACTTGGTCGTCAGTCCCTCGGCCTCCAGCGGATTGGCCAGGCCGAGGCCGCACACGGTGATATCCGGCCGCGCGGCGCGGCAGCGGTCCAGCTGGGCGTCCACGTCCTGGCCCTCTACCAGCCTGGTGCCTGGCGGCAGCAGCGCCAGTTCCTCAGCCAGGTGCTGGCGGTGCAGGTAGGGGGTGCCAACCTCGACAAGCTGCATGCCGAGCTCCCGCGACAGGAACCGTGCCAGCGGCACTTCCAGCTGCGAATCCGGGAACAGGAACACCCGCTTGCCGGCCAACCGTTCGCGGAAGCCATCCAGCGCGTGGCGTGCGCGTTGCTCCGCGGCCGCCGTCACCTCGGCGAAGCGGCGCTGGTCGACAAAGAAGGCGTCCGCCGCGGCGCGCAGCCATGCGGTGGTGCCTTCCGCACCCAGCGGGAAGGGTGCCGGCAGCCGCCGCGCGCCGCGTTGCTCCAGCGCCTGGGCGGTGGCGGCGAGGAAGGGTTGCGCCAGCAGGAACACGCTGCGCGGCCCCACCGCCGGCAATTCGGCCGCGCGGCGCGGCGGCAGGAATTGCACCGCGCCGATGCCGAGTGCGGCGAACAGCCGGCGCAGCTGGTCCTCCACCGCCTCGGCCAGCGCGCCCACCACCAGCAGTGTCGGCGCGGCGCCCGCAGCAAGCTTCGGCATGGCCGGCACCAGCGCGGCGAGGCAGGCGTCCTCGCCCTGGGTAAAGGTGGTCTCGATGCCGCTGCCCGACCAGTTCAGCACCCGCACCGCCGGCGCATGGCGTTGGTTCAGCCGTTGCGCGGCGCGGCCCAAATCCAACTTGATGACCTCGGACGGGCAGGAGCCGACGAGGAACAGCAAGCGAATCTCCGGCCGCCGCGCCAGCAGCCGGCCCACCACCTTGTCCAGCTCCTCGTTCGCGTCGGCCATGCCGGCCAGGTCGCGCTCCTCGAGGATCGCGGTGGCGAAGCGCGGCTCGGCGAAGATCATCACCCCCGCGGCCGATTGCAGCAGGTGGGCGCAGGTGCGGCTGCCCACCACCAGGAAGAAGGCATCCTGCATCTTGCGGTGCAGCCAGATGATCCCGGTCAGGCCGCAGAACACCTCGCGCTGGCCACGTTCCGCCAGCACCTGCGGCAGTGCCGCCAGCGGCGCAGCGGCCCGAGGCAGGATGCCGGCGCTGCTCATGATGCCGCGCCCGTGGCGCCGGCGGCTTGGCCGGCCGGCTCGCGCCGGGCGGCGCGCAGCTTCAGGACAAACTGGGTGGCGTTGAACAGATAGGCGGCATAGGCGGCCAGGGCCAGCAGCAGTTGGCCGCGGGCGTCGCCGATATTGCCGTACAGCGCCGCCACGTAGGCGGTGTGCAGCGCCAGCACCAGCATGCTGAACACGTCTTCCCAGAAGAAGGCGCGGGCGAACAGGTAGCGGCCGAACACCACCTTCTCCCACACCGCGCCGGTGACCATGATGGCGTAGAGCACAAGGGTCTTGACCACGACCGAGGCGCTGGCCACCGCCAGGCCCTCGCCGGTGGCCAGGGTGCGCAGCACCAGGCCCAGGCTCACCAGGAACACCGCGAACTGCAGCGGCGCCAGCACGCCCTGCACCACGGTCCAGGCGGAAGCGTCGCGGCGGCGGCGTTCCTCGGCGCTGTAGAGCGGGGGGCGGGCCGGCCGACGGGCGGCTACGGCGGCTCGACCGCTGGTGCTGCCCCAGGGGCAAGCGTCAATCGAAGCGATCAATCTGTCGGCCAGCAAGCGCTCGAACGTCACACGTTCCCATAGGTTATATGTAAACATGGCTTGACATTTCCTGGCGAGGGGCGTGCGCTTCGAGAACGAAGCCGACGGGAGGAGATACGGCCAGATGACGCAGCAGAAAAACCAAGCTCGGCATTCGTTGGTTGCGAATCCGTTTCATCCCTTCCTCCTGCCCTTCTCTGCCCTGGCCCGAAGGCTAGGCGCGGGCATTCAGAAGTGTCAACAGAAATAGACGTCATGAGTTATTGACATACGGGCACACAAAGGGCGACAACAACAGCCAGGAGCGACAGATGGACGTGGATCGAAAGGTCTCCTCTGGACAGGTGAGCGTTCGCGGCGGGCATGCCGGGCTGCCGCTGATGCACTACGCTGCAACCGGAACGCTGGACCTCGACGCGCTGTGCTGCGACCTGCACCGCAGTCCGCGGCATCAGCGCCAGGCCGTCATCGGCCGCACCATCGAGACCACCATCCTGCCGCGGCTGCTGCTGTACGGCGCCGCCGCCGTGCCGGTCGCGGTGGCCGAGTCCGGCGCCGACGGAGCGGCCCGGGTCACCGCATTGACCGCGCTCGTCCTCGCCAATGATATCGACGCGGCGCTCGACCTGCTGCTGCGGCTCGGCCAGGACGGGCTCGGTTTCGACCGGCTCTGCCTCGACCTCCTCGCCCCCGTCGCGCGCCGGCTGGGCGAGATGTGGGAGGCCGACCAGTGCGACTTCGTCGCCGTCACGCTCGGCCTGATGCGGCTGCACCGCCTGCTGCGCGAGATCACCCCCGACCCGGCCGGCCGGCTGGCGCACCGCGACGAGCGGCACCGCCTGCTGCTCGGCATGGCGGCCGGCGAGCAGCACAGCTTCGGCCTTGAGCTGGTGGGCGAATTCTTCCGCCAGGACGGCTGGATGGTGCGCACCGAGGCCACCGCCACCGCAGCCGAACTGAACCGTCTGGTGCGGCGCGAATGGTTTGCGTTGGCCGGCTTCAGCATCAGCGGCACCGAACGGCTGGAGGCGTTGGCCGCCACCATCCTGGGCGTCCGCCGCGCCTCCGCCAATCTCACCATCGGCATCCTGGTCGGCGGGCCGGTCTTCATCGGCCATCCGGAGCTGGTGACGCGCGTCGGCGCCGACGCCATGGCCACCGACGGCCATCAAGCGGTGGAGCAGGGACACCGGCTGGTCAGCCTCCTGGGGGACTGCCGGTGAACTATCGAACCATCAGGGAGAAGCCTAGGTTGGGGCGGCATTCATGAAGGGAATCCGAAGGCGTGACCGGGTTTCAGGCCCCAGACCACTGGTTCAACAGCCTCGACGCGGAGGCAGCCGCGACGCTTGTCACCGCAGCCGCGGACCTGGCGCTCATCGTCGACGGTGCCGGCGTGGTACGTGACGTCGCCTGCTCCGACGACAGCCTGGCGCAGGAGCTGCGCGGCCATCGCGGCTGGCCTGGCCAGCCCTGGATCGCCTGCGTCACCGCCGACAGCCGCGCCAAGGTGCAGGCCTTGCTGGACGACCCCAGTGGCCGCACCGGGCCACGCTGGCGGCACCTCAACATGCTGGGTCAGGGCGGTGCCTCGGTGGCGGTGATGGCCTCGGTGGTGCCGCTGGGCGCCGATGGCCGGCGGGTGGTGGTGGCGCGCGACCTGCGCCCGCTCTCGGCGCTGCAGCAGCGGCTGATGGATGCCCAGCAATCGCTGGAGCGCGACTATTCCCGCCTGCGGGATGCCGAGACCCGCTACCGCGTGCTGTTCCGCCTGGCCGCCGAGCCGCTGCTGGTGCTGGACGCCGCGACGCAGAAGGTGGTGGAGGCCAACGACGCGGCCACGCTGCTGCTGGCCGCCGCCGAGAAGCGCGGCGCTTCGCGCGGCCTGCTGGACGCCTTCGAGGCCGACAGCCAGCAGGCGGTGATGCTGCTGCTGGCCCAGGTACGCGCCGCCGGCCGCACCGAGACGGCGCGCGCGCGGCTGCTGGCCGATGGGCGCGAGGCGCTGGTCTCGGCCTCCCTGTTCCGCCAGCAGGCCGCCAGCCTGCTGCTGGTGCGGCTCACCTTCGTCGAGGGCGAGGCAGGCGCCGCGCCGCAGCCGCCGGGACGGGAGCAACTGGTCGGCCTGGCCGAGAATGCGCCGGACGCCTTCGTCGTGACCGATGCCGACAGCCGCATCCTGGCCGCCAATGCCGCCTTCCTCGACCTCGCGCAGCTGGCCAGCGAGGAGCAGGCGCTGAGCCAGCCGCTGGAACGTTGGCTGGGCCGCCCCGGCGTGGACATGGCCGTGCTGCTCTCCAACCTGCGCCAGCGCGGCAGCGTGCGGCTGTTCGAGACGGTGCTGCGTGGCGAATACGGCAACAACTGCACGGTTGAGGTCTCGGCCATCGGCCGCAGTGTGGAAGGCCGCCCCTACACCTGGTTCGCGATCCGCGATGTCGGCGCCCGCCTGGCCGCGCTGCCGCAGGAGCCGCGCGATACGCCGCGCTCGATCGAGCAGCTGACCCGCCTCATCGGCAAGGTGCCGCTGCGCGACCTGGTGCGCGAGAGCACCGACATGATCGAGCGGCTGTGCATCGAGACCGCGCTGGAGATGACCGACGACAACCGCGCCCTGGCCGCCGAGATGCTCGGGCTGAGCCGGCAGAGCCTTTACGTCAAGCTGCGCCGCTACGGCCTGGGCGACCTGGGGCCGGAGGCCGAGGGAAGCTGATGCCGCCGCTCGCCGCCACCCCCGCCCAGGGTACCGCCGCCTCCGGCCTGCCGCAGCCGGCCGCGGTGCTGGAATTGTTGAAGCCGATCACCTGGTTTCCGCCGGTCTGGGCGTTCGGTTGCGGCATTGCCGCCAGCGGCGCCCCATTGGCCGAGACCTGGCCGCGCGCCCTGCTTGGGCTGCTGCTGGCCGGACCCGCGGTGTGTGGCATGAGCCAGGCCGTGAACGACTGGTTCGACCGCCATGTCGACGCGCTGAACGAACCGCATCGGCCGATACCTTCGGGCCGCATTCCCGGGCGTTGGGGGCTCGGCATCGCGCTGGGCTGGACCGTGCTTTCTCTGGCGCTGGGCGCTGCGCTGGGTGGCTGGGTGCTGGGCGCCACGGTGGTGGGCGTGGCGCTGGCCTGGGCCTATTCCGCGCCGCCGCTGCGGCTGAAGCGCGAAGGCTGGTGGGGCAACCTGGCCTGCGGGCTGTGCTACGAGACGCTGCCCTGGTTGACCGCGGTGGCGGCGCTGGGCCATGGCGCGCCCAGCCTGAAGCTGTGTTGCTTGGCATTGCTGTACGGCCTCGGTGCCCACGGCATCATGACGCTGAACGACTTCAAGTCGGTCGCGGGCGACCGACGCTTCGGCATCGCTTCCCTGCCGGTGCAGTTGGGCGAGGAAAAGGCTGCGGTGGTGGCCTGCCTGTTCATGGGAATGGCGCAGTTCATGGTGGCCGGGCTGCTGCTGGGCTGGGGCGCGCCCTACACCTGCCTGGCCGTGCTGCTGCTGCTGGCCGCGCAGGTGGCGCTGATGCCGCGGCTGCTGGCCGCGCCGCGGGCTCGCGCCGCCTGGTATGCCGGTACCGGCGTCACGCTCTATGTGGTGGGCATGCTGGCCAGCGCGTTTGCCCTGCGGCAGCCCTGGTCGTGAGCGCCGCGCTGGGCTGGTTCGGCATTTTCCGGATTGGCCTGGTGCAGGCGTCGCTCGGCGCCGTGGTGGTGCTGATGACCGCCACGCTGAACCGCGTGATGGTGGTGGAATACGCCTTGCCGGCCAGCGTGCCCGGCCTGCTGGTGACGCTGCATTACGCCGTGCAGGCGTTGCGGCCGCGTTGGGGGCATGGCGCCGACATCGGCGGCCGGCGGACGCCCTGGATCGTCGGCGGCATGGCCGTTCTGGCGCTGGGCGGCACTGGCGCTGCGGCCGCCACGGCGCTTATGGGCGGCAGCCCGGCGCTGGGCATCGTGCTGGCGGTGCTGGCCTTCCTGGCCATCGGCATGGGCGTGGGCGCGGCCGGCACGGCGTTGCTGGCCCTGCTGGCGGCGCGCGTCGCGCCGGCGCGGCGGGCGCCGGCCGCCACGCTGGTGTGGGTGATGATGATCGCGGGCTTCGTCGTCACCACCGCGCTGGCCGGCCGCCTGCTGGACCCCTATTCGCCGGCGCGGCTCATCGCCGTGGTGGCCGGCGCCTGCCTCGCAGCGTTCGCGCTGGCGGCGCTGGCGGTGTGGCGGCTGGAAGGCCCGGCCCGCGCGGCCCCGGCCGCCGTCGTCCGCACCCCGTTCCGCCAGGCGCTCGCCGACATCTGGGCGGAACCGGAGGCGCGGCGCTTCACCAGCTTCATCTTTCTCTCGATGCTGGCCTACAGCGCGCAGGACCTGATCCTTGAGCCCTTTGCCGGCCTGGTCTTCGGCCTGAGCCTGGGGGAATCCACGAAGCTCGCCTCGCTGCAGCATGGCGGCGTGCTGGCCGGCATGGTCGGCGTGGCGGTGCTGGCGCCGGCCTGCCAGCGCCGCTTCGGCCTGGCGCTGCGGCAATGGGTCACCTGGGGGTGCCTGGCTTCGGCGGCGGCCTTCGTGGCCCTGGTGGTGTCCGCCGGGGTCGGCCCCGGCTGGCCGCTGACCGGCACATGGTTCGCGCTCGGCCTGGCCAACGGCGTCTTCGCCGCCGCCGCCATCGCCATGATGATGCAGTTGGCTGGCCAGGGCGCGCCGGGCCGCGAAGGCACCCGCATGGGACTTTGGGGCGCCGCGCAGGGCGTGGCCTTCGGCCTGGGCGGATTGTTCGGCGCCGTGGCCGTGGACCTGGCGCGCTGGGCGCTCGGCGCCGTCGCCACCGCCTATGGCGGGGTCTTCGCGCTGGAGGCGGCGCTGTTCATCTGGTCGGCGGTACTGGCGGCGCGGCTGGGCGCCACCCCGGTCACGCGGCCCGCCTATATCCGGGAGAGCGAGGCATGAGCATCACCGAGACCACCGACATCCTCGTCGTCGGCGGCGGCCCGGCCGGCGCCACCGCGGCCACCGACCTGGCCCGTGCCGGCCGCCGGGTGGTGCTGCTGGACCGCGCCGGGCGCATCAAGCCGTGCGGCGGCGCGGTGCCACCCCGGGTGATGACCGAGTTCGGCATTCCCGAGGGGCTGTTCGTCGCGCATGCCCGCGGCGCGCGCATCGTCTCTCCGCGCGGCCGCGACGTGGACATGCCGATCGCGGATGGCTTCGTCGGCATGGTGGACCGCGAGGTGTTCGACGAATGGCTGCGGGCGCGTGCCGCGCAGGTCGGCGCCGAGCGCCGCACCGGCAGGTTCGAGCGCCTGGACCGCGACCCCGATGGCAGCGCGGTGGCGGTCTACCAGGACCCCCATGGTCAGCGGCGCCGGCTGCGCGCCAAGCTGGTGGTGGGCGCCGATGGCGCGCTTTCCCAGGTGGCCAAGCAATGCGTGCCGGGCGCCGAACGCACGCGCCATGTCTTCGCCTACCATGAGATCATCGCCGCGCCCGAAAGCGCCGCGTGGGACCCCAGCCGCTGCGACGTGCACTATGACGCGCGCCTCTCGCCGGATTTCTACGCCTGGGTCTTCCCGCATGGCGCCACCGTCAGCGTCGGCACCGGCTCCATGCAGAAGGGCTTTGGCCTGCGCCCGGCGGTGGAGGAATTGCGCCGCCGCCTGGGCCTGGAAGGCTGCGCCACCATCCGCCGCGAAGGCGCGCCGATTCCGCTGAAGCCGCTGCGCCGCTGGGACAACGGCCGTGACGTGGTGCTGGCCGGCGATGCGGCCGGGGTGGTGGCGCCAGCCTCGGGCGAGGGGATCTACTACGCCATGCTCGGCGGCCGGCTGGCGGCCGAAGCCGCGGAGAAGTGCCTGGCCACCGGCAAGGCCAGCGCGCTGCGCCTGGCTCGCCGCCGTTTCATGCGGCTGCACGGGCCGGTGTTCTGGATCCTCGGGATCATGCAGGACTACTGGTATTCCAGCGACGCCAGGCGCGAGCGCTTCGTCAGCATCTGCCGCGACAAGGATGTCCAGCAGCTGACCTGGGACGCCTACATGAACAAGGAATTGGTGCGTGCCCGCCCGTTGGCGCACGTGCGCATCTTCTGCAAGAACATCGCCCACCTCACCGGCCTGATCTCGGCATGAGCGACGCGGCGGCCATGGGGGGAGCCATGAATACCGATGACACCACGGCGGTCCGTCCGCCCTCCATCGTGCGTCCGGTCCAGCCGCGGCGAGAGCCTGAGGCGCCGCCACGCGTCGGCCGCCACGCCCCGGCGCTGCCGCTGCAGGTCGGCACCCGCGGCTCGCCGCTGGCGCTGTGGCAGACCCGGCACTTCCTGGCCAGCATGGCGGAATTCTGCCCGGCCCTGCGGGAGATGCAGGGCTTCGAGGAGCAGGTCATCGCCACCTCCGGCGACCAGGTGCTGGACCGGCGCCTGGCCGAGATCGGCGGCAAGGGATTGTTTGCGAAAGAGATCCACGAGGCCCTGCTGGACCGCCGGGTGGACTTCGCGGTGCACAGCCTGAAGGACCTGGAGACCGAGCTGCCGCCCGGCATCGTGCTGGCCTGCGTGATGCGGCGCGAGGATGCCCGCGACGCGCTGGTGCTGGCCGACAACGGGACCGGCTGCCACCAGCCCTGGGACTGCCTGCCGCAGGGCGCCCGCGTCGCCACCGCCTCGGTCCGCCGCCAATCCCAGCTGCTGCACGCGCGGCCGGACCTGCAGGTGGAGATGATCCGCGGCAACGTGCAGAGTCGCCTGCGGAAGCTGCGCGCCGAGGGCGGTCCCTTCGCCACCATGCTGGCACTCGCCGGCCTGCGCCGGATGGAGCTGGAGCACGAGGCCAGCCTGGTGATCCCGCCGGAGGCCATGCTGCCGGCAGCGTGCCAAGGCATCGTCGGCATCACCGCCCGCGCCGCCGATACGCATCTGCAGGAGTTGCTGAAGGCCATCGAGGACCGCGAGACCCGCGCGATGGCCACCGCCGAACGCGCGCTGCTCGGTGCGCTGGATGGCAGCTGCCGCACGCCCATCGGCGGCCATGCGGTGCCGCTGCCCGGCCAGCGGCTGCGCCTGACCGGCCTGGTGGCCCGCGCCGATGGCAGCTTCCTGGCCCGCCGCAGCCTGGAGGGCGACATGGCCGACGCCGTCCGCCTCGGCACCGAGCTGGCCGACGAGCTCCGCGCGCTGGCGCCCGCCGATATCTTCTGTTGAGCGCCGTGCCCGAACACCCGTTGGCCGCCCCGGCCCAGGCCTGGTTCGAGGCGCTGCGCGACCGGCTCTGCGCCGCCTTCGAGGCGATCGAGGCCGAAGGCCTCGGCGACGCGCCCCCCGGCCGCTTCACCCGCACGCCCTGGCAGCGTCCCGAGGGGGGCGGCGGCGAGATGAGCGTGATGCGCGGCCGGGTGTTCGAGAAGGTCGGCGTCAACGTCTCCACCGTGCATGGCGAGTTCACGCCCGAGTTCCGCCGGCAGATCCCGGGCGCCGACGAAGACCCGCGCTTCCTCGCCACCGGGGTTTCGCTGGTGGCGCACATGGCCAGTCCGCTGGTGCCGGCGGCGCACTTCAACACCCGCTTCATCGTCACCAGCCGGGCCTGGTTCGGCGGCGGCGGCGACATCACGCCGATGCGGCCCGAGGCACCGGAAGCCCAGGCCGACGCCGCCGACTTCCACGCCGCCTTCCGCGCGGCCTGCGACCGCCACGATGACGGCTACTACCCGCGCTTCAAGGCCTGGTGCGACGAGTACTTCTTCCTGCCGCACCGAGGCGAGCCGCGTGGGCTGGGCGGCATCTTCTTCGACTGGCTGGGCGACCGCACGCCGGGGCATGGCGCCGAGGCCGACTTCGCCTTCGTCCGCGATGTCGGCGAGGCCTTCCTGGCCAGCTACCCCGCGATCATCCGCCGCCGCATGCACGGCTGCTGGACCCCGGCCGAGCGCGAGCACCAGTTGCGCCGCCGCGGCCGCTACGTGGAGTTCAACCTGCTGCACGACAGGGGCACGCTGTTCGGCCTGAAGACCGGTGGGAATGTCGAGGCGATCCTGATGTCGATGCCACCGGAAGCCAGGTGGGACTGAAACCCGACGGCCAAACCCCTCGGCCGCTGGCATGGACCTTCTCATCGCTACGTCGCCGGGCAGTGCGGCGCTGAGGCTTGCGACCCGCGCGTGTGCGGTTCACGCTGCCACCGCAGCAACCCTGGCGCCGCAAGCTCAACGGCAGTTCGGGGGAATGCGGCCCGACGTGGACTCTGAGGAGAAGGGATTGCCCCTGCCATCGCGTGGCGCGGAACCTCTGCAACCGGTTCCCCCGGCCCCTGCTACGCTGCGGCAGATGCTGCGCCATGCTACCGACGCATCGCACCAGCGCCTGCACCTGGACCCCGCCATGCGCGACCTGTTCGCGGGCAACCTCGACGTGGCGGCCTATGCCAGGCTGTTGCGGCGCTCCCTGGCGCTGCACGAGCCGATCGAGCGGGCGCTGGAGCGGCACGATTCCTCGCCACTGTTCGCCTGGCGCCTGGCCTGGCCGCCGCCACGGCGCGCCGCGCTGCTGCGGGCCGACCTGGTCGCCCTGGGGCAGGCTGCAACCGCGCCGGCGCTGCCGGTTCCCCGCTTCGACACCGCCGCGGCGGCCCTCGGCTGCGCCTGGGTGGTTGAGGGCTCGGCCCTTGGCGCCAGGCTGATCTGGCGCCGGCTGCAGGACCAGCCGCACCTCGCCGCCGCCAGCGGCTTCTTCGCCGCCGACCCGGACCAGCCGCGGCGCTGGGCGGCCTGCTGCGACGCGCTGGAAAGCGGCGCCGCCGACGCTGCCTTCCGCGCGGAGGCGCTGGCCGGTGCCCAGGCCACCTTCGCTGCGTTCGAGGCTGGCCTGAACGGAAGCTGAGCAGCGGCCCAGCGGCGAGCCGTTCAGGCCTGGGGCGACCCCTCGAAGACGGCCAGCCCCAGCAGCAGCGTAACCCGCGGGCCGCCATCGACCGCCAGCGGCAGCACCAGCCGCTCGAACCGCAGGCTGTCGTCCTGGTCGCCCAGCCGGTACCTTGCGTAGTCGCTGGCCGGCTTAGCCCGCAGCGCGCAGCGCCGATACATCGAGACCTGACCATGGAAGAGGCCATCGCCATCGCCGTCGCTGGCGTCCTCCACCAGGGTGCCTGCCATGTCATGGCCCAGCCGCTCGGTCAGCGCCGCGCCGACGCTGACGTAGCGCAGCACCGGCGTCGCCGCGTCGGGCCATTCCACCGCTACGCTGAAGGCGTGCGGCGAGGCGGCGATGGCCAGCATGGCCGGCGCGTCCGGCCGCGGCAGCCCGGGCGGTTGGCGCAGGCGGCGCCAGCCCAGGTAGGCCTGGCGCATGGCCGGCAACCGCAGGTGTTCCAGCAGCCGGTCGCGCGGCGGCACGGCGCGGCCCAGGCTGAGCAGCACGTGCCTGGCCAGGTCGGCCACCGCATAGGGCTTGGCCAGCACGGTCTCGCCGACCAAGGTGTGGCCGCCGGCGAAACCGGTGACGAACAGCACCGGCGTGGCCGGGCGCAGCGCGCGCAGCCGCGCCGCCATCTCCGGCCCGTCGCCGCCCGGCATCACCACGTCGGTCACCAGCAGGTCCAGCCGGGGCGCTGCGATCGCCTGCACCATGGCCGTCTCGGCGCTGTTGGCCTCCAGCACCTCGTAGCCCAGGTCGCGCAGCTGCGTCGCCGCCACCAGGCGAACATGCTCGTCGTCGTCGACCACCAGCAAGGTCGCGTCGCCGTGCAGGCTGGGGTCGGTGGCGTCGGCGTCCAGTTCCGCCGCGCCGACCGGCACCTGGGCACCGCGCGGCAGCCACAGCTCCAC
>CAIMOR010000247.1 GCA_903843125.1 uncultured Rhodospirillales bacterium
ACCCTTGCCACCCAGCAGGTTGCGCATCTCGGCCGAGCCTTCGTTGTGGCCGGCGCCGAAGCTGTAAACCCACTGGGTCATTGGCGGTCATCCTCTTGCATTATGCGGCGCCGGCTGCGACGCGGCCCGGCATGCGGGCCCAACGCAGGCGGCAAGCCTAGCGACTGGGCAAAGGCGATGCCATCTGCGTGTAAATCAACCTTCAAGTTTTGACAGATCCGCGACCGAATCCATCGCGGCCCGCAGCCGGGCGAGCAGGGCCAGGCGATTGCGCCGGAACTGCGGTTCATTGACCAAGACCTTGTCGAAGAAGGCATCCAGCGGCGCGCGCAAGGTGGCCAGGGCGGCCATGGCTTCGGCAAAGTGTTCGGTGGCCAGCAGGCGGGCGGCTTCGGGGGCGGCGTGGTCCAGCGCCGCGGCCAGGGCCTGCTCCTCGGGCAGGGTCAGGTCGGCGGGGTTCAGTTCGGCCCCGGTATAGCTGGCGGCGTCCTTCTTCTCCTCGATGCGCAGGATGTTGGCGGCGCGGCGATAGGCGGCCAGCAGGTTGGCGCCGTCCTCCGATTCCACCAGGGCGCGGAGGGCCTCGGCGCGGGCGAGCAGGCGGGTCAGGTCGTCATCCGGCGTGGTGCCGAGGATGGCGGCGACCACGTCGTGCCGGGCGCCCTCGGCGCGGAGTTGGACGCGGAGGCGATCGAAGAGGAAGTCGAGGACTTCGGTGGCGGTGCTTATTATGTCTTCGAACTGAGGCTCAACCCGCACAGAGACGTCCGCGCCCATTCGCTTTATTGCCGCGACCATGCTTGCGATGACTTCTGATCGCTCAAGCGCACTGGCATCCTCATAGGGAAAGAGTGTCTCCAGCAGTTCTGAAAGCAAGCCAATGCGCAGCTGATTGTCGCGGATAATTCGAATCACGCCCAAGGCTGCGCGCCGCAACGCATACGGGTCACCCGAGCCCGAAGGTCGCTCATTGGCTCTAAAGAAGCCCGCCAACTGATCCAGCTTGTCCGCCAGCGCGACACAGATTGCCAACTTCTGTGATGGCACTGCATCGGTTGGACCCATGGGACGATAATGCGCGGCAATAGCCTCCGCCACCTCCGGCGCCTCGCTGACCAGGGCATAGTAGCGTCCCATAATGCCCTGCAACTCCGGAAATTCACCGACCATGCCGGTTGCCAAGTCGGCCTTGGCCAGGAGCGCCGCCCGCCTAGCCTGCGTAACATCCGCGCCAAGACCCTCAGCAATGAAGCCGGCCAGCCGCACCAGGCGGCGCACCCGCTCCCCCTGCGTGCCCAGCTTGGCGTGGAACACCACCGTCTCCAGCTTGGGCAGGAAGTCCTCAAGCTTCTGCTTGCGGTCCAGGTCCCAGAAGAACCGCGCATCGCTGAGGCGGGCCCGCAGCACGCGCTCATTGCCGGCGACCAGCGCCTGGCCGCCATCGGTCGCGGTGATGTTCGCCACCAGCGCGAAGCGCGGCGCCGCGCGGCCGTCCTTCGTTCGCAGCGCGAAGTACTTCTGGTTGACGCGCATGGTCGTGCGCATCACCTCCGGCGGCAGGTCCATGAAGGCGTCGTCGATGCGGCCCAGCAGCGGCACCGGCCATTCCACCAGGCCGGAGACCTCGGCCAGCAGGCCGTCATCCGGCACCACCTCAAGCCCCTCGGCGGCGGCCAGGGCGGCGATGCCGTCGCGGATCAGCGCGGCGCGCTCGGCGGCGTCCAG
>CAIMOR010000248.1 GCA_903843125.1 uncultured Rhodospirillales bacterium
AGCGCCTCGACATAGCCCGGGTCCAGCGCCAGCGCAGCCTCGTGGCTGGCCAGGGCCTCGGCCAGCTGGCCCTGGCGCTGACGGCAGGTGCCCAGGTTGTTGTGCGCCGCCGCCACCCGCGAGTTCAACGCGATGGCGCGGTGCAACGCTTGGGCAGCGGCCGGCAGGGCACCACGCTGCAGCAGCACCAGGCCAAGCATGTGTTGCGCGTCGAAGCCGTGCGGCCCGCGCCCGGCCAGCTTGCGGTACAGCTTCTCCGCCTCGGCCAGCCGGCCCTGGCGATGCAGCGCCAGGGCCTGGTCGAACGGCGCGGCTGGCGCCATGCGCTACTCGGCGGCGGCCGACAGCGCGCCGTTTTCCCGGGCCCGCGCCCACAGCTCCGGCTGCAGTTCCTCCTTGCGGTTGGGGAAGGCCAGCGCACAGATGAAGGTGACGGCCCCGAAGCCGGAAAGTACCAGCAGCGCCGTGGTCAACGTGCCCGTCGCCTCATGCAGGAAGCCCACCAGCGGGGAAGCGGCTGCGGCGCCGAGG
The DNA here is from genome assembly GCA_903843125.1 of uncultured Rhodospirillales bacterium. Classification (GTDB taxonomy): domain Bacteria; phylum Pseudomonadota; class Alphaproteobacteria; order Acetobacterales; family Acetobacteraceae; genus CAIMOR01. The sequence goes on from CAIMOR010000248.1 coordinate 532, forward strand.
AAGCCGATGGTGAAGCGGATGCTGTACAGCTTGGCCCGCAGCGCCGGCGCCACGTAGCGCGCCGTCATCGTCTCGTTCACCGTGACCTGGCCGAAGATGCTGGCGGCCATCAGCCCGGCCAGCGGCAGCACCAGCCAGCCCTGCACGAAGGCCAGCGCCAGCATGCAGGGCATCTGCACCAGGGCCAGCGGCATGAACACGCCCTTCAGCGTATGCTTGTCGATCATCCGCCCGACGGTGAACTGCGTCAGCCCGCCGCACAGCGTGGCCAGGAAGGCCAGCATCCCCACCACCGGCAACAGGTCCGGCGACCCCGCCAGCCGCTCCTCCATCAGCTTGGGCAGCAGCAGGGAGAAGGCGTTGAACACCAGGCCGGAAACGGTGGCGATGGCCATCAGCACCACCACGGCGCGGCGCACGATGGCGGGCGGAATGGCCGGGAACGCCTTCTGCGGCCCGGCCGCCTTGACGAAGTCGTACGGCTCTTCGCGCAGCCACAGCAGGCCGATGCAGATGCAGACCACGCCCGGCACCAGAAAGGCAAAATGCCAGCCCAGCTTGGCCGCCAGCAGCGCCGTCACCACCGGGGCGCAGGCCACGCCGATGTTGCCGAACGCGCCGTTGATGCCCATGGACCGGCCGACCCTGTCGCCGGCGGCCTCCACCAGCATGGCCGTGCCGATGGGGTGGTAGATCGCGGCGCAGGCGCCCATGCAGGCCAGCGCCACCGCCAGCACCAGCGGCGAGGGCGCGATGCCCGCCACCAGCAGCCCGGCGCCGGTGCCGAAGTAGAACACCGCCATCATCGCCTTGCGGCCGAACTTCTCCTGCAGCCAGCCCATCGGCAGGGCGCCCAGGCCATAGAGCACGAACATCGTGGTCCCCAGTGCCAGGATCGGCCCGTACTCGTGCCCGAAGGCCGCCGGCGCCTGGGTCACCATGCCCAGCACCGCGGTGGCCAGGATCAGCAGGATGTAGTGGTTGAGGAAGTGCGCCGTGTTGATGAACACGATCTGCCGCATTGCCTGGTCGCGCATGTTTCCGTTGTCCATTTCCTGAGCGGCAGCCTAGCCTGGCCGAGTAGAGACGTCAGGTCAGATCATGTCGCCATTCAGCCATCCCGGCGCCCTGGCACCGCTGCGCGGCTTCCCGCAGGAGGTCGTGGACCGCCCGCTTGCCGGCTTCGCGCGGGACTACCTGGACGCCCACGCCACCGGCCGGCACAGCCACGCCCGCGCCCAGTTGCTGTATGCCATCGCCGGGGTCATGCGGATCGCCACCGACAGCATGGCCTACGTGGTACCGCCCGGCCGTGCCCTTTGGGTGCCCGCCAATACGCCGCACAGCGTGACCATGCAGGGCGAGGTCGCGATGCGCGCGCTGTTCCTGCGCGCCGATGCCGCCGCGGCCGGCCCGGTGGGCAGCGCCGTCATGGGCGTTTCGCCGCTGCTGCGCGCCCTGGTGCTGGCGGCCTGCGAGGAGCCGCTGGAATGGGACCCGGCCGGCCGCGCCGGGCATGTCGCCGCGCTGATCCTGGACGAGATCGCCCGCGCCCCGGCCCTGCCACTGGGCGTGCCGGCGCTGCACGACCCACGCCTGGCCCGCCTGGCCGCCGCCTTGCAGGCCGACCCCGCCAGCCCGCTGACGGTGGAAGCCTGGGCCGAGCGCAGCGGCGCCAGCCCGCGCACCCTCGCCCGGCTGTTCCAGCGCGAGACCGGCATGAGCTTCGGCCGCTGGCGTCAGTTGCTGCGGCTGTCCGAGGCGGCCGCGCTGTTGGCTCGCGGTGTCAGCCCGGCGCGCGCCGCCGCCGCGGTTGGCTATGCCAGCGCACCCGCCTTCGGCGCCGCCTTCCGGGCCGCCTTCGGTGTAACCCCGGGGGCTGCGTCAAGCGGGTTGACGGATTCGGCTTGAGTCACAAATCAGTGTAGTATACAATCTTCACGTCAACGTCGCTCGTTCAGCAGTGAGAGCTCCCACGGTCAAAAGGGCGCCTCGGGAAACGACCATGCGTCATTCGGTTGTGGAACATGTGGTTATCGGTGGGGTCGTGCTCACCATGCTGGTCTGGCTCGACCTGCTGCCGCTGTCATGGCTCGGGCAGGTGCTCAGAATGCTGCTGGCCTGGGGGCTGTTGAGCACGGCGCTGGTTGCCACCGGCGGTGCCTGGGTAGCGCTGGGACGCAGCCGCCGGCGCCTGCCGCGCCGGCCGCTGCCCGACCGGCATCGCCCGGCCGGCGGGCTGTAACCACGCGGCACTTGCCGCCGGAGTGCCGCACCGCTACGGGCGGAGCGTGAGCGAGACCCTGCCCTATCCTCCGCGCCTGCATGCCTTGGCCGCCCGCCACCCGCGGCTGGCCATGCTGCCGCTCGGCCTCTGCGCTACCCTGGCGCTGCCGCCGTTGCATATCGTGCCGGCGCTGCTGGTGGCGGTGCCAGGCCTGCTTTGGCTGCTTGGTCGCGCGCCAGGCTGGCGGCAGGCCGCGCTGCTCGGCTTCCTCTGGGCCTGGGCGCATCACGTCGCCGGCGTGTACTGGGTCACCTCCGCCATCCTGAAGGATGTGGCGCATTTCTGGTGGCTGGTGCCGCTGGCCGCGCCGGCGCTGGCGGTACCCATGGCGCTGTTCGCCGTGCCTGCCGCCGTGCTGGCCTGGTGGTTGCCACCGGGTTGGCGCCGCGTGCTGGGCTTCGCTGCCGCCTTCGTCGCCGGCGAACTGCTGCGCGGCTGGGCCTTCACCGGCTTCCCCTGGAACCTAGTCGGCTCGGTCTGGGCTTTTGCCGCCCTGCCGATCCAGGCCGCCTCGATCATCGGGGTGCACGGGCTCTCACTGCTGACGCTGCTGCTGGCCAGCCTGCCGCTGCTGGGCCGCCGGTTCTGGCTGGCCGGCGGGGTGCTGGTGCTGGTGCTGGCGGGCTTCGGACTGTGGCGGCTGGCCGGCCCGGACCCCTCCCCGCCCGGCGTGCGGCTGCTGCTGGTGCAGGGCAACATCGCGCAGGAGATGAAGTGGGACCCGGCCCAGCGCCGCGCCAACTTTCAACGCTACCTTGATCTCACCGCCAGTGCTGCCGCCGCCGAGGCCGCGGCGCACCCGGACCGGCCGCTGGCCGTGGTCTGGCCGGAAACCGCCAGCCCCTTCCTTTTGGCACAGGACCCCGAGGCGATCCGCCTCGCCGCCGCCAGCCTGCCAGCCAATGCGCTGCTCCTTGCCGGTTCGGTGCGGGCGAAATGGCGACCGGATGGCACGCTGGCGCAGGTGTGGAACAGCCTGGTGGTGCTGGACCCGCGCGGTCACGTGCTTAATATATACGATAAATCTCATCTGGTGCCGTTCGGCGAGTACAGCCCGCTGTCGGGCCTGCTGCCGGTGCGGCTGGTGGCCGGGGGCGCTGGCGGCGCCGATTTCGGCGCCGGCCCCGGCCCGACCCGCCTGCAGATACCGGGCCTGCCCGATGTCGGCGCACTCATCTGCTACGAGGTCATTTTCCCCGGCCAGGTGGTGCCGACACCGCGGCCGCAATGGCTGGTCAACATCACCAACGACAGTTGGTTCGGCGAATCGGCCGGCCCCTGGCAACACCTGGCCGCGGCCCGGATGCGGGCGGTGGAGGAAGGGCTGCCGCTGGCCCGTGCGGCGCAATCCGGCATCTCGGCGGTGTTCGACGCCCATGGCCGGCGCATGGCCATGCTCGGGCTGGGCCAGGCGGGCACCGTAGCCACGGCGCTTCCGGGTGCCGCCTCGGCCACAATCTTCGGGCGGCTTGGGCTCTGGGTACCGGGGATCACGGTAATTTTAACGCTTTGCTACCTCTTTGTCTCTCGCCCAGGGCGGGAACCCACTGGTGAAGCTTGAACCGACGCGTGAGCCATCTTTTTTGAGAATTCTCAAAAGTATTGACGCTTCCTTGCGAATCCCTTAAAGCTTCCTGTCAGTAGGGGCCGCGACCGCCTTGGGGCGGTTCCATGGCCCCCTTTTGTCCAGCGATGAATGGGCCTGACAGCATGGCGAAGACCGAGGTCCGGGAGTGGGATGGACGCGTGATGCCGAGCGACGAGCCTGTTGAGCGCGCCGACCGCGAGCACCGCCCCAGCCCCATCGACGTGCACGTCGGCAGCCGCGTCCGCCTGCGCCGCACCCTGCTTGGCATGAGCCAGGAAAAGCTCGGTGAAGCCCTTGGCCTGACCTTCCAGCAAGTGCAGAAGTACGAACGCGGCGTGAACCGCATCGGTGCCTCCCGCTTGTTCGACCTGGCCCGCGTGCTGGACGTGCCGATCGGCTTCTTCTTCGACGACATGCCCGATGCGATGGGCGGCACCACCAACGGCCGCAGCCGCGTCGCCGGCTTCGCCGAGAGCCAGGACGGCTTCGAGGAAGACACGCTGCATCGCCGGGAAACCCTGGAACTGGTGCGTGCCTACTACCGCATCACCGACCCCGCCGTGCGCAAGCGGGTGTTCGAACTGATCAAGAGCCTGACGCCGACCGACTGAGGCGCCGCCGCAGGGCTTGCCAACACCTGCCGCCGCTGCCGGCCTCGTCCATCGGCCGGAGCATCGGTCCGGGCGGGTTGCCGACGGAAGTCCGCGCGCCGTCGCCGCTCAACAATAGCGTCCGCGACCACCAGCCCAGCCCGCGTAAGCACGCCGGATGGTCCGTGGCCACTATCCGCCGCTGTGGCGACGCCAACCGGAAACGCGTCCCGGTGTCGCCGTTGCAGCGCGGCTATCCCGCGGCCTTCCAGCTCTGCAGCTTGCGGTAGACCGTGCTGGGGTTGATCTCCAGCAGCGCTGCGGCGCGCGCGACGTCGTTCTGCGTCTCGGCCAGGGCAGCAAGGATGAGCCGCTTCTCCATCACCGCCAGCGGTTCTATCCGCGGTGGTGGCGGCGGTGAGGCGACATAGACCACCGGCGGCGGAGCGAAGAAGACCGGCTCGGGAGCGGGCGCCGGCAAGGCCGGCATCGGCACGCCCGGCAACGCAACGGGGTCGGCTGGCGCGGCAGCGGGTTCGGCCGGCAGCAACGGCTCGGCCGGCGCGACAGCGGGTTCGGCCGGCAGCGACGGCTCGGCCGGCACCGGCTGCCCGGCGAGGCCGCCGCGCGGCGCGGCGCGCAGCAACATCGGCGGCAGCATAGCCGGCGTCACCACCTCCCCGTCATGCAGCACCACCACGTTGCGGACCACGTTCTGCAACTGCCGCACATTGCCCGGCCAGGGATAGGCCTGCATGGCCTGCTCGGCTTCCGGCGCAAAGCCGCGAAACCGCCTGCCTTCCTCGCGGTTGGCCTGGGCCAGCAGCACCCGGGCGATCAGCACGGCATCGGCCCCACGTTCCCGCAACGGCGGCAAGGCCAACGGCACGACATAGAGCCGGTAATACAGGTCCTCGCGGAACCGCCCAGCCTCCACCTCGGCCAACGGGTCCCGGTTGGTGGCGCAGACGAAGCGCACGTCCACCTTCTCGGTCCGGCTGGCGCCCACCGGCTGGAAGCTGCCGGTCTGCACGAAGCGCAGCAGCTTGACCTGCATCTCCAGCGGCATCTCGCCGATCTCGTCCAGGAACAGCGTGCCGCCATCGGCCTGCTTGGCCGCACCCACCCGGTTGTCGGTGGCGCCGGTGAAGGCGCCCTTCACATGGCCGAAGACCTCGCTTTCCAGCAGGTCCCGCGGGATGGCGCCGCAGTTCAACGCGACGAAGGGTTTTGCCGCCCGCGGCGATGCCTTGTGGATCGCCTCGGCCGCCAGCTCCTTGCCGGTGCCGCTTTCGCCGGTGATGAAGACGCTGGCGCGGGAAGCGGCGACGCTCTCGATAGTGCGGTACACCGCCTGCATCGGGGCGGAGGCCCCGATGAAGCCGAAGAACCGGTCCCGCGAGAGCTGGGCGCGGACGGTTTTCAGTTCCTGGGTCAGCGCGCGCTTTTCCAGCGCATTGGTCAGCGTGACGGTCAGCCGCGCCTTGGCGTAGGGCTTGACGATGAAGTCCACGGCGCCCTGGCGCATCGCCTCCACCGCGGTGTTCACGCTGGCGTTGGCGGTGACCACGATGATCGCCGCCTCCACCCCTTCCGCCCGCAGCTTCCGCATCAGCTCGAAGCCGGAGAAATCCGGCAACTCCAGGTCCAGCAGGATGGCATCGGGCGGGAAGGCCTGCGCATCGGCCAGGGCGCGGCCGGCGGTCTCGGCGTGGCGGATCTCAACGCCGAGGTCGCGCAGCAGCGCCTTGGCCACCTCCGCCTGGGTCGGCGTGTCCTCCACCAGCAGGATGCGGGCCGGCGGCTGGCTCATGCAATCAGGTCCGCCAGGGCCACCAGCGCCGCCTGCGCCTCGGCGCCGATCTGCGCGGCCAGGGCTGGCGAAGGCGCCTCGGCCCCCAGCATGCCCCGGCGCGCCGCCGCTTCCAGCCGCAGCGCGCCCACCGCACCGGCGGCGCCGGCCAGGCTATGGGCGGCGCGCTGGAACCCCCGGGCGTCGCCCTGCCGGACCGCGGCGGCAAGCTCCGCCGTCAGGCGCGTCAGGTCGTCGTGGAAGGTGCGGATGATGCGCAGGAAGTCGGGCCGAGGGAGATCCTCGGCGAGCTGGCCGGCGATGCTTGGGTCAAGCGCGTGCACGGCGAAGTGGTCGCATCCGGTTGCGTCCGGGTCAATCATCGGTTGCGACGACCTGCGTCGCCAGGGCCAGCGCCGCCCGAGGACCGCATCCCAATCCTGCGGAATTTGCGAAAAATGAGACGTTCTGTCGCTTTTTGACTAATTTTTGCTGGACAGCACATCTCGATACACGTCAAGGATGCGTCAACAGTCTTTCTTTCCCTGAAGAATGGTGCTGATGCCTCGCATGCCCCGCCAACCGCGAATCATCGCCGCTGCGCCTGGCCGCAGCCATGCGGTCTACCGCGCCGGCGCTGAGAGGAGCGCCGCGTGATGCGCTGGACGATGTCGATCTTCGCGCTGGCCCTCGCCATTGCCTTGGGGGCGGTCGGACCGATGCCGGGGACGCAGCAGGGCCATGCTGCCGGCGCTACGCGGCTAGCCCTGCCGTCCGTGGCCAACTTCAGCTTGTTCGGCAGCGCCCAGGCCACGACGCAGGCGCTGATGCTCGCCGATGCCGGCGGCGATGCGGCCTGCCCGAGCCACCCCGCCGCGGTGCAGGACAGCGCCCCGCAAGACAACGCCCTGCTCTGGGCCGCCAGCCTACGCGGCTGGTCCGAGGGGCCGACCGTGCGCGCCTGGCGCCGCTTCGTCGCCTGGACCAAGCAAGCCTGGCGTCCGGCGCCGCCTTGCGGATCAACCCAGGCCAGCCTCGGCTGAGCCCTCGGGCGATGGCCGCGCGGCATCGCCGTTCTAGCTCCCGCGCGGCATCGCCATCCTAGCTCCCGCGCGGCATCGCCGCGACAATCTGCGCTTCCAGCCCGGCCAGCGCTTGCCCCAGCGCCGCGCGCATCGCCGCGGCCGCCAGTGCCGGATCATCGCCCGGCGACAGCGGAGCGCTACCCTCGGCCTGCAGCTGCGCCAGGATGCGCGTCGGCGCCCCGCTTTCCGGCGCTTCCCGCAGCAGCAGCCCGGCCAGCGTCGCCCGTGCCCGCCGAGCGCCAGGCTCGGCCTGTAGCCGCAGCAACTCCGCTTCCAGCACCAGGCCCGCACGCAGCCGGGACCCCGGCGCGGTGATGGCGGCAAAATGCCCGCTGGCCGCCAGCCAGCGGCGCGTCGCCTCCTCGGCCAACTCGGCCGGCGGCGCTGCCCATTCCGCCCAGAAGTCCTGCGTCACCTGGCCATCGGCACTCAGGCTGCGCAGGCCACGCTGGTCCAGCCCCGGCGCCGCCCGCATACCGCGCAGCAGCAGCACCGGTCCCGCCGCCGGCGGCGGCGCGGTCACGGGCCGCTCCGGCGTCAGCGCGAAGCGCCGTACCTCCCGGTAGGGCCGGTCCGGCAGGACCGAGCACCCAGCCAGCAGCAGGGGCAACGCAAGCAACTGGCGGCGGCGCGGGGCGGGGCGGGGCATGGTCATCGTCCGGAAGGCGGCGGCGCGCCGAAGATCGCCTGGGAGGGATAGCGGCGCAGCAACTCGGTGGTGTCGCGCAGGTTGGCCACGGCGCTGCGCAGGTCGCGCAGGATCGGGTCCAGGTCGGCCTGCAGGTCTCCGGTGGTGCCGCGCGCGCTGCGCAACGTGTTTTCCAGCGCCGCCAGACTGGCCGGCAGCCGGGCCGCGGCGGTCCGCACCTCGGCCATGGCCTGGTTGGCGCCGGCCAAGGTGCCGCGCAGGTCGCGGCTGGACAGCAGCGCGCGCGCCTCGGCGGCCACGGCGCGGATATCAGCCACCGCACTGGGCAGGTCGCCGCCGGAGGTGCCGTCGTTGAGCCGACGCAGCAGCCTGGCCGCCTCGGTCAGCACGGAGCTGAAGTCGCCCTCATTGGTTTCCTTGCGCAGGTCGGCCAGCAGGCCCGACAGGTTGTCGATCAGCCCGGCCAGATCGACCTGTTCCAGCCGCTGCAGCAGCATCTGCGCCGCGGTCTGCACCTGCGCCACCGTGGAGGGCGCCGCGGGGATGAAGGGGTAGCGCGGGGTCCAGGGTGGACGTTCCGCCGGGAAACGGTCGGCCGCCAGGAAGTCCATCTCCAGGTAGGCCAAGCCGGTCAGCCCCTGGGACGCCAGCCGCACCCGGAAGCCCTGCTTCACCGCCTCGTCCAGGTCCGGCGCGGTCTCGCCGACACTGGCCATGTTCACGTCGAACCGCACCAGCACCATCTGGAAGGCGCCGGCGAAGGGCTCGCCCTGAGGCGCCCGGTAGGTGGCGGAAACCAGGCCGATCTCGGTGACATGGCCGAGCGAGACGCCGCGATACTTGACCGGGGCGCCGACATCCAACCCCTGCACCGACTCGCGGATGTAGGTTTCATAGATCACCGGCCGGTTGCCGAAGTTGTTGCCTACCAGAAACAGCAGGAAACCGATGGCCAGCACCGCGCCAGCCAGCACCAGCAGGCCGACGCGGAAATACAGCGCCCGCTGCGTCGGCATCTCAGCGCCGCCGACCGACAGGGTGGCGGTCGCTCCAGCGCCGCCGACCGACAGGGCGGCGGTCGCCGCCAAGGCGCCCGCCTGGCGCAACGCCAGCCCAGGGGCGCGGCGCGGGCGCGCTCACGCCATCACCTCGCGGCGGAAGAAGGCGCGCACCACAGGGTTGTCGCTGTGGTCGCGCAGCGCGCGCGGGTCGCCCTCGGCGATCATGCCCTTCGCTTCCTTGTCCAACATGATGCAACGATCGCCGATCGACAGGATGGACTGCAACTCATGCGTCACCACCACGAAGGTGGTGCCGAGGTCGCGGGCCAGTTGCACGATCAGCGCATCGAGTCCGGCCGAGGTGATCGGGTCCAACCCGGCCGAGGGTTCGTCGAGGAACAATATGGGCGGGTCAAGTGCCATGGCACGGGCGATGCCCGCACGCTTGGCCATGCCGCCACTGATCTCGGCCGGCAGGCGTGCCGCGGCGTCGCTCAGCCCAACCAGCCCCAGCTTGGCCCGCGCCAACAATGCGCGGGCCTCGGCCGGCAGGCGGGTGTGCTGCTCCAGCGGCACCATCACGTTCTCGGCCAGGGTGTCGCTGCCGAACAGCGCGCCGGACTGCCACATGACACCGATCCGCCGCAGCAGCGCCTGCCGCGCCGACCCCTCCAGCGCATGGATGTCCTGGCCCAGCACGTGCACCGTGCCGGCGGCTGGCGCATACAGTCCGATCATGTGCTTCAGCAGGGTGGACTTGCCGCACCCCGAGCCACCGAGGATCACGAAGACCTCGCCGCGCCGCACCTCGAAGCCGACGTTCTCGAACACCGTCTGTCCGTCGAAGGCGGCCCGCAGCCCCTGCACCTGCACCACCGGCTCAGCCATGCGCCGGCGCCCCCCGACGACGCCCGGCGCTACCCGCGAGCGGCATCCCCGCGACCGGCATCCCCCCGACCGGCATCACAGCCCCAGCCGATAGAACAGCGTGGCAAACAGCCCATCCAGCAGCACCATGGCGACGATGCCGCCCACCACCGCCGAGGTCGCGGCGTCGCCGACGGCCCGCGGCCCGCGGCCGGCCGAAAGCCCGGCACGGCAGCCGATCAGCCCCACCGCCAGTCCGAACACGGCGGCCTTGAACAGCCCGCCGAGCAAGTCGCGCAACACCAGGGCACGCTCCAGCGCGGCGACCACGCTGGCCGGCGGGTAGCCCAGCGTACCCATCACCACCCCCATGCCGATCAGCCCGGCCAGGTCCATCACCAACGCCAGGATCGGCATCACCGCCAGCGCGGCCAGGATGCGGGGCAGCACCAGCCAGGCCATCGGGTCGATGCCCATGACGCGCAGCGCATCCACTTCCTCGTTCACCGTCATGGTGCCGATCTCGGCGGCGAAGGCGCTGCCGGTGCGCCCGGCCAGGATCACCGCCGCCATCAGCGGCCCCAACTCCCGCAGCAGGGAAATGCCGACCAGGTTGGGGATGAAGCTCTCGGCGCCGAACCGGCGCATCGGCACCGAGGACTGGAACGCCAGGATCATGCCCAGCAGCAACCCCAGCAGGATGCACAGCGGAAATGCCCGCAGGCCCGCCTCGTCCAGGTGTCGCAGCAGTTCGGTCCGGCGCAGCCGGCGCGGATGGCTCAGCAGTGCCAGGCCGGAAGCCACCGCCTCCCCCAGGAAGGCCAGCCGGGTGACCAGCGCCCCGCCGGCATCCCAGGCCAGTTGGCCGAACCAGGCCAGCCAGGGCAGCGACGCCGCGGCGGCCGGCGGGCGCGGCCCCGACAGCGCCGTGCGGGTACGGTCCAGCATGGTCTGCATCGGTCCGGGCGGCACCGTCCAGCGCGCTGGGCCGGCCAGGTTCTCCAGCCGCAGCAGCAGCACGGCGCCGGCCATGTCCAGCGCTTCCAGCCCGCTCAGGTCCAGGTGCAGCGGTTCGCCCATGCGGGCCCGGCGGGTCGCCTCGGCCCAGTCCCGCGCCGCGGCGGTGGCGTTCAGCCTGCCGCTGAAGGCCATGCGCAGGCCGGGCGGCTCGGGGGTTATGGCCAGGGTCACGGCCGAGAGATTGCCTTGTTGCATCGCCAACGCAAGCCAGCCGGACGCAAGGCCGGTCTCAGCCGCGGCGGCGGGCTGGTTTGGGCGGCGCGGCCTGGGGCGGCGCGGCGGCCAGCAGCGCGTGCAGCAGCACGGCGGCGGCGGCGGCCACGTTCAGGCTCTCGACCAGCCCGCTGCCGGGCAGCGTCACCCGCGCCTCGCAGGCCGCCAACGTCGGTTCGGGCAGGCCGGTCTCCTCATTGCCCAGCACCAGCGCGAAGGGCCGGCCGCGCGGCAACGCTTCCGGCGCCACGCCACCGGCGGCCACCGCCGCCACGGTCAGGTAGGTCTGCTGCATGCCCAGCAGCAGGTTGGGCAGGTGTCGCGCCCGCATGACGCGCAGATGCTCCAGCCCGCCCTCGCTGGTGCGGAAGGCGGCATCGGACAGGTCGCATTGCCGCGGGTCGTCGCTCAGCACCAGGCCCTTGCAGCCGAAGAACGCCGCGGTGCGCGCGATGGCGCCCAGGTTGTGCGGGTTGCCGATGCCATCCAGCACAGTGAGGATCGGCGCCGCCGGCAGCTTGGCCGGCAGGGCGTGTCCGGCCAGTTCCTCGGCATAGCGCAGGCTGGCGATGGCAACGATGCCGCCGTGGTGCTCGGTGCCGGCGATCCGGGCCAGCTCGTGGTCGTCCACCTCGCGGTAGACCCGACGCGTGCGCGCCAGGTGGGCGCAGAGCGGCCCCGCCTCCCGCCGGCGCTCCGGCAGGTAGAACAGCCGGATGACGTCCTCCGCCCGACGCAGGAACAGCGCCCGCACCGGGGCGACGCCGCAGATGCGGTGCGGGTTGGGGATGCGCGGCTGGCGCTGGTAGTCAGTTTCGGACAAGGTCGCGCAGCCTATCCACCAGCGCGTCCGGCAGGTCCAGTCCTTCCTTGGCCGCAGCCTCGGCCAGTCCGGCGCGGCGGCTGCCCGGCAGGCGCACGCCCTCATCGGCCAGCATCGCCGAGATCAGCGCCTCCACCCGCTCCAGGTACACCGCCTGCCCGGCCAGCGCGCCGGGGTCTATCGCCAGCAGCGCCTGGCCGAGGCGGGGCCGGTTGCCCTCGTCCTGGAAGAAACTGTCCGCCTCGAACCCGAACGCGGCCCCGGTCAGCGCCGCGCACAGCAGTTCCACCACCAGCGCCAGCAGCGCACCCTTGGTGCCGCCCATGGCCAGCATCGCCCCGGAAAGCGCCGCGTTCGGGTCGGTGGTCGGCCGGCCCTCGGCGTCGATCGCCCAGCCCTCCGGGATGCGCTTGCCGGCCTTGGCCGCAACCATGATCTTGCCGCGCGCGACTTCCGACAGGGCGAGGTCCACCACCAGCGGCGCGGCGTTGCGGCGCGGGAAGGCGGCGGCGATGGGGTTGGTGCCCATCAACGGTCGCCGGCCGCCGGGCACCGGCATGGCGCTGGGCGAATTGGTGAAGGCCAGCGCGACCAACCCCTGCCGCGCCAAAGCCTCCACCGGCAGCCCCATGGCGCCGGCGTGCTGGCTGTTGGTCAGCCCAACCAGGGCGACGCCGTGGCTGCGCGCCCGACCCGTGGCCTCGCGCACCGCCAGGTCCATGGCCGGAAAGGCCAGGCCATGCCCGGCATCCACCAGGGCCGCGCCGCCACGCTCGGCCACCACGCGCGGCGCCGCGTCGCCAGCCGCCCGGCCGTTGCGCAGGAAAGCAATGTATTGCGGCACGCGCGAAAGCCCGTGTCCGGCCTGGCCCTGCGCCTCGGCCGCCACCAGGGCGCGCGCCGTCGCGGCCGCCATGCCGGGCGACGCGCCGGCCGCCTGCAGCGCATCCAGTGCCAGCCGCTCGGCGGCCTCCAGGCTCAATCGGGCCATGTCAGCCGCATTCGGTGCAGGCGCTCATCACCTGCTGCAGCCAGCCCTCGAACTTCGGATGCACCACCGTCAGCGGCGCCGCCGTGATGCCGGGCATCACGATGCCGGTCATGCGGCCGGCACGCTCCGACAGCTGGTCGAACCGGCTTGCCACCGTCACCGCGCGAACCGCCCATTCGCGGTATACCGCCATGCCGCCCGTCTCCATCATCCGGTAGCTCTCATGCGGCGGCGGCACCTGCACGGAGGCCGCGAGCCGCTCCTCCACCAGCACCTCGGCCAGCCGGATCGCATGCGCCTCGCCATCCACGATGATCGTGACGATCAGGAAGTCGGCCGGGTTCATCGCTCGCTCTCCATGTTGCGCGGGCGCCGCTCAGACCCGCGACGCCGTGTTCGTGGCCCTTCATATAGGCCGCGCCGCCGGCATGGGCAGTGCAGATCGGCCGATGGGCCGCGGCTAATCGGCCTTGATCCCGGCTTCCCGCACCAGGCGCGACCAACGGGCCACTTCGGCCTGCAGGAAGCCGCGGGACTGGTCGGCATCCCAGCCCAGCACGTCGAAGCCGCCGTCCACTGCGCGGCGCCGCAGGTCGGGGTCGCGCATCGCCGCCAGCGTGGTCCGCTCGATCCGCTCGAACACCGGAGCCGGCACGCCGGCGTTGGTCAGCATGGCGGTCCAGTTGGTGATCTCCAGCCCGGGGAAGCCAAGCTCGCGCACCGTCGGCACTTCCGGCACCTGGTGGCTGCGCGTGGCGCCGGTGATGCCCAGCGCCCGCAACCGGCCGCCTTTGATCTGCCCGATGCATTCCGGCAGGTTGGACACCATCAGCTGCAGGTTGCCGGCCACCAGGTCGGTCACCCCCGGCGCGCCGCCGCGGTAGGGCACATGCACCAGGTTGGCGCCGGCCCCGGCCACGCGCCGCACCAGTTCCAGCCCCAGATGCGGCGGCGAGCCATTGCCGGAGGAGCCGCCATTCATCGGCTGGGTCTTCGCTTGGGCGATCAGCTCGCCCAGGCTGCGCAGCGGGCTGGCCTGCGGCACCACCACCACCAGTGGCAGCGACCCCAGGATGGAAACCGGGCGGAAATCCTGCAGCAGGTGGTAGGGCGCCTGCGGAAACAGCCCGACATTGACCGCATGGGTCAGGGTGATGGCCAGCAGCGTGTAGCCATCGGCCGGCGCGTGGGCGGCGACATCGGCGCCGATCATGGCGTTGCCGCCGGCGCGGTTGTCCACCACCACCGGCCGTCCCCAGGCGTCGCCCAGCTTCTGCGCCACCAGCCGGGCCATGATGTCGGTCAGCCCGGCCGGGGTGAAGGGCACGATGTAGCGCACCGGGCGGTCGGGAAAGCCGGCCGCTGGCTCGGCCTGCGCCCGCGCACGCCCCGCTGGAAACAGGCCGGCCCCGAGCGCGGCCACGGCGCCGAGGGCGGTGCGACGGCTGGTCATGCTATCTCTCCCATGCAACCCGACGTGTTCGCCACGCGGCCCTGTTCGGCCTGATGATACACACTGCCCCACGGAACGACGATGAACATCACCGCATCCACCGCGCGCTATGAGGCCTGGCTGCGCCAGGAGCTGGGCGACGAACTCGTGCAGGCGGACCTGGACCGCAAGCACGCCCGCATGGCCGAGGCCCCCTTCCCGTTCCTGCGCGCCACCTACTGGCGCTGGGCCGAGACCATCCTGGACTGCTGCCCCAGCCTGGCCAAAGCGGAAACCGTGCTGGCCGTCGGCGACATCCACCTGGAGAATTTCGGCACCTGGCGAGACGCCGATGGCCGCCTGGTCTGGGGCATCAATGATTATGACGAGGCCGCCGAGATGCCCTGGCCGCTGGACCTGGTGCGGCTGGGTGCCTCCGGTGTGCTGGCCGGCGCCAAGGCGCGGGACCTGGCGGATGCGCTGCTCGAGGGCTATGCCGCCGGCCTGGCCGCCCCCGGCCCCAAGGTGATGGACCAGCAGGCCGGCAAGCTGCGCGACGCGGTGCTGGCCAACCCGGGCGAGCCCGGCGAAGGCTTCTGGCAGGGGCTGCGGGCCAAGCTGAAATCCGCCGGCGGGAAGCCCGGCGCGCGCTGGGTTGCCGCGCTGCAGGCGGCGCTGCCGCCGGGCGCCGAGATCGTCCGCCTGGCGCGGCGCACCGCCGGCACCGGCAGCCTCGGCCGGCCCCGCTGGGTAGCGCTGGCGGAATGGCGCGGTGCCCTGGTGGCGCGGGAGGCAAAGGCCATGGTCGCCTCCGGCTGGGTGCTGCCGCCGGGCCGCGGCCACCGCGCCATCCGCTCGCAGGAAGCGGCGACCTCGGCGTTTCGTGTGCCGGACCCGTGGTACGCGGTGGCCAACCACATCGCAGTGCGCCGGCTTTCCCCCAGCAACCGCAAGATAGAGGTGGCCAAGGACCCCAAGCTGCTGCTGGCGCCCGCCATGCTCGCGGCCATGGGCCATGAGCTGGCCAGCCTGCACCGCGCCAGCAGCCCGGCGAAGCCGTTGGCCAAGGCGTTGGCCGCGCTGCCGGACGACTGGCTGAAGCGCGCCGCCGAGGCCGCCGCCGCGATGACCGAACGCGACTATCAGGCCTGGCGGAAGGCCCGTGGCTGAGGCTGGTCAGGCACTGGCGAAGCTCCGCGCCAGCGCCTGCCACATCGCCTTGCGGCGGAACTCGGCATCCAGCGGGTGGCCGCGATGCTGCTGGCCGTCGCGCCGGGCCACGTCGGGGTCGCGGTTCAGCCAGGAATCGCGGTCCGACAGGCCCCAGGTCAGCACGGTGCGGCAGCCCGCCGCCAACGCGGTGCCCACCACCTGCTGGACATAGGCGGCGACAATGCCGTCGCGCGCCTCCTGCCCCGGCGGCAGGTTGGCGCCCTCGCGGCAGTCCAGCTCGGTGATCAGCACCGCAAGGCCCATCCCGTGCAGCGTCTGGATGAAGCCGGCCAGCGGCTCCGGCCGGAAGGGTTCGTCCACCTGCAGGTGCGCCTGCAGCCCCACCGCGTCCAGCGGGCAGCGCGCGGCCAGCAGCGCCCGCACCAAGGCCAGCATGTTCTGGCGTTTCTGCTCGGCCCAGGGCGTATCGCCCTCCAGCCCATAGTCGTTGATGGTCAGCCGCAGCGTGCGGTCGCGCTCGCGCGCCAGGCGCAGCGCCAGCTCGATGTAGTCCGGCCCCAGGGCGCGTAGCCAGGGCGTGTCCCGGAAGATGCCGCGCGCCGGGGTCTGGTCGGTGAAGCGGCTGCCGGGCGGATTGGCCAGCACCTCGTTCACCACGTCCCAGTCGCGGATCAGCGGTTGGGTCGCGCCCAGCACGCCTTCGATGTGCGCGGCCAGCACGGCTCGTGCCCGCGCCGGGCCCTCCGCTAGCGCCGGTGCCAGCCAGTCCGGCATGGCGTTGTGCCAGACCAGCGCATGGCCGCGCAGCTGCTTGCGCTGGGCCTGGGCGAAGCCGGCGACAACCCCGAGCGGGCCGAAGTCGAATTCGCCCTCGCGCGGTTGCAGCGCCTCCCACTTCGCTTCCCATTCCGGCACCAGCAGCTGGGCCTCCGCCGCCACCGCGGCGGCATAGACCTGGTCCTGCGCCAGCAGCTCACCCTGCACCGCGGTGCCGAAGCTGATGCCATGGGCCCGGGCCAGATCGGCCAGGCCATCGCCTGGCGGCCGCGCCGGTTCGGTCATCGGTTGGCTGCGCGCGCGGGTGCCGCAGCCGGCCAGGCCAAGCCCGACCAGCCCCAACATCCCGCGCCGGGCATGGGCGTTGCTCAGGCGGCCCGCGCCAGGTCGTCGGGCGCCTCGCGCCGCAGTGCCTGGCGGTAGCGCTCCCGCCGCCAGCACAGCAACCGCCAGCCGCCGCGCGCCGCCAGCTCCGAGAGCTTGCCGCGCGGGTCCAGCCCGACCGCCTTGAAGATCATGCCCGTCGCGCGTTCGATGTGGCGGAACCGATAGACCGCCATGGCGCGACCCATGTAGCCGGTCAGGCAGCGTTCATGCGCGTAGTCGAGGCCAGGGTCCTCGGTGCTGCAATGGAAGGCGAAGGCCAGCTCGTCATCCTCCGTCTCGCCAACCCGCCCGGCGGCGATGCGCAGGCGCTGGACGAAGGACAGGCTCTCCCGGTCCAGGTAGCGTTTCATATGGTCGTAGAACAGCTTGAAATGGCGGAATTCATCGGCCGCGATCAGCTTGCAGATCTGCTGCAGCACCGGCTCGTCGGTCGCCTCGGCCAGCGCCGTGTAGTAGCTGGACGTGCCGGTCTCGACGATGCAGCGGGCGATCAACTCGCCGGTCCGGCTGCCGCGGATGGAGGCATCGGCCTGCGTGTTCACCTGGAAGCCCTGGCGATAGCGCTCGAACGCGCTGGCGTAGTCCCACGCCGGGTCGGCGATGCTGGCCCAGCGGCCCAGCGCGTCGCCATGCTGGATCTCCTCCTGCGCCCATTGCTCGGCCGCAGCGCAGAAGGCGGGATCGTCGTGGAACACGCCCTGGAGGTAGCGGGCGTAATCCCCGCCATTGCGCTCCACCATCGCGGCCGCCTTTACCAACGGTACGATATCGGCGTCGATCCTCGACGTATCGACACGGTCCCAATCCACCTGCTCGATGCGCCAATGCTTCATCGCGTCCCCGTCAGGCCGGCAGGCCCGATCCCCCATGAGACGAGCCGGCGCCAGAACGCGGCCCTGCGCGATATGTTCGGCCAAAGCGCTGCCGTTTCAAGCCGCGTGGCGAGGAAGCAACAGCGAACCAGGGCAAAATCGCCACGCCGTTGCCGCTTGGCCATGACATTTTCGCGTCAGCCGCGGCCAAGTGCGGGTTGAGGCCTCGGCTGGCTCAGGCGGCTTCGGCAGCGTCCACGGCAGCCTTGGCCGAGAGGACGCGGATCAGCGCCGCGTCGCGCTTTTCCGGCGCGTCGGTCGCGGCGACGGTGCCCAGTGCGGTCTCGGCTTCGGCCAGCTTGCGCTCGCTGTCGGCGCGGGACAGCTGCGGCAGCGGCGTGACCTCGTCCGCCAGGATGGTCACGCGTTCGGGCGAGACCTCGGCGAAGCCGCCGGCGACGAACAGCTTTTCGGTCTCGGCGCCGTTCTCGCGAACCCGAATGATGCCGCCCTTGAGCGCCACGATCATCGGCGCATGCCCGGCCAGCACGCCCATCTCGCCTTCAACGGCGGGGATGGTGGCCATCTCCACCTGGCGGGAGAGCAGCAGCTTTTCCGGCGAAACCAGTTCGAGCAGGAAGGTAGCCATCGTCAAAACCCCTGACTCCGCCGCGAAGCGGCGCCGCTGATGTCAGGCCCCGAACGGGGCCCGCCGGCAGTCCGGCGAAAGCCAGGCGTGCAGATGCGCACGCCCGACGTTTGAGGGTGGAAAAAGCCGCTCAGGCAATCCGCTTACGCGGCCTGCTTGAGCGTCGCCGCCTTCTTCACCGCCTCTTCGATGGTGCCGACCATGTAGAAGGCCGCTTCCGGCAGGTGGTCGTATTCGCCGGCGCAGATGGCGCCGAACGAACGGACCGTATCCTCCAGCTTCACGAACACCCCCGGGGTGCCGGTGAACACCTCGGCGACGTGGAAGGGCTGGCTGAGGAAGCGCTGGATCTTGCGGGCGCGGGCGACCACCAGCTTATCTTCTTCGGACAGTTCATCCATGCCCAGGATGGCGATGATGTCCTGCAGGCTCTTGTAGGTCTGCAGGATGCGCTGCACGTCGCGCGCCACCTTGTAGTGCTCCTCGCCGACCACGCGGGGGTCAAGCGCACGGCTGGTGCTGTCCAGCGGGTCCACGGCCGGGAAGATGCCGAGTTCCGCGATCGAGCGGTTCAGCGTGGTGGTGGCATCCAGGTGGGCGAAGGAGGTGGCCGGCGCCGGGTCGGTCAGGTCGTCGGCCGGCACATAGATGGCCTGCACCGAGGTGATCGAACCCTTCTTGGTCGAGGTGATGCGTTCCTGCAGCGCGCCCATGTCGGTGGCCAGCGTCGGCTGGTAACCCACCGCGGAGGGGATGCGACCCAGCAGCGCCGACACTTCCGCACCCGCCTGGGTGAAGCGGAAGATGTTGTCGATGAAGAACAGCACGTCCTGGCCCTGTTCGTCGCGGAAGTATTCCGCCACCGAAAGGCCCGAGAGCGCGACGCGGGCGCGGGCGCCCGGCGGCTCGTTCATCTGGCCATAGACCAGCGCCACCTTGGACCCCGTGGTGGTGCCGTCATCGTTCAGCTTGATGACGCCGGCATCGACCATCTCGTGGTACAGGTCGTTGCCCTCGCGGGTCCGCTCGCCAACGCCGGCGAAGACGGAAACGCCGCCGTGGCCCTTGGCGATGTTGTTGATCAGTTCCTGGATGGTGACGGTCTTGCCAACGCCGGCGCCGCCGAACAGGCCGATCTTGCCGCCCTTGATGTAGGGCGCCAGCAGGTCGATGACCTTGATGCCGGTGACCAGGATCTCCGCGCTGGTCGCCTGGTCCTCGAAGGAGGGCGCCTCGCGGTGGATGGTGTACTTCTTGTCGTGCGGCACCGGGCCACGCTCGTCGATCGGCTCGCCGATGACGTTCATGATGCGGCCCAGCGTACCCTCGCCGACCGGCACCGAGATGCCCTCGCCGGTATCGACCACGTCCTGGCCACGGATCAGGCCGTCGGTCATGTCCATGGCGATGCAGCGCACCGTGCGCTCGCCCAGGTGCTGCGCCACTTCCAGAACCAGCGTATTCTCGCCGTTCCTGGTGGTCAGGCTGTTCAGGATCGCGGGCAGCTCGGCGGGGAACTGCACGTCCACCACGGCGCCCAGGATCTGGGAGATCTTCCCGACATTGTTCTTCATGGCAAGGTTCCCTTCAGACGGCTTCGGCACCGGAGATGATCTCGATCAGCTCCTTGGTGATGTTGGCCTGGCGCGTACGGTTGTAGTTCAGCGTCAACTTGTTGATCATTTCGCCGGCGTTGCGCGTGGCGTTGTCCATCGCGGTCATGCGCGCGCCATGTTCGCCGGCGGCACTTTCCAGGATGGCGCGATACAGCTGGATCGCCAGGTTGCGCGGCAGCAGCGTCGCGAGGATTTCCTCCTCGGTCGGCTCATATTCGTACTGCGCCTGCGGACCGCTGGTGGTCACCGCGCCGCCCTCGGGCAACGGCGCCGGGATCAGCCGCTGCTCGGTCGGCACCTGGCTGATCACGTTGCGGAAGCGGTTGTACACCAGGCTGCAGACGTCGAAGGCGCCCTGGTCGAGCATCTCGGCAATGGTCAGCGCCACCGCCTCGGCATCCTCGAAGCCCACGCGCTTCTTGGTGGCGTAGCTGACCTCGCTGACCACGCGGCTGGCGAACTCGCGCTTCAGGAAGGCCGCGCCCTTGCGGCCTACCGTCAGGATCTTCACCTGCTTGCCCTCGGCTTCCAGCGCGCGTACCCGGGCGCGGGCCAGACGGCCGACCTGGGTGTTGAACGGCCCGGCCAAGCCACGATCCGCGGTGACAACCACCAGCAGATGCACCTTGTCCGCCCCCGTCCCCACCAGCATCCGCGGCGCGCCGGGCATATTGGCCACGGCAGAGCCCAACGAAGCCAGGATGCTCTCCATCCGCTCGGCATAGGGGCGCGCGGCTTCCGCCTGCGCCTGGGCGCGGCGCAGCTTCGCCGCAGCCACCATCTTCATCGCCTGCGTGATTTTGCGGGTCGACTTCACGCTGTTGATGCGACCGCGAAGGTCTTTCAGGCTTGCCATGGCGCCCGGCTCCTATGCTCCGGGGTGATCAGGCGGCGAACGACTTGGCGAAGGCGTCGAGGAACGCGATCAGCTGATCCTCGGTGCCCTTCTTGATCTCGCGGTCGTTGCGGATGGCGTCGATGATGCCCGGCTGGCTGGACTTCAGCTCGCTGAGCATCTGGCGCTCGAACTCGCCGACCGCCGTTACCGGCAGCTTGTCCAGGTAGCCGCGGGTGCCGGCGAACAGGCTGACCACCTGCTCCTCGACCGGCACGGGACGGTACTGCGGCTGCTTCAGCAGCTCGGTCAGGCGGGCGCCGCGGGCCAGCAGCGCCTGGGTGGAGGCGTCGAGGTCGGACGAGAACTGCGCAAAGGCCGCCATCTCGCGATACTGCGCCAGCTCCAGCTTGATCTTGCCGGCAACCTGCTTCATCGCCTTGATCTGGGCCGACGAACCGACGCGAGACACCGAGAGGCCGACGTTCACCGCCGGGCGGATGCCCTTGAAGAACAGTTCGGTCTCCAGGAAGATCTGGCCATCGGTGATCGAGATCACGTTGGTCGGGATATAGGCCGAGACGTCGCCCGCCTGGGTCTCGATGACCGGCAGCGCGGTCAGCGAACCAAGGCCGAAATCCTCGTTCATCTTGGCCGCGCGCTCCAGCAGGCGGCTGTGCAGGTAGAACACGTCGCCCGGATAGGCCTCGCGGCCCGGCGGACGGCGCAGCAGCAGCGACATCTGGCGGTAAGCCACGGCCTGCTTCGACAGGTCGTCATAGAAGATGACCGCGTGCATGCCGTTGTCGCGGAAGTATTCGCCCATGGTGCAAGCGGTGTAGGGCGCCAGGAACTGCATCGGCGCCGGGTCGGAGGCGGTGGCGGCCACGACGATGGAGTATTCCAGCGCGCCGTTCTCTTCCAGCGTCTTGACCAGCTGGGCAACCGTGGAGCGCTTCTGACCGATCGCGACGTAGATGGTGTAGAGCTTCTTGCTCTCGTCGGCGCCGGCGTTGATGCCCTTCTGGTTGATGATGGTGTCGATGATGACCGCGGTCTTGCCGGTCTGACGGTCACCGATGATCAGCTCGCGCTGGCCGCGGCCGATCGGGATCAGCGCGTCGATCGCCTTGATGCCGGTCTGCATCGGCTCATGCACCGACTTGCGCGGGATGATGCCGGGGGCCTTCACCTCGACGCGCATGCGCTTCTCGAAGAAGATCGGGCCCTTGCCATCGATCGGGTTGCCGAGGCCGTCGACCACGCGGCCGAGCAGGCCGCGGCCGGTCGGGACGTCGACGATGTCGCCGGTCCGCTCGACCACGTCGCCTTCGCGCACCGTCTTGTCGGCGCCGAAGATGACCACGCCGACATTGTCGGATTCGAGGTTCAGCGCCATGCCCTTCAGGCCCGAGGCCGGGAAGGTCACCAGCTCGCCGGCCATGACGTTCTGCAGGCCGTAGACGCGGGCAATGCCGTCGCCCACGGTCAGAACGGTGCCGACCTCAGCCACATTCGCTTCGGCGTCGAAGCCGGCGATCTGCTGCTTGAGGATTTCCGAGATTTCCGCGGGACGGATCTCCATGGTCAGGCGGCCCCCTTCATGGCGTACTGCAGGCGCTGCAGCTTGGATTTGATGCTGTTGTCGTAAAGGCGGGACCCGATGCGAACGACCAGGCCGCCAAGGATGGATTCGTCAACACGCTCGATCAGCTTGACGCCGGAATAGCCGGCCTCGGTCAGTCGGGCGGTGATCTGGGTGCGCTGAACATCGTTCAGCGGGTGCGCGGTGATGACGTCCGCGGTCTGCTGGCCACGGCGGGCCGAAAGGATGCGCCCGAAGGCGGCGGCAACGTCCGGCAACTTGTCCAGCCGGCGGTTGCCGATCAACACGCCGACCAGGTTGCGAACCTCGTGGCCGATGCCGGCGCGCTCCAGGATGGCGAAGGCGCCGCGCTTCTGGCTGGCGCTGTCCAGCCGCGGGTCGGCGACGAAGTAACGGAAGCCGCTGTCATTCTGCCAGAGCGCGAACAGGCTCTCCAGGTCGGCGGCGATGCGGTCCAGCGCGCCCGGGTCCGTCTGGCGCAGGTCGTCCGCCAGGCCCAGGATTGCCTGGGCATAACGATCGGCAAGCCCGCTCGGGTTGGGGGCGGCGTTTGAGATATCGGCAGAGGCCACGTCAGTCCCGGTCCTGTTCCTTGTGGCGTACGTCCGCACGCCTTCCGACGCTTGTCCGCACGAGGTGGCGCGCCTGTACGCCATGCCGCGCGAGGGATTGGCTCTCTCAGCGGCGGCGGGGCATTACCATAGCGTTCACACGCCCGCAACCGACGCAGGGGCAGGATTCGTGCGGGATGCTGTCTGCCAGGGCGAACCCGGCCGCGCCACGGGCGCCAGCCTGCCGGCGGGGCAGGCTTCACGCTGCGGCATCAGCGACGCGCCGGCGCCCTCACGGCGCCGGGGGCGCCATGTCCGGTGGGGTCAGGCCAGCACCCGGCCGGCCTGCGAATCCAGCCGGTAGCCGCCGCCTTCGGTCAGCAGCAGACGGGCATTGCCCGGGTCCGGCTCGATCTTCTGCCGCAGCCGGTAGATATGGGTCTCCAGCGTGTGCGTCGTCACCGCGCTGTTGTAGCCCCAGACCTCGTTCAGCAGGATCTGCCGGCCAACCGGCTTGCCGCCCGACCGGTACAGGTACTTCAGGATGGCGGCTTCCTTCTCGGTCAGCCGGATCTTCTTGTTCCGCGCCCCTTCAAGCAGCAGCTTGGCGCTGGGCCGGAAGCTGTACGGCCCAATGATGAACACCGCGTCTTCCGAGTTGTCGAACACCCGCAGCTGCGCGCGCACCCGAGCCAGCAACTCGTTCAACCGGAACGGTTTGGCGATGTAGTCATTTGCCCCGGCATCGAGACCGCGCACCACGTCCTGCTCGGCGTCGGCGCCGGTCAGCATGATGATCGGCACCTTCAACCCGTGCTTGCGCAGGCGGCTGCAAAGGTCGCGGCCATCGCCATCGGGCAGGCCGATATCCAGCAGCACCGCGTCGTAGCGGGCGTCGGCCGCTGTCAGCATGGCCTCGGCCTCGGCCGCCGATCCCGCTTCGGCCGGTAGGAACTCTCCATCGACTTCAAGCTGTTCGGCCAATGTGGACCGCAACGCGGCGTCGTCATCCACAATCAGTAGGGGGCGCGCACCTGGCATTCCTGTTCCCTGGCTAGCCGTAACCCTTGGGATAAGGGCCGCGAACTCGACACGTCAACGCCGAGTCCAGCGTCGCAACGGCTGGCGGCGTCCACTTCCCCTAACATGGCACCCGTGGCTTTTCCGGGGCAAGGGCGATGAATCCCTCGTGATAACCATCGGCATGACAACGACGAGAGGCTGGATTATTCCATCCCCAGCCCTGGTCCTCCCCCTGGCAAACGCCCTCTCGACGCCACATTCGCAGTGCGGCATGGCAGAGATATGGAACGCCCCCCAATGACCCGGCTGACGGCCCCCGCGGCAAAGACAACGCCTGGCAACATGACCAGTCCGGGCCCTGACGCTCCGACGCTGGCCTTGCGCCAGGTGCATCGGGCCACCGCCGAACTGCGCCGGGGCACGCCGGTACTGCTGCGCGACACGGCCTCGGGCGAGGCCTTGCTGCTGGCGGCCATGGAGACCGTCGGTGCCGCCAGCCTGGCCGAATTGGCCAACCTGGCCGCCGGCCCCGTGCTGCTGCTGCTGGCGCCCGCCCGCGCCGCCGCGCTGCTGCCCGCGCCGGCGGGCGACGTGGCGGAGGTTGTCGCCCTGCTGCCGGCGACCAGCCTGCTGGACCCGGCCCTGCTGCGCGGCCTGGCCGACCCCACCGCGGAACGCCTGCTGCCGGCACCGTCCCAGCGCGTCGCCGCGCCGGGCCTCGGCGCCCTGGCGCTGAGCCTGGCCAAGCTCGGCCGGTTGCTGCCCGCGCTGGTGGCGGCGCCGGCCCCGGCGCTGGCGCCGCCTTCCCTGCTGGCGGTCGAAGCCGCCGACCTCGCGGCCTATCCGCTCGCCGTCGCCACCAGCCTGAAGCGGGTCGCCACCGCCGCGGTGCCGCTGGCGGATGCGCCGGACGCCCGGATCGTCGCGTTCCGCGCCGCCGATGGCGGCATCGAGCACCTGGCCATCCTCGTCGGCCAGCCGGAAGCGCTGGCGGCTACCGGTGGAGCCCCCCTGGCGCGGGTGCATTCGGAATGCTTCACCGGCGACCTGCTGGGCTCGCTGCGCTGCGACTGCGGCCCGCAGTTGCGTGGTGCCATCGCCCGCATGGCGGCCGAGGGCGACGGCGTGCTGCTATACTTGGCGCAGGAGGGCCGCGGGATCGGCCTGGTGAACAAGCTGCGCGCCTACGCCCTGCAGGATACCGGGCTGGACACGCTGGACGCCAACCGTGCCCTGGGCTGGGGCGCCGACGAACGCAACTTCCTGGTGGCCGCGACCATGCTGCGCGAGTTGCACATCCCCCGCGTGCGGCTGCTGACCAACAACCCCGAGAAGGTCAAGGCGCTGCTGGCCTGCGGGGTGGAGGTGGATTCGCGTGAGGCGCATCAGTTCGCGCCCAACGGCGTCAATGACGGCTACCTCGAGACCAAGGCCCGCCGCTTCGGCCACCTGCTGGCGTGACACGGGGGGATGGTGCCCGACCGCCGGCACCAGGACTCTCCATTCCTGAGGCGCCCGGCGGAAGCCTCCTGCTGCCCTTGAGGTCGCGCGACCCCAGGCGCGTGCCGTCTGGCGACCCCTGCCGCTACAGCCTGATCCCAGCCTCGCGGATCACCTCCGCCATCCGTGCCGCATGTGCCTTCACATGCGCCGTGGTCTCGGCCGGGCTGCGCGGCGGGGTGACGACGAAGCCCTGCTGGTCCAGCAGCCGCGCCAACTCCGGGCCGTTCAGCGCCGCGCGCGTGGCCTGCCACAGCCGCGCCACGATCGGCTCCGGCACGCCTGCCGGCAGGTAGAGCGTCATCTCTCCGGTGCTGTCATAGCCGGGCAGCCCTGCCTCGGCGCAGGTTGGCACCGTGGGCAGCGCCGCCACCCGCGCCGGCGAGGACATCGCCAGCGCCACGACATGCCCGGCGCGCAGTTCCGCCTGCGCCACCGGGATGGTGCAGAACATCATGTCGACCCGCCCGGCCATCACGTCCAGCAGCGCCGGCGGATTGCCGGGATAGGGGATGTGCAGCGCCTCGATCCCCGCCATCCGGCACAGCAGCTCGCCGGAAAGATGGCCGCCCCCGCCGATGCCGAAGCTGGCATAGGTCAGCTTGCCGGGGTTGGCCTTGGCGTGGCGGATCAGCTCCGCCAGGCTGCGCGCCGGCACGCTGGGGTTGACGATCAGCACATAGGGTACGTCAGCCAGCTGCTGCACCGCCTGCAGGTCGCGGTCGGCATCGTAGGGAGGGGCCGCCATCAGGTAGCGGTTCAGCTCCACGCTGTCGCCGCCGCCCAGCAACGTGTAGCCGTCCGGGGCCGCACGGGCGACGAAGGCGGTGCCGATGCTGGTGGTACCGCCCGGACGGTTCTCCACCACCACGGTCTGGCCCAGCTGCTCGCCGAGCGCGCGGGCATAGGCGCGGTTGAGGATGTCCACGCTGCCGCCGGGCAGATACGGCACCACCAGGCGCACGGGCCGGTCCGGCCAGCCCGCCGGCACCCCGGGCACAACTTGCGCCGAAGCCCCAGGCGCCAGTTGCGCCACGCCCGGGCCAGCGCCGAGCAGCGCCAGCGCAGCCCGCCTGCCGATGTGCATCAAAACGGCTTGCTGCCCTGGATCTGCGTACGGTGCATGAGCCGGCGCAGGCCCTGGTCGAACTCGTCGCGCCGATGCATGACGCAGCGGTTGTCCCAGATCACCACATCGCCCTTGCGCCATTGCTGCACCCAGGTGAACGCGGGCCGCCCGGCATAGCTCCACAATTCGTCCAGCAGCGCCTGGCTCTCGGCGAAGGGCAGGCCGACGATATGCGCGTTGCGCCGCCGGCCGAGGAACAAGGACTGCCGCCCGGTCTCCGGATGCGTGCGGATCAGCGGATGCACCGCGCCCGGCTGCTCCTCCGGCGGGTAGCTTTCCTGGAACCCGGCGCGCAGTTCGCCGGCACTGTTGCGGCTGCTGTCGTGCTTGCAGGCAAGCCCGGCGATGCGCTGGCGGAGTGCGTCGGGCATGGCGTCCAGCGCCGCCTCCATGTCGCAGAACCAGGTGTCGCCATGACCCTCCGGTACCTCGATGCCGTAGAGCACCGAGGCGTCCGGCGGCACCGGATTGTAGCTCATGTCGGTGTGCCAGATGCTTTCGCCATTGCCCAGGCCGCCGATCGCCACGCCATCCACGATGATGTTGGAGATCACCAGCACCTCTGGCCGGGTCGGCTGGTACAGCTTGCCGGTGGTGCTGATCGGCGAGCGGTCCAGGGTGCCGAAGCGACGGGAGAAATCGGCCAGCGCGTCGTCGTCGATGTCCTGGCCGCGGATGCGCAGCACCTTGCGCGCCAGCCAGGCCTGCTTGATGGCCGCGAAGGTCGTGTCGTCGAGCCGCTGCAGATCGACGCCCTCGATGTCGGCACCGAGCGGCGCCGCGAAGGGGCGGACGCGGATGGGGCTGGGCGCAAGTGTGGCCATGGTCGATCCTCCCGTTGTTGCCGGGAAGCCTGCACCCGTCCGGGGGCGCCCGTCCAGCCCGCCGGTGGTAAGCCGGCAGCGCCGCGTCAGGTCACGCGGTCGAGTTCCCGCTCGTCCAGGTTGCCGGGCACGATGGTCATGGGCACCCGCAGCCGGTGGGCATAGCGCCCGGTCAGCGCCGAGATCAGTGGCCCCGGCCCCCCACTGCCGGCCGCGGCCGCCAGCACCAGGATGGAAATGCGCGGGTCCTCCTCGACCAGCGCCAGAAGTTCGTCGCGCGGGTCGCCCTCGCGGATCAGCAGGATCGGCAGGCCGCCGGTGATCTCCTGCACCCGGGTCGCCAGGCCGGTCAGCATCTTCTCGGCTTCGTCGCGGGCCTCCTCGGCCATCATGGCGCCGACCCCGGCCCACTCCACCTGGCCCAGCGGCTCGATCACCCGCAGCAGGGCCACCCGGCCACCGCCCTTGCGGGCCCGCAGCGCGGCGTAGCGCAAAGAGATCTCGCGCTCCGGGCTGTCATCCACCACCACCAGGAACACGCGGTCCCGCTTGCCCGGCGCGGCGGCCTTTTCCTCGGTATCGGGCATCAATCCCTCCGGAACAACACGCTGCCCAGCCAACCCGCCAGGGCGGCCAGCATGATGCAGACCAGACCGTAGAAGAAAGCATGGTCTTCGGCGACATCGGCGATGCGGTCGGCGGTGCCGACCCGTTCCACCCGGAAGCTCATCTCCGCGCGGGCCGCGATCTGCCGCGAGCGCACCAGCAGCACCTCCACGCGGTAGTCCCCGGTGGGCACGGTGGCTGGCAGCGGTACGGCGATGTTGAACAGTCGGCCGCCGCGTATTTCCACCGGCGCCGCATCCTCCAACCACAGGCCGCTGGACTTCTCCAGTTCCAGCAGCGCGGCGCGGAATGCTGGGGACCGGCTGCCGGTGGAGGTCAGCGGCAGTGCGTCCAGCCCCAGCCCGTTCTCCTGCCGCGCCGCTTCCGGCAGCAACTGCCAGGCCGGCCTGGTGCCGGCGATGGCGTAGAAGCCCGGCACTTGGTTGAACCGCGCCGACGGCCCGTTGATCCAGAACAGCAGCGCCTTGATCTTGCGCCGCACCACCAGCGGCCGGGTTGGGCCGCGCGCCACCACCAGGATCTCGTCGCCGCCGGGGCCGATCGGCTGGTCGGTGCTGCCGAAGACCATGATCGCCTCGCCGGTGAAGGCGGTGCTGATGCGGACTTCCTGCGTCGACAGCGCCGCCACCAATGGCTGGTCCTGCGCCTGGGCCGGGGCGGCCAGCAGCAGGGCAAGCAGCAGCGCGATGGCAGTGTGCGGCTGACCCAGACGAGCCGAAAGGCCCGAGAGCGTGAATGCGCGACGCGGGCTGCTGCGCGCGCAAGGCAAGCCGGCCAGCGCCGTCGCCCGGCGCTTGAGGGGAGAGAGAGCCATCGGCCCTGCCCTCACAGGGCTGGCCCTATCGCGAACAACGAATCCGGCCGCCGCACCAGGCCCCACAGCAGGCTAAGCGCCACCGAAAGCACCAGGGCGCCCAGCAGCGCCCGGGTTTCCTCGCCGCGCAGCTTGGTGCCCATCCGCGCGCCGAACTGGGCACCGATCACGCCGCCCAGCAGCAGCAGCAGGGTCAGCACGATATCGACGCTGCCGACCTGCACCGCCTGCAGGAGCGTCACGTTGGCGGTGACGAAGACCACCTGGAACAGGCTGGTGCCGATCACCACCGCCGTCGGCATGCCCAGCAGGTAGATCATCACCGGCACCAGCATGAAGCCGCCACCGACACCCATGATGGCGGACAGCACGCCGATGGCGAAACCGGCCAGCGCGGGCGGGATGACACTGATGTAGAGGCGGCTTTTGCGGAACCGCATCTTCAGCGGCAGCCCGTGCATCCAGAAATGCTCGTGCAGCCGGCGGCGCACCGCGCCGCGCCGGCGCAGGATGGCGCGGACGCTCTCCATCACCATCAACCCGCCGACGGTACCGAGCACCACGACGTAGAAGATCGACACCGCAAGATCGACCTGACCCACCCGCCGCAGCAGCGCGAACAACTGCACCCCGGCCAGCGAGCCGACGAAGCCGCCGGCGGTCAACACGCCGCCCATCTTCGGGTCCACATTGCCGCGCCGCCACTGCGCCATCAGGCCGGAAACCGAGGCGCCCAGCGTCTGGTTGGCGCCGGAGGCGACGGCGACGGGGGCGGGGATGCCGATCAGGATCAGGGCCGGGGTCAGCAGGAAGCCGCCGCCCACGCCGAACAACCCGGACAGCCAGCCGACCAGGAAGCCGATGCCGACCAGCAGCACGGCATCCACGGACATTCCGGCGATGGGCAGGTATACCTGCATCGCTGCTATTGCTTCCAAAAGAGGCGGCGGGCGCGCGGCGGTTGTTTGAACCGGGTGGCAAGGGGGCGCAAGGGCGATTCCGCCGCGGCGGATCGCCTACAACAGGATGCGCGGCAGCATCGCGTCCAGGCGCATCCGGCCCTCGGCGGTGGCGCAGAGCCGCCCGTCGCGCCACGCCAGGTAGCCCGCTTCCTCGCAGGCCCGCACCATGTCGGCGTCCAGCGCCTGCGCCATCGGCATTCCGGCCCGCAGCGCCACCCGCGCGGGGTCGACGCCCTCGGCCAGCCGCAGCCCCATCAGCAGCGCTTCCCGCGCCCGGTCGCGCGGCGTCAGGGTCTCGCAGCCGGTCACGCCATGGCCCTGCCGCTCGACCAGCCCGGCCCACTCCTCCGGCGCCCGATGCCGCCGGAAGGCCAGCATCTCGCCCGCCAGCAACAACCGCTGGTGGGCCCCCGGCCCGATGCCGAGGTAGTCGCCATAGCGCCAATAGGCCAGGTTGTGTCGGCTCTCGGCGCCAGGCTGGGCGTAGTTGCTCACCTCATACGGCGCCAGGCCAAAGCCGGCAGCCTCCTCCACCGTGGCCTGGTACAGTGCCGCCGCATCGTCGTCAGCCGGCAGCGCAAAGGCACCACGGGCATATTCAGTAGCGAATTTCGTCCCCGGCTCGATGGTCAGCTGGTACAGGCTGAGGTGGTCGGCAGCCAGCGCCAGCGCCTGCCGCACCTCGGCCCGCCAGGCCGCCTCGCCCTGGCCTGGCCGGGCATAGATCAGGTCGAAGGACAGCCGCGGAAAAATTGCCCGCGCCGTCTCCAGCGCCGCCACCGCCTCCGCCGCCGAATGCCGCCGGCCGAGGAAGGCCAGCGCCGTCGCATCCAGGCTCTGCACTCCCAGCGAGAGCCGGTTGACCCCCGCCGCGCGGAAATCCCGCAGCTTCGCCGCCTCCACGCTGGTCGGGTTGGCTTCCAGCGTCACCTCGCAATCCGGCAGCGGGTCGAACAGCCGGCCAGCCTCCGCGATCAGCGCTGCCGCCGTCTCCGGTGCCATCAGGCTGGGCGTGCCACCACCGAAGAAGATGCTGGCCAGGGGCCGGCGCAGCCCCGTTCCATTGGCGCGCGCGGCCTCGAACCGCAGTTCCGCCAGCAGGGCCGCCGCGAACCGCCCCTGGTCGATGCGCTCCCGGACATGGCTGTTGAAGTCGCAATAGGGGCACTTGCTCAAACAAAACGGCCAGTGGATGTAGAGGGCAAGCGGTTCGACCATGCCTGCCATATGGGCCGGCGGTCCGGGCGCTGTACAGGGAGCATCCGGCATGGCCGTCCTGCCCATCACCAGCCTCGCCACCGGCCTGCTCGGCCTGCTGCTGGCGGTGCTGTCCTTCCGTGTGATCGCCGTGCGGCGCGCCGGCCAGGTCTCGCTCGGCACCGGCGGCAACAAGCTGCTGGAGAAGCGCATGCGCAGCCATGCCAATTTCTGCGAATACGTGCCGTTCTGCCTGCTGCTGCTCGGCCTGCTGGAAGCCGGCGCCATGCTGCCAAGCCTGGCGCTGCAGGGCCTGGCCGCGCTGCTGCTGGTGGCCCGGCTGGCACACCCCTTCGGCCTGGAGGGTGCCGGCATGGTGTTCCGCATGGTCGGCATGCTCGGCACCTTCACGGTCGTCATCGCCGGCGCCGCCACCCTGCTGGTCCACGCGTTCGGGGCCATGTGACGCAGCCGCCGCCAAGCCAGGGCTTTCCCCCCGTTTCCGGCCCGGCGCCGAGGGTGCTGGTGCTGGGCACCCTGCCGGGCGCCGAATCGCTGCGCCTGCAGCAATACTATGGCCTGCCGAGGAACCGCTTCTGGTGGATCATGGGCCAGCTGATCGGCGCCGGACCGGAGCTGCCCTACACCGAACGGCTTGACCGCCTGACCGGCGGCGGGGTGGCGCTGTGGGATGTCTGCCATTCCGCCCACCGGCCCGGCAGCCTGGACGCGGCGATCGACCGTGCCAGCATCCGCCCCAACGACATCGCCGGTTTCGCCGCCGGCCATCCGACGCTGCGCCTGGTGGCCTGCAACGGCGCCACGGCCGCCACGCTGTACCGCCGCTTCGTCGCACTGCCGCTGCCGATGGTGCGCTTGCCCAGCACCAGCCCGGCCCATGCCGGCATGCCGGCCGAGGCCAAGCTGGCGCTCTGGCGCGCGGCGCTGGCCCCCGTGTTAGAGCAGCATCCGTTCTGATAGATATATCAGACTGGACACTGCTCACGCTTCAGACGTCGCCGAACATGAAATGTGCCCGACAGGGCGCATGGTGCTCCGGCTTCCGCCTGACCCAAGGGAGACTCAAGCCATGCCCACCACCGTCAAGCAGATGATGGCCGCCGCCGAAGCCGAGGTGCCGCGCATCGCCGCGGCCGAGGCCCGTGCCCTGCACGCCGCCGGTAACGCCGTCTTCATCGACCTGCGCGAGCCGCCCGAGCTCTCCGCCTCCGGCAAGGTGCCGGGCGCCCTGGCGATTCCGCGTGGCCTGCTGGAATTCCGCACGGACCCGGAAGGCGCCCGCGATGCGGCGCTCGCCTCGGGCAAGACCGTCATCACCTACTGCGCCTCAGGTGGCCGCGCCGCGCTGGCGGGCAAGACCTTGAAGGATCTTGGCTATACCGATGTCCGCAACCTCGGCGGCTTCAAGGATTGGGTCGCCGCGGGCGG
Source organism: uncultured Rhodospirillales bacterium (assembly GCA_903843125.1). Classification (GTDB taxonomy): domain Bacteria; phylum Pseudomonadota; class Alphaproteobacteria; order Acetobacterales; family Acetobacteraceae; genus CAIMOR01. Next base: position 32,801 of record CAIMOR010000248.1, read on the forward strand.
CGCGGTCGAAAAGGTCTGACGCAGGCGGCGCGCAGCGCTAGGCCGCCGGGGTGGGCCAGGGCACATCCCTGGGCAGGCCGAAGCCGTCGCCGGGGACTTCGGGCCCCAGCCCGTCAGCTGGCGGCTGCTCATCCGGCGCTCCGGGCATGTCCTCCGGCGGCCCGAACCCCGCACCGTGCGCCGGCTCCGGCGTCGCGGCGGCTCCGGCTGGCATCAACCCGACCCATTCCGCCAGCAGTGCCGCGTCCTCGACGCCCAGCTCGATCCGCTGCTGCTGCATCTGCTGGCGGATGTTGTCCAGCAGCGCTGCCCGCAACCGCTGCGGGGAGGCTGCGACGGGCAGCGCCGCCCAGTCGAACCCGGCCAGCCCAACCCGATGCATCACCGCATTCACCGCGCCGGGGGCGATGTCGAACCCAGCGGCCCGCGCCGCCTCGCTGATGCCGGTACGGAGTTCCTGCGCGGTCGGGTCGTCTATCGGCAGCCGCGCCGCCAGTTGCTCCATCAGGAAGTCCAGCCGGTCCGGCCCCAGCATCGGGATATTGCCCAGCAATCCCAGCAGCCGCCGCACCAGTGCCGCCATGCGCACCAGGCGCGGGTCGGGCGCCGGCACTTCGGCTGCGGCCGGAAGGTGCCGCGCCGGGTCGAGCAGCCAGCCCGGCGGCGTGCGGTCCAGCGCCACGCCCGGCAGCGCCGCCTGGTCCAGCAACGCGCGGAAACCGCCGGCCCCGGCCCAGTCGCTGTCCACCACATCGCGCCCCAGCCGCTTGATCACCTGCTGTGCCACCCAGGCCTGCGCCAGGGGCTCGCTCGCCGCGGCCACCAGCGCCTGCACCTCGGCCAGGATCGCGCCCCGCAGACCGGCCAGGTCGGGCGCATGCTCGGCTGCCCGGGCCAACCCCAGCGCCCCGCCGGCGAACTCGTCGTAGCGGATCACGGTATCGGCGGCGGCCCGGTAGGCATCGGCCGCGCTGCCGGTGGCGATCACGATGCCGCGCCGGTCATGCGCCCGCAACCGCAGCAGCACCGGGGTGAAGTCGGCATCGGACGACAGGATGATGAAGTCCTCGAATCCCGTCGGGTGCGCCAGCGTGTCGAGGATGTCCATCACCATGACCATGTCGGCACTGGTCTTGCCGCCCAGCGTCAACGGCGGGCAGTCCACCATCTGGAAGCCGGCGCGGACGAAGGCGTTGCGGAAGCTGCTGAAGTAGCGCGGGCGGTCCTCGCCGGGCACCAGCACCTTGGCGATGGGGTTCAGGTAGCAGCGCCGCACCAGGATACGCCGCTGCCTCTCCCCGCCCCCCAGGCTCTCCAGCCAACCGATCCAGCGCAGCGGGTCCTGCACGAAGGCGGCGGCCGCGGCCACATCACGCTCGATCAGCGCGGTGAAGACGTTGTCGAAATCCAGGAACAGCGCCGCACGATGGTCCACGATTCACCCCTCAAGCCGCGCCGGCAGCGCCCGCGGATGGCCTGCGTACCATTCTGCCGCGGGAAGCGCGCGGCCGTACATGCCTGCCGCTGGCCACCTGGCCGAAGCCAGACCGGCCTGGGCCGCGAGCTTCAGACGGCCGCGCTGGCTGGAGGCCAGGTCAGAACTCCACCACCAGCCCGTCATGGGCGATCTCCAGCGGCCCAGCGAAATCCGCAGCCACCTCGGCCATCAACGTGTCCAGCACGCCGTCATCCGGCCGCGGCTTGTGATGCGTCAGCACCAGCCGCTTCACCCCGCAGGCCGCGGCAATCTTGCCGACCGTGTCGCCGCAGGCCAGGGTATGCCGCGCCAGCACCCGCAGATGCTCGCCGGTCAACTCGGCGGCGGCGGCGTAGCAGCACATCACCAGCACGTCGGCGCCTTCGGCCAGCCGCCGCAGGCCGGGGCAGTCCACCGTGTCGCCGCTGAAGGCGAAGACCTTGCCGGCAACCTCGAACCGATAGCCATGGCAATGCCAGCGCGCCAGGAAGGCCGGCGGCAAACTCGGCAGCGTATGGCCATGGCTGACCGCCTCGGCCTGCGCCCGCCAGCCCGCACCTTCCAGCCATTCGCCGGCCGCCACCTCGCGCACCTCGACCGGCGCCCAGCCGCCGTGCGTCGGCTCGCCGAGCGAGCGCCAGTTCCAGTCCAGCGCGTACACCTGCGTCAGCAGCGCATCGACGATCTGCCGCGTGCCCGGCGGCCCCTCGATGACCAGCGGGTGCTTCCGCCCCTCCAGCCAGCTGTTCAGGATCACGTCGTAGAGATCGCCGATATGGTCGAAGTGGTGATGCGTCAGCACCACCCGCCGCAGCGCCTTCAGGTCGGCGCCCGCCGCGCCCAGGCCGCGCACCGCACCGCGCCCGGCGTCGATCAGCACCTCCTCGGCGCCAGTGCGCAGCAGCAGGGAGGTGGCGTTGCGCGTGGGGTCGCGGCGCGGCCCGCCGGTGCCCATCAGCGTCACGCTCGGCATGCTCAGTCCTCCAGCTTGAAGCCGGTCGAGCGTATCACCGGCCCCCAGCGGGCGATATCAGCCTGGATCGCGGCGCGGAAGGCGGCTGGCCCCAGCGGCCGCGGCGCCAGGTCCAGCGCGTTCAGCTTCTGCACCACGTCGCCCTCCGCCAGCACAGCCAGCGTGGCGGTGGCGACGCGCGCCACCTCGGCGGGCGGGGTGCGACCGGGCGCGAACAGCCCGTACCACATCTCCGCCCGGCCCATCTCGGCCAGGTCCAGGCCAAACTCCGCGAAGCTCGGCACCGCCGGCAGCAACGGCGAGCGGGTGGCGCCGGAAACCGCCAATGCGCGCAGGCTGCCATCCGCCAGCTGCGGCACGATGCTGGCCGTGGTGGTGAAGCCGCAGGGCACTTCCCCGCCCAGCAGCGCGATGGCCAGCGGCGAGGAGCCGCGGTAGGGCACGTGCACCATGGTGGTGCCGGTGGCCTGGTTGAACAGCACGCCGAGGAAATGCGCCGGCGTCCCGGCGGAAAGCGAACCGTAGCTTGCCCGGTCGCCCTGCTGCCTGGCCCAGGCGATGAAGCCCGCCAGGTCGCGCGCGGGATGGTCGCCCCGTACCGTCAGCGCGAAGGTGAAGCTGGTCGCCATCGCCACCGGCGCCACGTCGGCAACCGGGTCGAATGGCAGGCTGGCGTAGAGGAAGGGGAAGAACACCGGCACCACGATCGGCGCCATCATCAGCATGGTGCCGTCGCCCGGCGCATGGGCCAGCGCCTCGGCGGCGATCCGGCCGCCACCCCCGGCGCGGTTCTCCACCGCGACGGCCGCCCCGAGCCGGGGCGCCAGGCGTTCCGCCACCAGGCGCGCCATGATGTCGAGCCCGCTGCCGGGCGGAAAGCCGACCAGCAGGCGGATCGGCCGGCCAGGTGGGGCTTGGGCCTGGGTTTGAGCCTGGGCCGGCCTCAGCGCCGGAGCAGCGATGAGGCCGCCGAGCAACGCGCGGCGGTGCAGGCGCCTCAACCCTTCACGTCCATCGCCTGGCGCAGCCCGTCGCTCAACAGGTTGAAGCAGATGGAGGTGACGAAGATGCAGGCGCCCGGCAGCACCGCCACCCAGGGCTGCACGTAGATCGCGGTGCGCAGCGTGTTCAGCATCAGCCCCCATTCCGGCTCCGGCGGCTTGGTGCCAAGGCCCAGGAAGCTCAGCCCGCTGGCCAGGATCATGCACACGCTGATCAGGTTGGTGGCGTAGACGAAGATCGGCCCCAGCACGTTGCCCAGCACATGCACCCGCACGATGGTGAAGCCCGAGGCGCCCGACGACCGCGCCGCATCGACGAAGTCGAGATTGCGCACCCCCTGCGTCACCGTCTCGGCCACCCGGATGATCTGCGGGATGAACACCAGCGTCAGCGCCAGGATGGCGTTGACGATGCCCGCGCCGAGCGCGCCGGAGATGGCGACGGCCAGCAGTACGGAGGGAAAGGCATAGAACACGTCGGTGGTGCGCATGATCAGCATGTTGACCTTGCCGCCCATGTACCCCGCCGTGACCCCGAGGGTGGTACCGATGCCGAAGGCCAGCACCACCGGCACGATGCCCATGAACCAGCTGAGCCGCCCGCCGTAGAGCAGCCGCGTCACCATGTCCCGCCCCAGCTCATCGGTGCCGAGCGGATAGCCAGGCGTCTGCAGTCCGCGCAGCCGGCGGATCATGCTGCCCTGGTAGGGGTCGTGCGGCGCCAGCAGCGGCGCGCAGACGATGGCCAGGAACATGATGAGCAGCAGACCGGCGCAGATCAGCGTCACCGGGTCCCGCCGTACCCGCTTGAATACCCCGGCCCAATAGCCCTGGCTACGCCCGGCCCCTGCCTTGGCCTGGATGGCGAGTTCCGCTTCCGCTGCCGTGCTCATGCGCGCTTGATCCGGGGGTCCAGCGCCGCCTGGATCAGGTCGACGATCAGGTTCAGCGCCACGAAGAACATCGCCAGCACCAATATGGTGCCCTGCAGCACCGGCAGGTCGCGCTGGAAGATGGCGCTGTTCAGCAGCAGCCCGGTGCCGGGCCAGGAGAACACCGTCTCCACCAGGATCGAGCCGCCCATCAGGTAGCCCAACTGCAGTCCGATGACCGCCAGCGCGTTCGGCGCCGCGTTCTTCACCACGTGCAGGAATATCTGCATCCGCGTCAGCCCCTTGCCGCGAAGGGCAACGACGAACTCCTGGTTCATGATCTCGGCGACGATGCCCCGCACCGTACGGGTCACGATGCCGGTCGGGATCACGCTGAGGGTTATCGTCGGCAGTACCAGGAACTGGAAATGCTCCCAGTCCCAGGCCCAGTCGGAGGACCCGCCTGGCCCCGCGCCCATTGCCGGCAGCCAGTTCAGCTGCACCGAGAAGATCACCACCATGACCATGCCGAGCCAGTAGTGCGGCACCGAAACCCCGGCCACCGCGATGCCCGTGGCCGCGCGGTCGAGCCAGGTGCCGCGAAACGTCCCGGCCAGCCCACCCAGCGTGCAGCCCATGATGAAGCCGACCAGGGAGGCGCAGACCGCCAGCATCAGCGTGTTGCCGATGGCGGTGGACAGGTCGCTCCACACGCTGCGGCCGGTGGCCAGCGAGCGGCCAAGATCGCCCTGCACCACCTTGAACAGCCACAGCCCGAACTGCACCGGCAACGGCTTGTCCAGCCCGTAGTCGCGGCGCACCTGCTCCACCACGTCGCCCGGCGCATCCGGCGGCACGATAGCATTGATCGGGTCGCCCGGGGCGATCTGCACCAGCATGAAGCAGACGAAGCCGACCGCGAGCGCGATCGGGATGGCGTAGAGCGCGCGCCGAAGCAGGTAGAGGATCATGGGATGTACGGCAGCCGGAGGTCGACCAGCCAGCTCTGCGGCTGGACGTAGCCCTGGATCCGCGGGCTCATCGCCCGCGGCGAGACGTCATGCGCGAAGAAGATGAACAGCGCCTCGTCCACGCTGGCGGCGTGCAGCCGGGCCAGCGCGGCATCGCGCGCCGCAGGCTCGAAGGTGTTGCGCGCTACCCGGATCATCTCGTCGAATTTCGGGTCATTGAAGAAGCCCCAGTTGTTGGAAACCGGCGGTGCCATCCGGCTGTCGTAGAAGCGCGCCATGGCGAAGAACGGGTCCATGGTGGAGATCGACACGTTGATGGCGTGCGCGCCGCGCGCCGAGGCCGCGGTGCAGCCCTGCCGCCAGTTGCCGAACAGCGTGTTCCAGTCGACCACGTCGAACTCGACGTCGACGCCGATCTCCTTCAGCTCCTGCTGGATGTACTCGTTCATCTGCAGCGGCTGCATCTGGCCGGACCCGGACGGGCTGATCTGCACCTTCAGCGCCAACCGACGGTTCGGGCCATAGCCGGCCTCGGCCAGCAGGCGGCGCGCCTCGGGCTTGTCGGTGCGGATGTGGAAATCCGGGTTGCCCCACCAGGGGTGACCCGGCTGCACCGTGCCCACCGCCGGCACCATCAGCCCGCCCAGCAATTGCTTCAGCCCGTCGCGGTCAACGCCCAGGTTCAGCGCCCGGCGCACCCGCACATCGGCCAGCGGGCTGCCGGCGACGAAGCAGGGCTGCCACGGCCAGATATGCGGCTGGACGTTCTGGGTGATCAGGAAGCCGCGGCTGCGCAGCTGGTCCAGGCTGTCGGGCGACGGCGCCTCGATCCAATCCACCTGGCCGCTCAGCAGCGCGGCGGTGCGGGCATTGGCCTCGGGGATCGGCAGCAGCACGATCCGCTCGGCCCTCGCCTTCTGGCCCCAATAGGCCTCGTTGCGGACGTATTCCACCCGCTCCCGCGCGACGAAGCGCACCAGCTTGAACGGGCCGGTGCCGGAAGGCGCGGCGGCGAAGGCGTTCCAGGTGGCCTCGGCCGTAGGGTTCTGCGCCCGGAGGGCCTGCCAATGGCTCGGGCTGGCCATGAACAGGTTGGAGATGTTGTAGGGCAGGAAGCTGTCCGGCTCGTTGGTGATCAGCGCCACCGTCAGGTCGTCGATCTTCTCCGCCCGGCGCAGCGCCGGCATCCGCGACGCGGTCAGCCCGACCTGGCGCGGGTCGTAGTGCGGCGCGTCGCGGTCCAGCACCTTGCGGACGTTCCACACCACGGCATCGGCGTTGAACGGGCTGCCGTCGTGGAACACCACGCCAGGCCGCAGCTTGAACACCCAGCGCGTGCGGTCGTGCTCATCCACCTGCCATGCGGTCGCCAGCCCGGGCATCAGCGGTGTCGGCCGGTCGGCGCGGGACAGGTCCCAGACGATCAGCGCGTCGTACAGCGGCACGCCGCTGAAGCGGTTGCCCTCGAAGCCCTGGTCCGGCTGGCCATGCGTCAGCGGAATGTCGGCCGCCGTCATGCCGATGCGGATGGTACCCTGCGCCTGCGCGCCGCCCTGCCAGCCAAGGGCGAGCGCCAGCACCGCGCAGGCGGCAAGGCTAATGCGGCGAAGGGTCATCGGCATCGAGGCTCCAGGCATTCGGCCCAGGTAAGCCGGGCGAGACCGCTTGAGGGCAGCAAGGCCCATGCCAGCGCCAAAGGCGCCGTGGCGGCGGTGGCGGCGGCCCAGGCCAGACGAGACTGCCCGCAACCCAGGCAACTGCCCAGTTCGACGGCGCCGCCTACCGCAACCGCCACAGCTCCACGGTAGACCCGTCCTCACCGGGCAGCTGGGCGTATTGCTCGTAGTCCTGTTCCAGCACCTGCGTGACCATGGCCTGTGCGGCCGGCGCCACCTGGCCCCAGCGCCCGCTGTCCAGCACCAGGAAGCGCGGCCGTGTCGCCAGGATCCGCGCCAGTTCGGCCTCGGGGTCTATCCCGGTGACGCGGGCGAAATGCCCGGTCAACTGGGTCGGCAGAACGTAGCGGGTCGGCGCCACCGTGTTGGTCAGGAAGTAGAGCAGCGGCTGCCAGTTCACCACGAAGATGGTCTCGCCCGGCCGCAGCCCGGCATTCAGCGCGGCCGCCACCCGCTGCGGCGGGTCCTGCACCTTCAGGCCAATGCCATGTTCCAGCCGCGGCAGCAGTACCATCGACCAGGCCTGCAGCGTGGTTACCGCCAGCAACCCAGCGAAGCCGGCCAGCATCAGGCCGGGCCGGGCCAGCCGCGCCAGCCGCCGCGCGCCCAACGCCGCCAGCAGCGAAACCGGCGCCAGCAGCAGCAGGAAGTAATGCGGAAAGTACATGCCCGGCAGCGCAACGGCCAGGCTGGCGGCGCAGAGCCAGGCCAGGGCGGCGCGGGCCAGGCACAGTTCCGCCTGGCGCATCGGCCGGCAGGCTGACCGGTTCGGCAGCAGCACCCCGCAGGCGAGCAGCACCGGCAGCAGCAGCGTGGCCCCGGCCGCCACGCTCAGCCGCATCGCCTGCGCCAGCGGCACCCCCATGCCAAGGTAGCGCAACGGCGCCAGCACGTTGCCGTCCAAGAAGGCAGCCCAGTCGCCGCGCAGCGCATAAACCAGCGCCACCAGCCCCAACGGGGCGCCGCAGGCCAACGCGTAGGCCAGCGCCAGCCCGGCCACTCGTCGCCAGCGCAGCGCATGCACCCACAGCGCCGGCACCACCAGCAGCAGGAACACCAGGCAGCCCAGCGGCAGCACCACCGTCTTGACCAGCAGCGCCAAGCCAACCAGCAACCCCGCCAGCAACACACGGCCCAGCCCCGGTGCCTCGCCCAGCCGCAATGCCCGCCGCATGGCCCGCAGCCCCAGCGCCACGCCGGCGGCCACGAAGGGCGCCAGCAGGATCTCGGCATTGGTCGCCAGTCCATCCAGCAGCGCGGAGCAGGCGACATAGGCCAGCCCCGCCGCCAGGCCGGTTGCCCGCCCGACACCGCTGGCCCGAACCGCGCAGTTCAGCGCGAAGCCGGTGCCGGCCACCGCCAGCACGCCAAGCAACCGCAGGCTGGCCAGGTTCTCGCCGAACACCGTGAAGGCCGCCATGAACAGTGCCGGCGCCCCCACGGGGTGCATGTCCCACACCGCCACGTAGGGCCAGCCGCCGCGCAACCAGGCCTGCGCCTGAACGGCGTAGAGGCTCTCGTCCGGGTTGATGACCGACGGCAGGAAGGCGCTGGCCCGCAGCACCAGGGCCGCAACCATCAGCACCAGGAACACCAACAAGCCACGGCGCGCCTCGGCAGTGCCGGGCCGGCCGAACACCTGTGCCAGTGCGGGCCAGGGGTGCGCCGCGGGCACATGGCGAAGCCCGGCCTGTTCCAGCCGAACCTGCGTGCGTTGACCCGGCTGAGGCGCGGATGCCGTGTATGGTTCCGCCATTTGCACACTGAATGGAACATACGATGGCGCTTGTCGGCTCACGACGTCGCGCGTCGCGTTGCCGTTACCGCATGGATCGGCGCCATTGCCGGCACGGTATGGCACCGCAACGCCGCTGTGCCGCGCGGCGAGGTTGCCGCCCTCGGCGGTGCCCCGCGCCGCAAACCGGCGGTTCGGCTTAGGGCCGGGTTAAGTCCGGCCGGGGCAGGGTGCAACCGAAGGGGCCCAGAACGGGCGCCGAATGGTGGCACGAGGCAATGGCGGGCAAAGGCAAGCGCGACGGCGTGACCGTCGTCATCAAGAAGGAGGAGGTGGTCGAGGGCGGCCACCATGGCGGCGCCTGGAAGGTCGCCTACGCCGATTTCGTCACGGCGATGATGGCGTTCTTCCTGCTGATGTGGCTGCTGAATGCCACCACGGAGCAACAGCGCCGCGGCCTGGCGGACTATTTCGCGCCGTCCAACGTGCTCGGCCGCAGCCAGACCGGCACCGGCCAGCCCTTCGGCGGGCGCACCGTGAACTCGGCCGGCGACATGGCCAGCGACAGCGGCGCGCTGCGGGTGGAACGCGGCCCCGCCCCGGTGCGGGTGGACGTGGACGAGGAGGAGGCCGAAGGCCCGGTTGAGCCGGTACCGCGGCTGCCCACCACCGAGGAACGCCCCCCGAGTTCCATCGGCCTGACCGATGGCCAGCCCCGGCCACCCTCCGGCGCTGCGCCACTGACCGCGGAGCAGGCGCTGACCGGCTCGGCCGCCGGGCGCCTCGGCCAGACCGGCACCGCGTTGGGCGGCCCCGCCCAGGCCGGGGAACTGCAGTCCGGCCAGCTCCGCGCCGGGGACCAGCGCAGCGGCGAGGCGCGGGCCGGCGACCAGAGCCGCGGCGAGCAGCGCAGCGGCGACCTGCAGGCGATGATGCAGGGCGACCCTCAGGCGGTCGAGGCCGCCCGCCTGGCCGATGCCGCGCTGCGCGCCGAGTTGGGCCGCCGCGAACGCGCCGCCTTCGAGCAGGCCGCCGAGGAGCTGCGCGCCGCGGTGCAGAACGACCCGGCCCTGGCCGACCTCGCCCGGCAGCTCCGCATCGAGCAGGTGCCGGAAGGGCTGCGCATCCAGATCATGGATGCCGATCGCCAGGCGATGTTCCCGCTGTCCTCCGCCGTGCCGAACGACCGCGCCCGGGCGCTGATCCTGAAGGTGGCGCAGGTCACGGCCCGGCTGCCCAATGGCCTGGCCATCGCCGGCCATACGGACAGTTCGCCCTTCCGCGGCGAGGGCCGCAGCAATTGGGATCTCTCGGCCGACCGGGCCAATGCGGTGCGCCGGCTGCTGGTGGAGAACGGCGTGAACCCGAACCGGCTGCGCAGCGTCTCCGGCTACGCCGAACGCGAGCCGCTGCTGCCGGCCGACCCCGGCAACGCCGGCAACCGCCGCGTCGCCATCACCCTGCTGCGCATGGCGCCCGAGGGCCAGCCGTGACCACCATCGGCGGCCTGATCTTCCTGCTGGTCTGCGTGTTCGGCGGCTACATCCTGGCCGGCGGCAAGTTCGACATCATCATGCATTCGCTGCCGCACGAGATGCTCACCATCGGCGGCGCCGCCATCGGCAGCTTCGTCATGTCCAACAGCATCTCGGACATCAAGCATACGCTGGCCGGCTTCGGCAAACTCATCAAGGGCGCCCGCTACAGCAAGGTGGACTACCTGGAGATGCTGAGCCTGCTCTACTTCTTCGTCCGGCTGGCCCAGACCAAGGGCGCCATGGCGCTGGAGACCCACATCGAGAAGCCGGAGGAAAGCGCCGCCTTCACCAAGTTCCCGCGCATCTCCAAGGACCATCACGCGGTCCACCTGATCTGCGATTACCTGCGCATGGTCGGCATGAACGCCGACGACCCGCACCAGATCGAGGACGTGATGGGGCGCGAGCTGAAGAAGATCAAGGAGGAGGAGCTCCACCCCGCCCACGCCATCCAGTCCATCGCGGATGCCCTGCCCGCGCTCGGCATCGTGGCCGCCGTGCTCGGCGTCATCAAGACCATGGCCAGCATCGACCAGCCCCCGGCGATCCTGGGCGGCATGATCGGCGGCGCGCTGGTCGGCACCTTCCTCGGCATCCTGCTGGCCTACGGCATGATGGGCCCGATGGCCGCGCGGCTGAAGGGCGTGGTGGACGAGGAATGCCGCTACTTCGAGGTGATCCGCGCCGTGCTGGTGGCGCATCTGCACGGCAATGCGCCGCAGGTGGCGGTGGAAACCGGCCGCAAGATGGTGCCGAGCGGCCTGATGCCCAGCTTCCAGTCGCTGGAGGCCGCGCTGCAGGACCTGCAGATCGCCTGAGCCGGGGTGCTGGCGCCGCGCCGCCGGCTTGGTTACGCTGCCGCCATGCTGCTTGCCGACGACCTCCCCCTCGCCCGCATCCGCACCGCCTGGGTCACCTGGGGGCTGATGGCCGCCTGCGTGCTGGGCTACATCCTGCAGCAGGGTTCCGCCCCGCTGGAGGATGCGCTGGCGCTGTGGCCGAAGGACCTGCTGGCCGACCCGAAGGACCCGCACCAGCTGCTGCGGCTGCTGGGCTACATGTTCCTGCATGGCGGCTGGCTGCACCTGGGCGGCAACCTGCTGGTGCTGTTCGTCTTCGGCGACAATGTGGAAGATGCGCTGGGCCACCTGCGCTTCCTGCTGCTGTACCTGCTGGCCGGTGTGGCCGGCGGCGCGTTGCATGTGCTGCTGGGGCCGGATCCGGAGACGCCCCTGGTCGGCGCCAGCGGCGCCATCGCCGGCGTCATGGCGGCCTACCTGCTGATGTACCCGCGCGCGAAGCTGTTCGTACTGGCTTTCGCCCGGCTGCCGGTGCTGCTGCCCGCCAGCTGGTTCGTCGCTGCCTGGTTCGGCGTGAACCTGCTGGAGGCGGCGCGCGGCGGCCATGGCGGCGACCACGATGTGGCCTGGTGGGCGCACATCGGTGGCTTCGTCACCGGCTTGGCCCTGGTGCTGCCGCTGCGCCAACCGGGGGTGGCGCTGTTCCAGCCCGCGCTGGCCTCGCCGTCGCCCCGGCTCGGCTGGCTGCGCCGCGTCAGCTTCGACTTCGCCCCCGAAGTGCGGCCCGGCCAGGAGCAAGAGGGACATGGCGAGGGGTTGATGGACGGCAGGCTGGCCGCGCTGGGCAAGGCGCTGCTGTTCGTGGTGCTGCTGTTCTTCTCGGCCTGGTTCTAGCCAGCCCTGGAAAGCAAGACTAGCCTGCCGGCCATCGAGGGAACGGCCCAAGGCCAGCAGCCACGCGCGTCCCCTCCCCGCCGGCTACTTCCATGGAGAGAACGACGATGCCCGATGGCGTGAACCTGGTCCCATCCGTCCGCAACAAGGTCAGCGCCGGGGAATGGCAGGCCCGCGTGGACCTGGCGGCGGCCTATCGGCTGACCGACCTGTACGGCATGTCCGACCTGATCGCGAACCATATCAGCGTCCGCGTCCCCGGGGAGCCGGAAGCCTTCCTGATCAACGCCTATGGCATGCTGTACGAGGAGATCACCGCCTCCTCGCTGGTCAAGATCGACCATGACGGCAATATCCTGATGAAGCCGGAATTCCCGGCCGGGCTGGACTACGGCATCAACCGCGCCGGCTTCGTCATCCATTCCGCCATCCACAAGGCGCGGCCGGACCTGCATTGCGTGGCGCACACCCACACCTGGCCGGGCATGGCGGTTTCCATGCTGGAATGCGGCCTGCTGCCGGCCACGCAGACCAGCATGCGCTTCGCCCATATCAGCTACCACGACTTCAACGGCGTGGTGCTGGACCTGTCCGAGCAGGAGCGCCTGGTGCGCGACCTGGGGCCGGTCAACAAGGCGATGATCCTGCGCAACCACGGCCTGCTGACCGCCGGCGCGACCATCCAGGAAGCCTGGAACGACCTGCACCGGATGGAGCTGAGCTGCCTGACCCAGCTGGCCGCCATGGCCACCGGCGCCAAGCTGATCGACGTGCCGGCCGCCGTGGTGGAGAAGACCTTCATGGCCTACCAGCCCAAGACGCGCCGGCCCTTCGGCGTGATGGACTGGGCCGCGCTGCTGCGCAAGCTGGACCGGATCGACCCCAGCTACCGCGACTGACGTGACCAAGGTTCTGATATCGGATGTGGGTGCGGCGCGCTTCGGCGCCCGCATCCGCGCGGTCTCGGCGGCGGTGGAGTTGGTGCCGGTGGCCGAGCATGGCCCGCTGCCGGACCCCGCCGGCGCGGAGGTCGCCTTCATCACCCGCGACCTGTTCGTCGGCGGCAGCCGCCACAAGCAGAACCCGCGCTTCCTGCGCTTCATCGAGCACCTGAAGGACGCGCCCGCGCTGCGCTGGGTGCAGACCTTCTCGGCCGGCACCGACATGCAGGTGTACCAGGACATGCTGGCGCGCGGCCTTCAGTTGTCCAACAGCGCCGGCGCCAGCGCCCCCGCCGTGGCGCAGACCGCGGTGACCGGCCTGATGGCCCTGGCCCGGCAATTCCCCAGGGTGGCGCAGCAGCAACGCGAGCATCGCTGGGAATCGCTCTACCTCGGCGAGGAACCGCGCGACGTGGACGGCCAGCACGCGCTGGTGCTGGGCACGGGGCCGATAGGGCAGGAGATCGGCCGGCTCTGCCAGGCCTTCGGGTTGCGCGTGACCGGCATGCGCCGGGACGCCGCCGCAGGGGTGCCGCCGGGCTTCGATGCCGTGGCCGGGTTCGACCAGCTTCACGCCCTGCTGCCCAGTGTGCAGTGGCTGGTGCTGGCCTGCCCGATGACCGAGACCACGCGCAACATCATTGACGATCGCGCCTTCGCCCTGCTGCCGGAGAAGGCACACCTGGTGAACGTCTCGCGCGGCGGCATCGTGGTGGAGCCGGCGCTGCTGGCCGCGCTGCAGGGCGGCCGGCTGTCGGGCGCCTTCCTCGATGTGTTCAGCCTGGAACCGCTGGCGCCGGAGAGCCCGTTCTGGGACCTGCCGAACGTCATCGTCTCGCCGCACAGCGCGGCGGCCAGCGACGGCTTGCCGGAACGCGTGGCTGCCATTTTCTGCGTCAACCTGGCCCGCTTCATCGCCGGCGAGCCACCCAGGAACCTGGTAGCGCCGATATGACGCCGCGCCGCGCCCTGCTGACCTTGCCCCTGCTGGCCAGCAGGGCGCGTGGGCAAGGCGCTGGCGGTGCGGCCATCGATCCACATTGGCCCGACAAACCCGTGCGTCTGGTCATTCCGTTCGGCGCCGGCGGGCCGATCGATGGCATAGGCCGGCTGCTTGCCGATCTGCTGCGCGAACGCCTGGGCCAGCCCTTCCTGATCGACAACCGGCCTGGCGCCGGCGGCTCGCTCGGTATTCGTGCCGTGGTGCAGGCGCCGCCGGATGGCAGCGCCTTCGTGCTGACGTCGGCCTCGCTGGCCAGCATCCCCGCGCTCTACCCCAGCGCCGGGCTGGACCCGCGCCGCGCCATGACGCCCATCTCCCTGGTGGCGGATGTGCCAACAGCGCTTGTCGTCAACGCGGCGTCCGGGCTTGCCGATGTGCCGACGCTGCTGCGCGTCGCGCGGCAGCAGCCGGGGACGCTGACCTATGGCAGCGGCGGCGTCGGCTCCTCCAACCATCTCGCAGGCGCGCTGTTCGCGCATGTCGCGGGGCTTGATCTTACCCATGTCAGCTATCGCGGTGCCGCGGCGGCGATGACGGCGCTCTACGCCGGCGAGATCGACATGGTGTTCGCCAGTACGGTCGAGACCCTGCCGCATGTGCAGGCCGGCCGCGCCAGGCTGCTCGGCGTCACCAGCGCGGCCCGCGTGGCGGCGCTGCCGGAGGTGCCGGCGGTGGCCGAGTGGGTCCCGGGCTATGTTGCGCTGAACTGGTACGCCATCGCTGGGCCGCTCGGCCTGCCGGCGGAGACCGTCGCGCGCTTCAGCGCAACGCTGGCCAGCCTGCGCGGGCTGGACCAGGTCAGGCAGCGCTTCGCCGCTGCGGGAACCGAGCCGCTGCTCGCCGGCCCCGCCGCGCTGCGCCAGCGCCTGGACGAGGAAGTGCCGCAATGGCAGCGCGTGATCGCCGCCGCCGGCATCAAGGTGGAATAGGGAAGGAAACAACACATGAGCACGACCGTGGGGCGCCTGCTGGCCGAAAGCCTTGTGGCACATGGCGTCGACAAGATCTGGATGGTGCCGGGCGAGAGTTTCCTGGGCCTTACCGACGCGCTGACCGAAGTACCGGATGTGGAGCTGGTGGTCTGCCGCCATGAGGGTGGCGCCGGGTTCATGGCGGTGGCGGATGGCCGCATGCAGGGCGGCCGCGCCGGCGTGCTGCTGGTCTCGCGCGGGCCGGGCCTGTCCAACGCCATGGTGGCGATCCACACCGCGCATCACGACGCGACACCGCTGGTGGTGCTGTGCGGCCAGGTGGAGCGCAAGGACTTCGGCCGCCTGGCGCTGCAGGAACAGAACTACAGCAAGTTCCTCAGCGACGTGACCAAGGACGTCATCGAGGTCAACGAGGTGGTGCAGGCCAGCGAGAGCATCGCCCGCGCCTTCCACCTGGCCGAAAGCGGTACGCCCGGCCCGGTCGCGGTGATCCTGCCCGAGGACATCTTCGACGAGTTGACCGACGCCCCGCTGAGCCAGCCGCGCCCTCGCGTCTACGGCGGTGCGCGGCCAGAGGACCTGGACCGCCTCGCCGAGATGCTGGCCAAGGCCGAGCGGCCGCTGGTCTGGGTTGGCGGCGCGCTGGCCAATGCCAGCCTGGAAACGCTGGGTGAGCTGCGGCAACTCGCGGAGCAATGGGTGCTGCCGGTCAGCCCGACGCATCGCCGGCCCCAGCTGTTCGATGCCGGACATCCGAACTATGGCGGCTACATGGGCATCCGCGTGCCGAAGCAGCTGCTGGACCAGATGAAGCAGGCGGACCTGCTGGTCTCGCTCGGCGAGCGCATCACCGACAGCGTTTCGCAGTCCTACACCTTCCCCAGCGCCCCCGACCCGCAGTTGCCTGTGGTGCAGGTCTGGCCGAACCCCGACGAGATCGGCCGCGTCTTCAATGTCGCGCTCGGCCTTGCGGCCGAACCGGCCAGCGTGATCCGGTCGCTGCTGCGCCGTGGTGCGCCCGCGGGCGCGAGCAAGCGCTCGGCCTGGGTCGGCGGGCTGAACGCCATCCACCAGAAGCTGATGGCGCCGGAATGGGAAAGCACCTCGGATGGCGTGAACTTCGCCGCGGTCTGCGTCGAGATCGCCAAGCACCTGGCCCCGGATGCAGTGCTGACCTCGGATGCCGGCAATTTTTCTTCGTTCATCCACCGCTACATCCCGTTCAAGCCGGGGATGAACTTCCTGTCCTCGGTGGTCGGCGCCATGGGCTCCGGCGTGCCGATGGCCGTCGCGGCTTCCCTGCGCAACCCCGGGCGGCAGGCCATCGGCTTCTGCGGTGACGGCGGCGCGCTGATGAGCGGCAATGAGATCGCCACCGCGATGCAGTATGGCGGCACGCCGATCATCATCATCAGCGACAACAAGCGCTACGGCACCATCGGCATGCACCATGAGGTGCGCTACCCGAACCGGCCGTACGAAAAGGCGGTGCGGCTGACCAACCCGGACTTCGCCGCCTGGGGTCGCGTCTTCGGCTGCGAGGGCATCACCATCTCCTCCGAGGCCGAGGTCGAGGAAGGCATCGCCCGCGCCTTCGCCGTGAAGACCCGGCCGGTGGTGGTGCATGTCCACACCAGCGCGATCCAGATGAGCGCGTGGCGGCGCAGCGGCGCGCCGCGGGTGCATGGGTAGCGGGCGATGGCGGACCTTTCGGGCATCTGGCGTCTGGTGGAGGAACGGGCGACGGATGGCGCCGGCGCGCGCGTGGCGCCGCGCTTCGGCACCCAGGGCAAGGGCCTCGTGCAGATCTGGGCGGAGACGCCGAACAACGGGCGGATGATGGCGGTGCTGGTGGACAACAAGGCCCGCCTGCCGCCGGGCACGCCGCGCGAATACAACAGCTACTGCGGCGCCTGGACCTTCGATGGCCATACGTTGGTCACCAGGGTGGACGCGGCGCTGCCGGCACTGCTGGGCACCGAGCAGGTGCGGCTGGTCCGGTGGGAGGGCGAGCGGCTGGTGCTCTCCCCGCCGCCGATGCAGCGCGGCGGCGCCAGCATTGCGCGGGAATTGGTGTGGGAACGCGTGGGATAGGTGGTCTCCAGGCAGCTTGGGCCTCGTGGCCGCTCAGGGCCGCCACGTTCCGTACCCGTTGTGCGGGCCGTCCCGGCGGCTCAGAAAGCGCTGCGCAGCCGCAGGCCGAGCACCGCAACCGGCCCGCGGTCGGCGTTGTAGGCGGGGTTGGCGATGATCTGCGCGTCCAGCGCCGCGTGCAGGCCGTAGCTGATGTGGCGGTCGTAGTAGGCCTCCATCACCAGTTCCGGCCGGTAGCGCAGCTGGCCGTCGCCGGTGATGAACCCGAAGCCGCCGGCCGCGAGGAAGCGTCGATGCGGCGCCGACAGCGTGCCGATATTGGCGGCGATGCCGGCGGTATCGCCGCTGTGCAGCGCCTCGGCGCCGCGGCCCCATAGCGAGCCGTCGAAGGCCAGGCCGGCCGAGGCGGCGCGGTCCATCTCGGTGTACATCCAGTTCTGGCTGCGGCCGTCATTCCAGGAGAGCCGGACGAAGCCGCCGATGCCCGGCGCCAGCTCCTGCTCGGCGTTCAGCGCGGCCATGCGCTTTTCGGCGTAGCGGCCCTGCGGCTGCACCAGCGTGGCGCCGATATCGCCGCCGACCAGGTCGTTCCAGGTGGAGGACCGGGTGCGCGAGAGACCACCGACCAGCCGCACCGCGCCGTCGCGGTCGCCGATGTGCCAGAAGCGGTCGAGTTGCAGGACGCCCTGGTGGCCCTGCATCGGCTGCGGGTCCAGCGCCAGCGAGTTCAGCCGGCGCGCCACCTGGAAGCCGCCGGCGCGAAGGCCCCAGCGGCCATCCTCCCATTCCAGCGCCAGGCCATTGGTGAAGCCCTTGGCGTCGTTGGCCCAGTCGAAGGCGCCGGCGCTGACGAAGGCCCAGTTCAGGAACTGGCTGCGAGGGTCGTGGGCGTAGCGGTTGTCGTCGAAGATATCGAAGATCGAGAACTTGCCGAGGGTAATGGTCAGCCGCTCCCGGGCAATCGGCCCGGCGAAGCGCAGCGGGTCGCTCTCCTGCGCCACCGTGTCGACGCTCAGCCCGATGGTCTGGCGCACGAAGGCGCGGGGGACGAAGCCGGCCGGGGTCTCGCTGCCGATGCGGAAGGCCTCGCCGTTCGGGAAAGCCGCCACGCCGCGGGTGCCGGAGAGGCCGAAGCCGCGGATGACTTCCGGGTTCACGATCACCTCGGCGCCCTGCCAGAGCCGGCGGCCGAGGATCAGGTCGGCCGAGAAGGTGTTCCGCTGCATCGCCTTTGGCTGCAGGCTGCTCTCGCCGCGGTAGGGCGAAGCGAAGGCCGGGTGGCCCTGCTCAACAAAGGTGGCCTGGCCGTGCAGCAGCCAGCCTGCGGCCTCGCCCCGGCGGAGGGCTTCGTCCAGGCTGGGGAACAGGGCCTCGCCCGGCTCCCCCAGCGCCAGCCCGGCGCCACGGCCGCTGCCGCGTTGCGCCAGGGCCGGCGACGTCAGCAGCAGCAGGATCAGCAGGACGGCACGAAGCATGCAGCCGTGTTAGCGCAAGTGTTATGTTATAACAATACGTGGCTCCGCCAGCAGCACCGCCAGGGCCGCGACGCTCAGCCCAAGGCCGACACCGAACAGGGCCAGGTGGCTTTCCCCGGTGGCGGCGAACAGCTGCGCCAGGCCAAAGGCGACCGCGGCCTGGATGACCGCGAAGCAGGCGGTGGTTTGCGACCAGACCGCGCCCGCCGCCGGCCCGGCCCGCTCCCGCGCCAACGCCAGCACCACGGCGGTGACACCCATGGCGGCGAAGCCGGACAGGATGGCGGCCGGCACCAGCAGCCAGGGAGAGGGCGGCAGGCAGAGCGCCAGCGCCAGAACCTGCAGCACCAGCCACAGCCGGTAGCTCCGCGTGGCACCCAGCCGGTCCGCCGCCGTGCCGCTGCACAGCGTGCCGATGATGCCGCCCAGGCCGAACAGCAGCCAGACGCCCGAGGCCCAGGCCAGCGGCAGGCCGCGGCCGCGTACCGCCAGGTCCGCCAGGTAGATCATCGGCGGCACCAGGCCGCCGCCGGACAGGCCATAGGCCAGGATCATGTATGCCGCGCGCGGAGGGGCCCGGCCCGGCACCGCGGCAGGGCCGACCGGCGCCGCGGGCCAGCGTGGATGGGCATAGGCCCAAAGGCAGAGCACCAGGCCCGCCAGGCCGAACCAGGCCACCGGCACCCCCAGCGGCACCAGCAGCGGCACCGCGACGGCCGCCAAGGACACCCCGGCGCCCACCCCGCCGATGACGATGCCGCCCGCCAGGCCGCGTCGCTCCGGCGCCACGCTGGCCTGGGTGGCCGGCCCGGCCAGGCCCATCAGCAGCCCGCCGGCCACGCCGGCCAGCAGCCGCCACGGCATGAACCACCACAAGCCCCCGCGAAAGCCGCAGAGCGCGAAGCACAGCACCACCAGCAGCAGCCCCAGGTCCAGGGTGCGGGCGGTGCCGATGGCCATGCCGACCCGCCGCGCCGCCAGCACGCCGATCAGGTAGCCGGCCAGGTTGGCGGCACCGAGCAGGCCGGCGCCGGCCCCATCCACCCAACCGGCGGCGACCATGGCCGGAAACAGCGGCACATAGGCGAACCGCGCCAGGCCGATGCCGGAACACGGGGCGCAGGCCGCTGCCAGGGCAGTGGGCCAGAACGGCGGGGCAGCATAACTCATGCGACGTGCTTCGGCCGGTTGCGCCAGGGGGTCAAGGGCGGCGCCACGCCATGCCTGCCCCCCCCTGCGGCCGGGAACGCTCGGGGGCGCTGTGGCCTACTCAGCAGGGGGCAGCACCGGCGCGCGGAGCGCCGCGGCGTGACAGCGGCAAATATGGCCCAGCCGTAAGCGGGCTGGCCGCTTGCCGGTAAGCAATAAGGCTCTAAACAGGCACGTTCGGCGCTCCCGGCGGGGCAGCCGCGAAGGATCTCGGTCGTCTCATGCGTGCACTCGTCACCTTCGCGCTGCAGAAGCGCGCCCTGGTCATCCTGCTGTTCGTGGCGTTCCTCGGCGTCGGCTTCTTCGGTTTCCAGCAGCTGAACATCGAGGCCTATCCGGACCCGGTGCCGCCGACGGTCGTGGTGATCACCCAGAATACCGGGCAGAGCGCCGAGGAGATCGAACGCTACATCACCGTGCCGATCGAGGTCGGCCTGGCCGGCATGCCGAACCTGTCGAAGATCCGCTCGACCAGCCTGTTCGGGCTTTCCGTGGTCTCGGTGCAGTTCACCTACGCGTTCAACTACGAGCAATCGCTGCAGCAGGTGCTGAACCGGCTGGGCCAGCTGAGCGGCCTGCCGACCGGGGTGCAACCGCAGATCAGTCCCTGGAGCCCGATCGGCGAGATCTTGCGCTACCGGATCGTCGGCCCGCCTGGCTTCAACCTGACCGACCTGCGGGTGCTGCAGGACTGGGTGCTGCAGCGCCGCTTCAAGCGGGTGCCGGGCGTGATCGACGTGACCGCCTATGGCGGCCCGACCAAGTCCTACAACGTCATCATCGACCTGCCCAAGCTGATCGCCTTCGGGCTGGGCGTGCCGGACGTGATGAGCGCGATCGGCAACGGCGATGCGACGGTCGGCGCCGGCATTGTCAATGTCGGGCCGCAGTCCGCGGTGGTGCAGGGGGTCGGGTTGATCCGCAGCCTGGACGACATCCGCAACGTGGTGCTGACCGCCAGCAACGGCGTGCCGGTGCTGCTCTCGGACGTGGCGCGGGTGGAGGTTGCCAACCTGCCGCGGCTCGGCATCGCCGGGCAGGACCGCGAGGACGACATCGTCATGGGCGTCGTGCTGATGCGACGCAACGAACAGACCCTGCCGACCATCACCGCGGTGCGCCAGGAGGTCGAGATCATCAACGCCGGCGGCGTACTGCCGCCGGGTGTCCGCATCGTGCCGATCTACGACCGCAAGGAGCTGGTGGATGTCACCACCCACCACGTGGTCAAGAACATTATCATGGGCATCCTGCTGGTGGTGTTCATCCAGTGGTTGTTCCTGGGCGACCTGAAGGGCGCCATCGTGGTTGGCGCCACCATTCCCTTCGCCTTCTTCACCGCCGTGGTGGTGATGCTGTTGCGGGGCGAGAGCGCCAACCTGCTGAGCCTCGGCTCGCTCGACTTCGGCCTGCTGGTGGATGCCACCGTCATCATGGTCGAGAACGTCTACCGCCACCTGCACATGCGCCATTCCGGGCTGAACTCGCCACCGGCGGCGACGCGCGGGCTTTCCGGCGTGCCACTGATCGTGCAGCGCGCCTCGGGCGAGGTCTCGACCGCGATCTTCTTCTCGGCGCTGATCATCGTCGCTGCCTTCATCCCGCTGTTCACCATGGGCGGCATCGAGGGCCGCATCTTCGGGCCGATGGCCAAGACCTATGCCTATGCCATCGGCGGCGCGCTGTTCGCCACCTTCACGGTGGCGCCGGCGCTGGCAGGGGCGCTGTTCAGCGACCACACCAAGGAAAAGATCATGCCGATGGTGCGGTACATGGGCGTTGCTCACCAGTACCTTTACAGCAAGGCCATCCACAACCGCTGGTCGACCATCGGCGTTTCCGGCGTGCTGCTGCTGCTGGCGGTGCTGCAGTTCGGCAAGCTGGGCGGCGAGTTCCTGCCGACCCTGGAGGAAGGCAGCATATGGATGCGCGCGACGATGCCGGCGACGATCTCGCTGGAGGAAGGCAACGGCTACGTCAACCGGATGCGCAGCGCGCTGCTGGAGTTCCCCGAGGTCACCACCGTAACCAGCCAGCAGGGCCGGCCGGATGACGGCACCGACAGCGCCGGCTTCTTCAACGCCGAGTTCTTCGTGCCGCTGAAGCCGATGGACCAATGGACCACGGCGCACACCAAGGACGAGCTGGTGGCGCTGATCCAGGCCCGCCTGCAGCGCGAATTCCTCGGCGTGGACTTCAACTTCAGCCAGTACATCTCGGACAACGTGCAGGAGGCGGCTTCGGGGGTGAAGGGCGCCAACGCGCTGAAGGTGATCGGGCCGGAGTTGGACGTTCTGACCCGGCTGGCCGAGCAGGTTCGCCGCGAGATGGAGCAGGTTGAGGGCATCGCCGACCTGGCGGCGTTCCGCACCCTGGGCCAGCCGACGCTGTCGATCCGCATCGACCGGGCCAAGGCCGCACGCTACGGGCTGCAGGTGGCCGACATCAACAGCGTGATCCAGACCGCCATCGGCGGGCAGGAGGCGGCGCGGTTGTATGAGGAGGGCGGCGACCGCAACTTCCCGATCAGCGTGCGGCTCGATGCCCCCTACCGGATCGGGCGGGACGCGATCGCGCGCATCCCGATCAACGGCACCTCCGGCGCGACGCTCGGCGATGTCGCGGATATCCGGCTGATCACCGGCGCCAGCTACATCTACCGCGAGGATGCCAGCCGCTACGTGCCGGTGAAGTTCTCGGTCCGCGGGCGCGACCAGCAGAGCGCGGTGCAGGAGGCCGAGGATCGCGTCATCGCCAACGTGCCGCTGCCGCCCGGCTATCGGCTGGAATGGGTCGGGGAGTTCCGCAACCTCAAGGACGCCATCGCCCGGCTGAAAGTGGTGGTGCCGATCGCGCTCGCCCTGATCGCGGTGCTGCTCTACGTGCAGTTCTCCTCGTTGCGCGACACGCTGCTGATCTTCGGGCTGCTGCCGCTGTCCTGCGTCGGCGGCGTCACGGCGCTGGACCTGATGGATCTGCACTTCTCGGTGCCGGCGGCCATCGGCTTCCTGGCGCTGTTCGGCATCACGGTGATGGAGGGCATCATCCTGTTGTCCCACTTCCATCACTTGAAGGATGGCGGCATGGCCTGGCGCCAGGCGCTGGACCAGGCCGGCATCGACCGTATGCGGCCGGTGATGATGACCTGCCTGGCCGCCATGGTCGGCCTGCTGCCGGCGGCGATGGCCAGCGGCATCGGCAGCGACCTGCAGAAGCCGCTGGCGGTGGTGGTGGTGGGCGGCACCATCATCCTGCCGTTCTTCATCCTCGTGGTGTTCCCGGCGATGATCGACCTGTTCGGCCGTACCGCGGACAGCCACGCGCCGATGCCGGGCGGGGCCGCCCACCGGGCCTGAAGGCCGCTTGGCGGCCCCGGCTTGGTCCGCCTGGCCGCTGCCCCTTGCCGGGGCGGCGACCAAGGGCCAGCTTTGCACGCCTGGGCGGCCGGCTTGCAACTGCAAGCCATTCGCATTAACATCCGGGGCAGCCCCGGAGGGGCCTCATGTCTGCCAGCACCGATTGCCTGCGGCCGACGGCCGCGCCGACGACCGAACCGACCTCTCCCACCGCCCTGGGTGCGGCGCCGCTGGGCTTCCGCGGCCGGATTCGGGCGGTGAACCCCATCGCCGGCAGCCTGCCGCCCGAGGAACTGGAGCGCCGTCTGGTGGAACTCGGCTTCGTTGAGGGCGCCATGGTGGAGTTGCTGCACCAGGGACTGTTCGGCGCCGACCCCATCGCCGTCCGGGTGGATGGCGTGACCATTGCGCTGCGCCGGCGCGAAGCCGCCGCCGTGCTGGTCGAGGCGGCCGACTGAGATGAACGAGATGCTGCCGTTGGGGCGTGACCTGCGGGTGGCGCTGGTGGGCCGACCGAATTGCGGCAAGACCGCGCTGTTCAACGCGCTGACCGGCAGCCGACAGAAGGTGGCGAACTACCCCGGCGTGACCGTGGAACGGAAGGAAGGCGCGCTGGCGACCCCGGCCGGGCGCGCGGTGAAGCTGCTGGACCTGCCCGGCACCTATTCGCTGCGCGCGCGCAGCCCGGATGAGGTGGTGACGCGGGACGCGGTACTCG
The DNA here is from genome assembly GCA_903843125.1 of uncultured Rhodospirillales bacterium. GTDB lineage: Bacteria > Pseudomonadota > Alphaproteobacteria > Acetobacterales > Acetobacteraceae > CAIMOR01. Next base: position 56,466 of record CAIMOR010000248.1, read on the forward strand.
GCCGGTTGGCCGGCGAGGTGCCGCCCGACCTGTTCGTCTGCGTCGGCGACGCCACCAACCTGCGGCTCTGCCTGCGCCTGGTGCTGGAGATCAAGCGCACCGGCCAGCCGATGGTCTTCGCGCTGAACATGTTCGACATCGCCCGCCACCGCGGCATGAGCATCGATGTCGAGCGGCTGGAGGCGGAGCTTGGGGTGCCGGTGGTGACCTCGGTGGCGGTACGGCGCGGCGGCACGGCGGCGTTGCTGGACAAGATCGACGAAGCACTGGCCGCCCCGCATTCGCCACACGTGGCGGAGGGCTGGAGCGAGCCGGATGCCGCCGGCGTGCGCCGCTTGCAGAAGGAAGCCGACCGCATTTTGCGCGCCAGCGTGCAGCACCCGGAGGCGCCGGATACGGTCACGGCCCGGCTGGACAAGGTGCTGCTGCACCCGGTGGCGGGGCTGGCGATACTGCTGGCGGTGCTTTTCCTGATGTTCCAGGCAGTATTCACCTGGGCGGCGCCGGCCATGGAGTTGATCAAGGCCGGCTTCGACGCGCTGGGGCTGTGGGTCGGCACCCTGCTGCCGGACGGGCTGCTGCTGAGCTTCATCCAGAATGGGCTGATCGCCGGCGTGGGCAGCGTGCTGGTATTCCTGCCGCAGATTTTGGTGCTGTTCCTGTTCATCCTGCTGCTGGAAGACTTCGGCTACATGAGCCGGGCGGCCTTCCTGATGGACAAGATCATGGGCGGCGCCGGGCTGCATGGGCGGGCCTTCATCCCGCTGCTGTCCTCCTTCGCCTGCGCCATTCCCGGCATCATGAGCACGCGGGTGATCGACAGCCGGCGGGACCGCTTGGCGACGATACTGGTGGCGCCGCTGATGACCTGTTCGGCGCGGATACCGGTGTACACGCTGATCATCGGCGCCTTCATCCCGGACCGCACCGTGGGTGGCCTGTTCAGCCTGCAGGGGCTGGTGATGTTCGGGCTGTATGCCGCCGGCATCGCTTCGGCGCTGGGGGTTTCCTTCCTGCTGAAGAAGTTCCTGTTCCAGGGGGCGCCGCCGGAGCCCTTCATGCTGGAACTGCCGGACTACAAGCGGCCGGATGCGCGCAACGTGCTGATGGGGCTGTACCAGCGCGGCGTCATCTTCGTGAAGCGGGCGGGCACCACCATCCTGGCGATGATGTGTGTGATCTGGGTGCTGGCTTCGGTGCCGCGGCCGCCCGAGGGCGCCACCGAGCCGGCGATCGAGTACAGCCTGGCGGCCGCCATTGGCCATGCGATGGAGCCGGTGATCAAGCCGATCGGGTTCAACTGGCAGATCGGCGTGGCGCTGATCCCAGGGATGGCGGCGCGGGAAGTGGCGGTGGCCTCGCTCGGCACCGTCTACGCCATCGAGAATGCCGAGGAGGCGCCGGAGACGCTGGGCGCGGCGTTGGCGGGGAAGTGGAGCCTGGCAACCGCGCTGGCCTTGCTCGCCTGGTACGTGTTTGCACCGCAATGCGCCTCCACGCTTGTGGTGGTGCGCAAGGAAACCGGCAGCCTTGCCTGGATGTGGTTCCTGTTCGGCTACATGCTGGCGCTGGCCTATGCGGCGGCCTTTGCAACCTATCAGCTGGCGGTGCTGGCCGGGCTAGGCTGAGGGCCAGTTCGCGCGCACCAGCGCGGCACCGTAGGTGCGTTCCAGGCGGCGCACGGTGAAGTGGGCCTGGGCGATGCCTCGAAAATGCTCCAGGAAAGCCAGGTTCACGGCGGCACCGGCTGCCGCTCCCACCACCGGCATGGCCTGGGCCGAGAGCTTCACCGCCACCGGCGCGCCGAAGCGGGCAGCTACTGCGCCGAGGAAACCCGGCAGCATCCCCAGCAAGTTGCGGCCGACCGCGCCCTTCAGGGTTTCCGCCAGTGCCAGGCGCACGGCGAAGTAGCCGGCCTCGGCCTCATCGTCGGCCGGGCCGTCGCCCCCCAGGGCGAAGACCTTCAGGCACTCGGCCTGGGCGGCGGGATCGGCCAAGTCCTCACCCTGTTCGGCGGCGATGGCGGCGATCTGGCGCAGCAACAGCGTGGTGGAAACTGGCAGTTCCACCAGCGTGCCAGGCAGGCCGAAGGCGCCGCCAGCCATGCCGGAGGCCGCCATCAAGCCACGATGCAGCCAGCGCGAGGGCAGCGGCGTGGGGTTGGCGCCGGGGTCCAGCCGCAGCGCAGTGCGCATGGCGCTTTCCAGCGCCCGCTGCACCGCGCTGTCGAGACCGCGTTCCAAGGGCCCGGGAAGGGCACGCTTCAGCGCTTCGACCGATTGCCCGACCATGCTGGCCAGGCGGACTGCGAAGGAGGAATGCTCCAGCACACGGGCGGCAGCGTGAAGTTCGGCAAGGTCTGCCGGCGCCATTGCGGTGGGCGGTGGGGGCGTGGTGGTCAGGCTCATGCGTGCTTCGCGGGTTCGCCGCACAAGCGCGCGGCGATGAGGTCGGAAAGCCAAGCAGCGAAGCCGAGGACGGCGTCGTTGGCGACCGGCTGGAAGGCGATGACGTGCAACGGTTGCAACCTTCATGATGATCCCGCGGGCGGCGAAGGCGGCGCGCTTGTTGCCGTCGACGAACGGGTGGTTAAGGACAATTCCGAAGCCACATACGGCTGGGCGCAATGAGGTGCGCCAACCCGGCAGTCACCATGCGCTCAGCCGATCCTGGGCGGCCGGCCAGCGTGGCTGCCACCGATGCGCTCCACCTACAGGATGTACCGGCTCAAATCCGCGCTGCTGGCCAAGGGCGCCACCTTGTCGCGCACCGTGCCGGCATCCACCCGGACGTTGTCGCCGGACTTGTCGCTGGCGCTGAAGGAAATCTCCTCCAACAGCCGTTCCAACACCGTGGCCAGACGCCGCGCGCCGATGTTTTCCACCCGTGCGTTGATGTCGGTGGCCAGGTCGGCAATGGCGTCCACCGCTTCAGGTGTGATGTCGAGCGTCACGCCCTCGGTGCCCAGCAGCGCCACGTACTGCTTGACCAGGCTGTGCTCGGGCTCGGTCAGGATGCGGCGCATGTCGTCCCGCGACAGCGCCTGAAGCTCGACCCGGATCGGCAGGCGGCCCTGCAGTTCCGGCAGCAGGTCCGAAGGCTTGGCCATGTGGAAGGCGCCGGAAGCGATGAACAGGATGTGGTCGGTCTTCACCGGACCATGCTTGGTGGTCACGGTGGTGCCTTCGATCAGCGGCAGCAGGTCGCGCTGCACGCCTTCACGCGAAACGTCGCCGCCACGGAAGCCACCTTCCGTGGTCCGGGCGCAGACCTTGTCGATCTCGTCGAGGAAGACGATGCCGTTGTTCTCCGCATTGGCGATGGCGTCGCGGGTCAGCGCCTCGGCGTCCAGCAGCTTGTCGGCCTCGTCCTTGGTCAGCGCGATGCGGGCTTCGGCCACGTGCATCTTGCGGGCCTTCTGCCGGCCACCGAACATCTTGCCCAGCATCTCCTGCATGTTCTGCATCTGCATGCCCTGCTGGCCCGGCAGGTCCATCATGCCGATCGGCATGCCGCCGCCGGTATCGGCCAGTTGAACCTCGATCTCGCGGGTTTCCAACTGCCCCTCGCGCAGCATCTTGCGGAACTTCATCCGGGTTTCGCCGGAGGCGCCCTCGCCGACCAGCGCGGTCAGCAGGCGTTCCTCGGCGGCCAGCTCGGCCTTGGCCTGCACGGTCTTGCGCGCGGTCTCGCGCATCTGGGTGATGCTGACCTCGACCAGGTCGCGGATGATGCTGTCGACGTCGCGGCCGACATAGCCGACCTCGGTGAACTTGGTGGCCTCCACCTTCAGGAAGGGGGCGTTGGCCAGGCGGGCCAGGCGGCGGGCAATCTCGGTCTTGCCGCAGCCGGTGGGGCCGATCATCAGGATGTTCTTGGGCACCACTTCCTCGCGGATGCCCTCCGGCAGCTGCTGGCGGCGCCAGCGGTTGCGCAGCGCGATGGCGACGGCGCGCTTGGCGTCGTTCTGGCCGACGATGTAGCGGTCCAGCTCCGAGACGATCTCGCGCGGGCTCAGGTTCACGGCTTCCATCACGTGCGCTCCGTCGCGCCGGGGCGCGCGATGTCAGACTCGCTGTCCAACGTCTCGAAGATGGCGTTGCCGTTGGTGTAGACGCAGATCTCGCTGGCGATCTTCATGCCGCGGCGGCAGATATCCTCGGCCGTAAGCCCTTCCACCGGCAGCAGGGCGCGGGCAGCGGCCAGGGCGTAGTTTCCGCCGCTGCCGATGCCGATGACGGCGTCCTCGGGTTCCAGCACGTCGCCCTGGCCGGTCAGCAGCAGGCTGCGCTTGCTGTCGGCCACGGCCAGCAGGGCTTCCAGGCGGCGCAGGTAACGGTCCGTGCGCCAGTCCTTGGCCAGCTCGACGCAGGCGCGTTCCAGCTGGTCCGGGAAGCGTTCCAGCTTGGTTTCCAGCCGTTCCAATAGCGTGAAGGCGTCGGCGGTGGCGCCGGCGAAGCCGGCCAGTACGCGGCCCTGGGCGATGCGGCGGACCTTGCGGGCGTTGCCCTTGACCACGGTCTGGCCGAGCGAAACCTGGCCGTCTCCGGCCATGCAGACCTGGGCGCCCTTGCGGACGCAGAGGATGGTGGTGCCGTGCCAGCCGAGCGGGTCATGGGGTGTCGTGTTCATGTGGGGCATGTGGGACTTTCCGCGGCTGGCGGCAACGGGGGGCCTGGGCGACCGGATGGCGGGGGTTACGGCAGGCAACCGCCACCGCAACAGGGGCTGGCGAAGCCGGGGCCGTGAGCGTATCTCACCCCCATGCAGGCCCTGATCCCCCGCCGTGCCGAGGTTTCCCGCACCACGGCCGAGACCGACATACAGGTGGCCATGGTGCTGGACGGCACCGGGCGCAGCAGCATCGCCACGGGTATCGGCTTCCTGGACCACATGCTGACCGCGCTGGCGCGCCACGCCATGCTGGACCTGACCGTGGCCGCCAAGGGCGACCTGCACATCGACTTCCATCACACCACCGAGGATGTCGGCATCGTGCTTGGCCAGGCGCTGCGCCAGGCGCTGGGCGAGAAACGCGGCATCCGCCGCTACGGCCATGCGATGATCCCGATGGATGAGGCGCTGGCCGAGGCGGCGCTGGACATCTCCGGCCGGCCCTTCTTGGCGTGGAACGTGCCCTTCGCCCGCCCCAAGGTTGGCGAGATGGATACCGAACTGTTCGAGGAGTTCTTCCGCGCCTTCGCCTTCAACGCGGGCCTGACCCTGCATGTGACGCTGAAGGCCGGCACCAACGCGCATCATGTCGCAGAGGCCTGCTTCAAGGCGCTGGCGCGGGCGCTGCGGATGGCGCTGGAACTGGACCCGCGGGCGCCGGATGCGGTGCCGTCCACCAAGGGCGTGCTGGAGGCCTGATGCGGGTCTTCACCGTCCACACGCCACCCGCAGGGAACGTCGCGGCGGGGGAGGTGATGCCGATGCTGGTGCCGGAAGGCTTCAGCTGGGCCGCGTTGCTGTTCGGGCCGCTGTGGCTGCTGGCGCATCGGCTGTGGTGGCCGGCCGCGGCGCTGTTCGTCGCATCCCTGCTGCTGGGCTTTGTCAGTCCCTGGGCTGCGGCCGGACTGCAACTGCTGTTCGCGTTCGAGGCCGAGGACGTGCGGCGATGGTTGCTGGCCCGGCAGGGCTGGCAGGTGGCCGGCGTGGTCGCGGCTGCGGATGCCGGGGCGGCGACGCAGCGGCTGCTGGACGCAGCGGCATGAGCAATGTGCAACGGGTCGCGGTGGTCGATCCTGGCTCGGGCAACCTGGCGAGCGTGCTGCGGGCGCTGGACCGGGCCGCCGCCGACACCGGGGTCGCCACGCAGGCCTTCATTACCCGGGAAGCCGCGGAGGTGCTGGCCGCCGACCGGATCGTGCTGCCGGGCCAGGGCGCCTTTGCCGCCTGTTGGGCGGGCCTGACCGCGCTGCCCGGCATGGTGGCGGCACTGGAGAAGCGGGTGGCCGGCGGCACGCCGCTGCTGGGCATCTGCGTCGGCATGCAGGTGATGGCCGAGCGCGGGCTGGAACACGGCGTGACACCGGGGCTTGGCTGGATCCGCGGCGAGATTGCGCCGATGGACCCGCGGGCCGCGGATGGCAGCGCGCTGCCGCTGCCGCAGATGGGCTGGAACGCGTTGGAGTTCCCCGCCGTGGGCGCGCATGCGCTGCTGGCCGGGATAGCACCAGGCGAATACGGCTATTTCGTGCATTCCTACGCGCTGGCCGGTGGCCGGTCCGAGGAGACGCTGGCCACCACGGATTACGGCGGGCCGGTGGTGGCGATCGTCGGGCGGGACAACATCGCCGGCACGCAATTCCATGTCGAGAAGAGCCAGACGGTGGGGCTGCGCATCCTCGGCAATTTCCTGCGGTGGGCACCATGAGCGATGCCGCCCAGGGCCATGGGCTCTCCATCGAGCACGCCCTGCGGATAGACGACGCCGACATGGCCGAACTGTGCGAGGCGACCGACGCCGCGATCATCGAAAGCGGCGGTTTCGGCTGGGTCGAGCCGCAGGGCCGCACCGCGCTGGAACGCCACTTCCGCGGCGTGCTGCTGGTGCCGGAGCGGGAGCTGTTCCTGGCCCGGCTGGACGGGATCGTCGTCGGCAGCTGCCAGCTGGTGCGGCCGCCGCGCAACAATGAAGCCCAGGCCTTCGGCGCGCAGCTGACCCACGCCTACATTGCGCCCTATGCGCGCGGCCACGGGCTGGCGCGGCTGATGGTGACGCGGGTTGAGGAGCGGGCGGCGGCCATGGGCATCCGCGTGCTGAACCTGGACGTGCGGGCGACGCAGGCCACCGCCATCTCGCTGTTCGAGGGCCTCGGCTACACCCGCTGGGGCACGCACCCCGCCTATGCGCGGCTGGGCGGCCAGACCGTGGCCGGTCACTACTACTTCAAGCTGCTGGAACCCGGGCGCGGGCGCAGCACCGACAAGCTGATCAACGAGGCCGGCTAGCCGGGCTGGCCAGGCAAGCGAGACATTCCCCATGGCGCTGACGCTCTACCCCGCCATCGACCTCAAGGCCGGCCAGGTGGTGCGGCTGAAGCGCGGCGAGATGGCCGACGCCACGGTCTATGGCCACGACCCCGCGGCCCAGGCGCTGGCCTGGCGGCAGGCCGGGTTCGGTTGGCTGCATGTGGTGGACCTGGACGGCGCCTTCGCCGGCAAGCCGGCCAACGCGGCGGCGGTACGGGCCATCCTCGCGGCCATTCCCGGCCAGCGGGTGCAGCTGGGCGGCGGCATCCGCGACATGGCCACGGTGGAAGCCTGGCTGGCGGCGGGACTCACGCGGGTGATCCTGGGGTCCGCGGCACTGAAGGACCCGGCTTTCACCAAGGCTGCCTGCAGGGCGTTTCCGGGCCAGGTGGCGGTGGGCATCGACGCCAAGGCGGGCATGGTCGCGACCGAAGGTTGGGCGGAAGTCAGCACCGTCTCGGCCGTGGAACTGGCGCAACGCTTCGAGGACGCCGGCGCGGCGGCGGTCATCTACACCGACATCGACCGTGACGGCATGCTGGGTGGCGTCAACCTTGAGGCAACACTGGCCCTGGCCCGGGCGGTGCGGCTGCCGGTGATCGCTTCCGGCGGGGTGGCGAGCATTACCGATGTGGCCGCGCTGGCGATGTTGGGGGGCGAGGGAATAGAGGGGGTGATCATCGGCCGGGCGCTGTATGATGGCCGCGTCGACCCCGCTGCGGCGCTGGCGTTGGCCCGAAATTAAGGGCAGGTCGGTCGCGGCCGCCTGCCGCAACGGAAATCTTTGGAACGAGAACGGGAGTCTAGAGCATGGCGTCTGCGACCCTGGCTGCCTGGCAACCGCGTGTGCTCAGCCTGCTGCGCTTCATGGCCGGATTGCTGCTGCTGCAGCATGGCTGCCTCAAGCTGCTTGATTTCCCCGGGCCGCATCCGGCGGCGGTGGCCTTCGGCAACCTGCTATGGTTTTCCGGCGTCATCGAGTTTGTCTGCGGCGCGCTGCTGGTGCTCGGCCTGTTCACCCGTCCGGCGGCGTTCCTGGCTTCGGGCTTTACCGCCGTCGCCTACTTCATGGCGCATTTCCCGCGCGGGGTTTACCCGATCCTGAACGGCGGCGAGTTGGCGGTGCTCTATACGTTCGTGTTCCTGTATCTGTGCGCGGCCGGCGGCGGTCCGATCAGCGTCGACGCGAGGCGCGGCGCCGAATAGCGCTGTGCGACACGCGGCGCGGCACCATGCTTGGCGCGGCAGGTAGCGACGTGCTTGACCGGCGCGGAGTTTGCTTGCATGGGGCATGCCGTCGTTCGCGGCGGCGTTTCCCCCTAGACAAACCTGCAGGTGATCCGTGCTGGCGCTTCGTGTCATTCCCTGTCTCGACGTGAAGGACGGTCGCGTCGTCAAGGGTGTCAACTTCGTCGCGCTGCGCGATGCCGGTGACCCGGTGGAGCAGGCGCGCGCTTATGACCGCGAAGGCGCCGACGAGGTGACCTTTCTCGACATCGGCGCGACGCACGAGAACCGCGACACGATGTACGATGTGGTGAGCCGCACCGCCGCCGAGGTGTTCATCCCGCTCACCGTGGGCGGCGGCGTGCGCAGCGTGGAGGACGTCCGGCGCCTGCTGCTGGCCGGCGCCGACAAGACCAGCATCAACAGCGCCGCCGTGACCGACCCGGACCTGGTGCGCCGCGCCGCCGAGGCCTTCGGCAGCCAGGCGATCGTCGTGGCGATCGATGCGCGCAAGGTGAGCGACGGCCGGTGGGAGATCTTCACCCATGGCGGCCGCAAGCCAACCGGCATCGATGCTGTCGCATGGGCTGCGCGGATGGAGAGCCTCGGTGCCGGCGAGATCCTGTTGACCAGCATGGATCGCGACGGCACCAAGACCGGCTTCGACCTGGAATTGCTGGCGCAGGTGCGCGCCGCGGTACGGCTGCCGCTGGTCGCCTCGGGCGGCGTCGGAACGGTTGAACATTTTGTGGCAGGCGCCCGCGTCGGCGCGACCGGCCTGCTGGCGGCCAGCGTTTTCCACTATGGCGAGTTCCGCATCGGCGATGCCAAGGCCGCGCTGGCAGCGGCGGGTTTTCCGGTGCGCCCGATTTCCTCTCAGACGAAGGCCGCATGACCATGGCCAAGGACAGCAAGCTCAAGACGAAGGCCAAGCCGAAGCCTGCGGTTTCGCCTAAGCTGAAGGCCGCGAAGAAGGCCCCGGCCGCGGTGCTGCGCGCCGAAGCCCGCGTGCTGCGGCCGCTGGAGGTCAATACCGCCGGCGCTGGCCCGGACGTGCTGGACCGGCTTTGGCAGACGGTCGAGAGCCGCCGCGTGGCCGGCGATACCGCAGGTTCGCACAGCGCGCGGCTGATGGCGCGCGGCACCGCCAAGGTGGCGCAGAAGCTGGGCGAGGAAGCGGTGGAATGCGTCATCGAGGCGACGCTGGGGCACCATGAGGCCACCGTCGCCGAGAGTGCCGACCTGCTGTATCACCTGGTGGTCGTATGGGTGAATGCCGGCATCCAGCCCGGCGAGATCTGGGGTGAGTTGATGCGGCGCGAGGGCATCAGCGGCATTGCCGAAAAGGCGTCGCGGCCCAAGGGCATCCTGCGCGTTGCCCGCACCACCAAGCTGCCGTAGAGCAACATCGGCTCTGATGGCATCGCCGGAACGAACGGCTGACCATCGACTCAGTGAACTGCGGAGCACGAATTGGGCTTGGTCGGGCGCGTCGTGCTCCAGCGACCATTCGACGAGGAGGGGATGATGTCGGTTTCCGGCCTGCCGCCCTATGATGGCGCGAACATCTTCGCGCGGATCCTGCGGGGGGAGATCCCGTGCCAGAAGGTGGCCGAGAGCGAGCACGCGCTGGCCTTCCGCGACATCAATCCGCAAGCGCCGGTTCATGTTCTGGTGGTGCCGAAGGGGCGTTTCGTCAGCGCCGCGGATTTCCACGCGGCCGCCACCGATGCGCAGATCGCCGGGTTCTGGCGGCTGGTGAGTGCGGTTGCCAAGGCCGAGGGGCTGGAGGCGCGCGGCTATCGGCTGCTGACGAACATGGGCGAGGAAGGCGGGCAGGAAGTGCCGCACTTCCACGTGCACGTGTTCGGTGGGCGGCGGCTTGGGCGGATGGTGCCGCCGGCGCCTGGACATTAGGTGGCGGCTGCCGTGCAGGCGGAATAGCGGCCCCTGGCGCAATCTTGCTTTCCCATCAAGGGCCGAGTGTCCCTTGAAGCCAGGGCTTCCGCACTTCGCTTACCAAAGGTCTCCTGCCGTCGGCCGTTGCGCTGCGGGCTGATTTGCCAGCGCGCCGCTGCCGCGTTCTACTCCCGCCCAACAAGCGGGGGAAACGTGGATGGCGGGTGCGCTGGACGGGCTGCTGGTGCTGGACCTGACGAATTTTCTGTCGGGCCCCTACTGCACCATGTTGCTGGGCGACATGGGCGCCGACGTCATCAAGGTGGAACGGCCGGATGGCGGCGATGACGCCCGGCGGATGCCGCCCTTCGTCGAGGGGCCAGGCGGCGCCATGGGCGCGCCGTTCAGCGTCTGGAACCGCAACAAGCGCAGCATCACCGCCGACCTGAAGAACGCCGATGACGTGGCCATGGTGCGCAGGCTGGCCGCGCGGGCGGATGTGCTGGTGGAGAATTTCCGCCCGGGCACGCTGGCTAAACTTGGCCTCGGGTACGCGGCGCTGCGTCAGGAGAACCCGCGGCTGGTGTATTGCTCCATCTCCGGCTTCGGGCAGACCGGCCCCTGGGCCGGCCATGGTGGGCTCGACATGATGGCCCAGGGCATGAGCGGACTGATGTTCGGCAATGGTCCGCCTGACGGCGAGCCGTACCGGCTGCCGATCGCCATCACCGACGTGACCGCGGGCATGTACAGCGCCATCGCGGTATTGGGCGCCCTGCAGGCGCGGCACCGCACCGGGGAAGGCCAGCTGATCGACCAGAGCCTATTGGAGGCGGGCATCTCGCTCGGCGTCTATGAGGCGGCGCATGTGCTGACGCATGGCACCAGGCCGGCGCGGATGGGCCAGTTGCATCGCGGCAGCGCGCCATACCGGGTGTTCCAGACGCGGGATGGCTGGCTGACGCTGGGGGCGAGCAAGGAAAAGTTCTTCCAGGCGCTGTGCGGCATCATCGGCCGGCCGGAACTGCGCGACGACCCGCGCTTCTCCAGCAATGCGAAGCGCGTTGCGAACAACGACGTGCTGATCCCGATCATCCAGGCCGAGTTGCTGAAGGACGATACCGCAGTGTGGCTCGCGGCCATGGGCCAGCACGGCATCCCGAGCGAACCGGTCCTCTCCTACGACGAGGCCCTGGCGCATCCGCAGGCGCAGGCCCGCGGCACGGTGGTGGCGTATGAGGACCCCAAGCACGGCCCGCAGCGCGCGCTGCGGCCGCCGGTGCGGCTGGAAGGTACACCGGCCACGGTGCGGCGGCGAGCGCCGGACCTGGGCGAACACAACGCGGAAATCCGCGCCTGGTTGGAGGAGCGCTAGAATGCTGAAGGTTCTCGGGCGGCCAAACTCGTTCAACGTGCGCAAGGTGCTCTGGCTCTGCGCGGAACTCGGCATTCCCTACGACCGGGAAAATTGGGGTCGCGGCTATACGCCGACCAGCACGCCGGAGTTCCTCAAGCTCAACCCGGTGGCGCAGATTCCCGTGGTGATCGACGGCGACCTGGTGATGCGCGAGAGCAACGCGATCATCCGCTACCTGGCCGCCAAGCATGGCGCGGAGGCGCTGTACCCGACCGACCTGGCGGCGCGGTTCCGCGTGGAACAGTGGATGGACTGGGTGGCCTACGACCTGACCCATGCCATGCGCGGCGCTTTCCTCGGCGGCCAGTTGCAGGAGGCGCCGTGGAACAATGAATGGTTCGTCGGCCAGGGTCGGCGGGATTTCACCGAGTGCATTGCGCTGGTGGAGGACGAACTGGCACGCACGGGCGGGCCGCACATCCTGGGTGGGTTCACGCTGGCCGACATTCCGCTGGGGCTGGTGGTGAACCGCTGGTTCAGCGTGCAGGGCTTCGACAAGCCAAGCTTTCCCGCGGTTGCGGCCTATTACGAGAAGCTGACCGAGCGTCCCGGTTACCGGGCGCATGGCCGCAACGGAATGCCGTGAGATGTGGCGCGCGTTGATCTGGCTGCTGCTGGCCGGGCCGGCAGCGGCGCAGGGCTTTCCGGACCGGCCGATCCGCCTGGTGGTGGTGTTCGGCCCCGGCGGCGGCGCCGATACCACGGCGCGCCTGCTGGCGGGACCGATGGCGCAGGTGCTCGGGCAGTCCGTGCTGATCGAGAACCGCTCCGGCGGCGGCGGCACCCAGGGCGGCCAGGTGGTGGCGACCGCGCCGGCCGATGGCTACACGCTCATGGCCGACGCCTCGGCCCTGGTGGTGCGGCACAAGCTGCATCCGAACCTGAGCTTCGACTACCTGCATGACTTTACCCCGGTGGCGCGCCTGAGCGTGATGCCGCTGCTGCTGGTGGTGCCCCCCGGGGAGCGCGCCGAAGGATTGCGCGAGTACATCGCGGAGCTGCAGGCGCAGGCGCTGCCGGTGCAGTACGCGGTGGCCGGCATCGGCTCGGCCTCGCACTTCGCCGGGCTGTACTTCCTGCAACGGGCGGGCGTGCGGGGCGAGGCCGTGGCGTATCGGGGCGGCAGCCCCGGTGCCATGGCGGTGGTGACCGGCGAAACACGGCTGAACTTCGCCACCACGCCCAGCGCGGTTGCCCTGGTGCAGGGCGGCCGACTGCGCGCCATGGCGGTGTCCAGCGACCGACGCATGCGGGTGCTGCCGGAAGTGCCAGCGGTGGCCGAGACACTGCCGGGCTTCGCGCTGACCGAGTGGATCGGGCTTTACGCGCCAGCGGGCACGCCGGCGCCAGTGCTGGCCAGGCTGCACCAAGCGCTGCGCCACGCGCTGGCGGTGCCGGAGGTGGTGGCGCGGCTGGCCGATGTCGGTGCCGAGCCGGCGCTGCTGGAGGGCGCGGCGTTCGGCCGCTTCATCGACGAACAGCGCAGCCTGATGTCCGGGCTGGCCGATACCGCCGGCATGAAGCCGGAATAGCGGCCGAGCTATGCGCCGGCCGGAAGCGGCCGCCTAAAGCTGCGCCAGCCGGCCGCCATCCACCGCCAGGCAGGCGCCGGTGATGAACCGCGCATCCTCGCTGGCCAGGAAGGCGATGGCGGCGGCGATGTCGGCGGGCTGGCCGATATCCGCCGGATCCAGCTTCTCCGCGCCGGACTTGATGTTGGGATTTTCGCGCAGCATAGGCGTCTCGATCGCCCCGGGCAGCACCGCGTTCGCCCGCAGCCCCCGCGCCTTGCCCTCGATGGCGGCCGAGCGCGTCAACGACAGCAGCGCCGCCTTGGCGGCGGCATAGGGCGCGACCAATGGCGTGGTCATCGCCGCATGCACGCTGGCGACATTGACCACGGCACCGCCGGGCTTCATGTGCAGGAAGGCCTGCCGCGTGAAGTGCACGGCACCCATCAGGTCCACGCCCAGAACCTGCTGCCAATCCGCGCTGGTGTACTGCTCCAGCGGCTTGAACAGCATGATGCCGGCGTTGTTGACCACCACGTCCAGTCGGCCGTGGCGCGCCAGCACGGTGGCGACGAAATGCTCCACCTGCATCTCATCGCCCACGTCGCAGGGCGGGTCGCCGTGGCGCTCCGCCGAGACCGTCGTCGCGCCTTCCGCGCGGAACCGCCGGATGGTTTCCAAGCCGATGCCGCCGGCACCCCCGGTGACCACCACGACCTTGCCGGCAAAGCGTTGCATCAGGCGCCTCCCTTGGATGGCAGCGGTTGCACCGGCACCTGCAGCACCAGGCTCTGCGCCGGCAATACGTCGCGCCAATCGGCGATCAGCTTGCGATAGGCCACGCCCACCCGGCGCGGTTTACGATCGAGGTCATAGAGGCCGAGCGGATTGGCGCGGTTGTTCCGCTCACGCAGCGCCGTATCCCAATCCACCTGATCCACCAGGCTGTACCAGGTGAAGCCGATCACCGGCACGCCGTCGTTGCGCACGCGCAGCACGTTGGCCCATTGCTTCCACAGCCAGTGGCAGGCTTCCAGCCCGGTTTCGGCTTCCTTCAGGTTGGTCTCGGTATGCATCACCGGCAGCCGATAGCGCTCATAGTACTGGCGGGTAATGGTGGCGTAGCCGAAGATCTCGCCAGAGGGACGCGTGCTGCCGTCCGGCGTCACCAGGTGTTCGTTGGTCACGTAGTAGTCGTTGCCCATCACGCACCAGCGCTTGAGCCGGTGATTCAGGAAGAACTGGTATTCGTCGCGCGTCATGCCGTTGGCCAGCAGGTACTCGTACATCTCGCTGTCGATGCGGCGGCCGTAGTTCAGGTCCAGCGAGAGGAAGCGCTCGGCGTTCAGCAATTCGGCCGGGCCGATGGCGGCGGGGCTGTCGGCGTGGAAGTATTCCGAGGACTCGCTCTGGATGAAGATCGCGTCCGGGCGAATGTCCAGGATCGCTTCCATCGCCAGCACATTCGCCTTCACCACGTGCTTCAATGCGGTGACGAAGCCGCGGTCGGATTTCAGCATCTCGTTCCACCAGCCATAGCGGGCCGAGAACAGCGCGGTGACGTACATCTCGTTCACTGGCGTATAAAGCTGCACCCAGGGGAACCGCTGCGCGAAGGCGCGCGCATAGTCGGCGAACAGGGCGGGGAAGTCCGGGTTCTGGAAGTCGCCCAGCCAGTCCGGCAGGCCAAAATGGCAAAGGTCCACGATCGGCGTGATGCCGAGCCGCAGCAATTCGCCCATCGCCTGATCGGTGAACGACCAGTCGTGCCGGCCGGGGCCGAGCAGCGTGCGGTACAGCGGCGGACCGTAACGCAGGAAATTGCACCCCACCTCCTGCACCAGGGCGAAGTCCTCGCGCCATCGCTCATAGTGTCCGCATTCGGCCAACTCATCCCGCCGGACGCCACCGGCGATCCTGGGGTTGCTGTTCTCGATCCCGGTGGCGAACATGAAATAGACCATGGTGCCAGCGGCAACGCGGCGCGAGACGCTGGGTTCAGCCGAGAAGGTGGCGCGGTACCTGCACCGTCATCGCCAACAGCGCGAAGCTCTGGGTCTTGCCGTGGCCGTCCAGGTTCAGGCTGGCATTGACGCCGCCCTCCAGCACATCGTCGATGACGAAGTTGAAGGCGTGCAGCAGCGGCAGGTCGTAGCGCCGGCAGCGCGTGGCGCCTCGATGCGCGAACAGCGCCAACACGCGCGCCTCCGTCACCTGTTCTGCCAGCACGGCGTACAGCTCCGGGCGGTACGGGATCAGCGAGATGTTGGCGCGGTTGCCCTTGTCTCCGGCGCGGCTGTGGGCCAGATCGTAGAGCGGGACTTCGACCAGGTCGCTCATGCCACAATCTCCGCAGCGGTGCGGGTGGTGATGCTGGTGGGCACGCGGTCGCGCAGCACCAGGTAGCTGCGCGTCAGGATGCGCGGGGTGACGCGCCAACGCGCGCCGCCGGTGCCCGCGGTGCCGCAGCACAGCAGCGCCAATACCTCACGCGCCGCCTGGTCCACATCGTCCCGCGTCGCGCCCTCGGCCGCCAG
>CAIMOR010000249.1 GCA_903843125.1 uncultured Rhodospirillales bacterium
CCCGGGCGCGGGCCTCGGCGGCGGTGGCCTCCCCCACCGCCAGCACCGGCAGCGGGCCGGGCGGGATGGCGCGGGCGGCGGCGCGGCTGGTCAGCAATATCGCCTGGGCACCGGGCAGCGGGGCCAGGCGGCGCGGCGCCAATTCCAACGCCGGGGCCAGGA
Source organism: uncultured Rhodospirillales bacterium (assembly GCA_903843125.1). Lineage (GTDB taxonomy): Bacteria > Pseudomonadota > Alphaproteobacteria > Acetobacterales > Acetobacteraceae > CAIMOR01. The sequence continues at coordinate 163 of CAIMOR010000249.1, forward strand.
CGGGCTGCCAGCCGAGCGCGGCGAGGCGGTGGGCGGTCTCGGTGGCGCCGGGTTCCGGGCGCGTGACCAGGACCCCGCGCATCAGCGTGCCCCGAGGCTGCGCACCAGGCCGTAGATGCTGATGCCGGCCCAGAACAGCTCGATCAGGATGGAGGGCAGGTTCGGCTGCACCGCGAGGGACAGCAGCACGCCGCAGGAGCCGAGCAGGTTCGCCGCCGGGAAGCGCCAGTCGTCGGAGGCCAGCTTGCCGCGCTGGTTGGCGAAGTAGGCCGCGGCGATGACCGCCGCGCCGGCATAGCCGAGGATGGCGGCGGCGACCTCGAGCATCCCGCCGCTCAGGCGAAGATGTCGGCGGGGCTGTCGGTGCGCAGGCTGTCGCCCAGCGCGCGGCCGAGCCGGGCGGCATCGGCGGCGGCGCCGTGCAGGCTGCGCTTCAGCAGGAAGCTGCCATCGGCGCGGGCGACCAGGCCGGTCAGGTGCAGGTCGCCGGTCGGCAGCAGCCGGGCGTGGCCGCCGATGGGGGTGCGGCAGGAGCCGTCCAGCGCCGCCAGCAGCGCGCGCTCCGCGGTGGAGACCGCCTTGGCCTCGCGGTCCTCGATGGCGGAGAGCAGCTCGTGCAGGTCCTCATCGGCGGCGCGGACGGTGATGCCGACGATGCCCTGGCCGGCCGAGGGGACCATCGCCTCGGGGTCCAGCACCACGTCGGCCTGGTCTTCCAGGCCGAGGCGGCGCAGGCCGGCCAGCGCCAGCAGGGTGGCGGCGAACTCGCCGGCGCGCAGCCGGGCCAGCCGGGTCTGCACGTTGCCGCGGATGGTGGTGACCTTGAGGTCCGGCCGCGCCGCCAGCAGCTGGGACTGGCGGCGGACGCTGGCGGTGCCGACGATGGCGCCGGCGGGCAGGCAGTCGAACGGGCTGGAACTGTCGGCCCGGCCGCAATGCGGGCCGAGGATCAGCGCGTCGCGGGCGTCCTCCCGCTTCAGGGTGCAGGCCAGCACGATGCCGGGAGGCAGCTCGGTTTCCAGGTCCTTCAGGCTGTGGACGGCGAAATCCACCCGGCCGTCCAGCAGCGCCTCATGGATTTCCTTGGCGAACAGGCCCTTGCCGCCGATCTCGGCCAGCCGGCGGTCCTGGATGCGGTCGCCGGAGGTGGCGATGACGTGTTCCTCGAACACCGGGCCGCCGGGGTTGCCGGGTGACATCACCGGGCAGACCGCGGAGATGGTCGACAGGAAGTGCCGGGTCTGCCACAGCGCCAGGGGCGAGCCACGGGTGCCCACCCGCATGGGCAGGCTGTGGCTGTGCTTGGGAATGTGATGCGGGTGGGCCGACATGCCCGGCCTCATAGAGCCGTCATGGATTTGAAGGAAGCCAGGGTTTGACCCAGGGGCATAGATTGCAGGCACCCGTGCTGGGGCTGGAGGCCAGCTGCGACGAGACCGCGGCGGCCGTGCTGGCGCCGGACGGCCGGATCCTGGCCGAGGTGGTGCTGAGCCAGACCGCCGAGCATGCCAGGTTCGGCGGCGTGGTGCCGGAGATTGCCGCCCGCGCCCACCTGGCGCACCTGCCCGGCCTGGCGCGCCAGGTGCTGGCCGAGGCCGGGCTGGCGCCGGGGCAGCTCGGCGGGGTGGCGGCGACCAGCGGGCCGGGGCTGATCGGCGGGCTGATCGTGGCGGCGAGCTTCGGCAAGGGGTTGGCGCTGGCGCATGGGCTGCCCTTCGTGGCGGTGAACCATCTGGAGGGGCATGCGCTGACCGCAACTCTGCCCGCAGCGGTGGCCAGCCCCGTGGCCTTTCCCTACCTGCTGCTGTTGCTGTCCGGCGGGCATTGCCAATGCGTCGCGGTGGAGGGCGTCGGCCGGTATCGGCGGTTGGGCACCACGCTGGACGACGCGGTGGGCGAGGCCTTCGACAAGGTGGCCAAGCTGCTCGGCCTGCCCTGGCCGGGCGGGCCGGCGCTGGAACAACTGGCCAAGGCCGGCGACCCCACGCGCTTCGCGCTGCCGCGGCCGCTGCTGGGGCGGGCGGGGTGCGACTTTTCCTGGAGCGGGCTGAAGACCGCGGTGGCGCACCAGGTGGGCCGGCTGGGCGTATTGACCGAGCCGGACCGCGCCGACCTGGCGGCGGGGTTCCAGGCGGCGGTGGCCGCCACGCTGGCGGACCGGGCGCGCCATGCGCTGGCGCTGCTGCCGGGCGCCACCGCGCTGGTGATGGCC
>CAIMOR010000250.1 GCA_903843125.1 uncultured Rhodospirillales bacterium
CGCCGAAATCGCCGCCATGCGCGCGGCTGGCCGCTGCATCGGCCTAGGCTTCGCCAGTATTGTGGAGTTCACCGCCACCGGCCCCGAAGGCTATGGCCGCGCCGGCGTGCTGGTGGCGGCGGTGGATACCGTGGTGCTCTCGCTGGAACCTTCCGGCGAGGTTACCGCCCGCGCCAGCATCAGCGAGATCGGCCAGGGCACCACGCAAGGCCTGGCCCAGGTGGTCGCCGATGCCTTCGGCGTGGCGCCCCAACAGGTGCTGCTGGGCAGCGGCGACACCGCCACCACCCCGCATGGCGGTGGCGCCTGGGCCTCCCGCGGCGCCGCCATCGGCGGGGAAGCCGCCTGGGGCGCCGGCCGCAAGCTGCGGGCCGAGGTGCTCTCCACCGCCGCCGCCCTGCTGCAATGCGCGCCCGAGGCGCTCGACATCGTGGCCGGCGCCATCACGGACAGCACCGGCCCCCGCCTGACCCTGGCCGAACTGGCGGAGACCGTCATCTTCCGCGGCTACGAACTCCCGGCCGGCGTGCAGCCGCAACTCACCGTGGCGCACCATTACCGGCGGGAGCAGGACACCGCGCTGACCACCAACGGCTTCCAGGCCAGCCTGGTCGAGATCGACGCCGATACGGGCCTCGTCACCCCCCTGCGCCATTGGGCCGTGGGCGATTGCGGCCGCCTGCTGAACCCGCTGCTGGTCGAAGGCCAGGTCCGCGGCGGCGTCGTTCAGGGCATCGGCGAGGCGCTGTATGAGGCCTGCCGCTACGACGCGACCGGCCAGTTCCTCAGCGGCACCCTGGCCGACTACCTGCTGCCGATGGCTGGCGAAATGCCGGACATCACCATTGCCCACATCGAGACGCCCTATTCCGGCAGCGTCCTGGGCGCGAAAGGCGCCGGCGAGGCCGGCACGGCCGGGGCGCCCGCCGCCATCCTCAACGCGGTCAACGACGCGCTGGCCCCTTACGGCGCGGCAGTGCACGAACTGCCCATCACGCCCTACGCCGTCCTCCGCGCCCTGGGCCGCCTGCCATGAAGCCGGCGCGCTTCGACTACGCCCGCCCCACCACCCTGGCCGAGGCGCTGGCCCTGCTGGCCCAGCCGGACACCGCCGTGCTGGCCGGCGGCCAATCCCTGATGCCGATGATGAACCTGCGCGTCGCCCGCCCGGCGCTGCTGGTGGACATCAACCGCCTGCCCTTGGCCGGGATCACCCTGGCCGGCGGCACGCTGCGTATCGGCGCCCTGGCCCGCCATGCCGAGGTGCTGGCCTCGCCCCTCGTCGCCCAGGCCGCCCCGCTGCTGCCGCAGGCGCTGGCGCTGGTGGCCCACGCCGCCATCCGCAACCGTGGCACCCTGGGCGGCAGCCTGTCGCTGGCCGACCCCGCCGCCGAACTGCCCGCCTGCATGCTGGCGCTGGACGCCACCTTCGTCGTCGCCTCGGCACAGGGCGAGCGCCGCATCCCCGCCGGCGATTTCTTCCACGGCCTCTACAGCACCGCCCTGGCCCCCGGCGACCTGCTGCTGGCCGCCGAACTCCCCGCCGCCAAGCCTGGCTGGCGCTTCGCCTTCCAGGAGGTCGCCCGCCGCCATGGCGACTTCGCCATGGCCGGCCTGGCCCTCGCCCTCGGCCCCAACGCCGCCCGCCTGGCGCTGTGCGGCGTGGAACCGGGCCAGCGCCGCCAGCCCGCCGCCGAGGCCGCTCTGACCGCCGGCGACCTGCCCGCCGCCCTTGCCGCCCTCGGCCGGGCCGAAGCCATGGACAGCCCCGACCTTCCAGCCGCCCAGCGCATCCACCTGGCGCAGGTGCTGCTGCGCCGCGCCGTCACGCAGACCGAGGCCGCCGATGCAGCCGCCTGACGAACCCACCGCGCCCGTCTCCTGCATCGTCAACGGCGAGGCCATCCGCACCCAGGTGCCGCTGCGCCGTTCCCTGGTGGATTGGCTGCGCCATGATGTCGGCCTCACCGGCAGCCATGTCGGCTGCGAGCACGGCGTCTGCGGCGCCTGCCATGTCCGCGTCAACGGCCAGGTGGTGCGCGGCTGCCTGATGCTGGCGGTACAAGCCGATGGCGCCAGCGTCGAGACCATCGAGGGCGCCCGCGACCCGCTGACCCGGGCCCTGCAGGACGCCTTCTTCCGCCACGCCGCCCTGCAATGCGGCTTCTGCACCCCCGGCATGATCCTGCAGGCGGCCGAGCTGCTGGCGGAGAATCCGGCCCCGACCCGCGCCGAGGTGCGCGAGGCGCTCTCGGGCAATTACTGCCGCTGCACCGGCTACCACCCCATCGTGGACGCCGTCATGGCAGTCAGCGCCACGCTGCCCGCCGAATAGGCAGCCGAGGCAGCCGCCGCCACCTCGCTAGGCAGGGTGGCTGCGAAACCGCGGCGCAAACGTGGCACGCGGTTTGCAGGACAGTCCTGGCCCGTGGCGCCGCTGCTGCTGCCCGGGAACCAAGCGTGCCAAGGGCGGCACTGCTGGGCGCCGTCCAGAACCCGCGGACCAATGATGGTCCGCCCGCCGCACCACCACGCGGCCATTTGGACCTTCAAGCGCATGAACATGCTGTCTCCCCAGCGCCAGCGCCTCGTCGTCATCGGCAACGGCATGGCCGGCATGCGGACGGTCGCCGAGCTGCTGGCCCGCACCCCGCACCGCTACGACATCACCGTCTTCGGCGCCGAGCCGCACCCGAACTACGACCGCATCGCCCTCTCCTCGGTCCTGGCCGGGGAGAAGACGCTGGACGAGATCGTCATCAACAGCCGCGCCTGGTACGACGAGAACAACATCCGCCTGATCACCAGCGACGCGGCCGTCAGCATCGACCGCCTGGCCCGCACCGTCACCAGCGCCAGCGGCCTGGTGGCGCCCTACGACAAGCTGCTGCTGGCCACCGGCAGCAAGCCGCTGGTGCCGCCGCTGCCCGGCCTCACCCTGCCCGGCGTCTGCACCTTCCGCGACATCGCCGACGTCAACCAGATGATCACCGCCAGCGAGACGCAGAAGCGCGCCGTGGTCATCGGCGGCGGGCTGCTGGGCCTCGAAGCCGCCTGGGGCCTGAAGCGCCGCGGCATGAGCGTGGCCGTGGTCCACCTGATGCCGACGCTGATGGAACGCCAGCTGGACGTGGCCGCGGGCACCCTGCTGCAACGTGATCTCGACGAACGCGGCATCGCCTTCTTCACCAACGGCCAGACCGAGGAGATCACCGGCACCGAGCGCGCCACCGGCGTCAAACTCTCCGATGGCCGCGAGGTGCCGGCCGATATCGTCGTGGTCGCCATCGGCATCCGCCCGAATGTCGACCTCGGCCGGGCCTGCGGGCTGGAAGTCAACCGCGGCATCGTCGTCGGCGATGACATGGCCACCGCGGACCCCAGCATCTACGCGGTCGGCGAATGCATCGAGCATCGCGGCCAGGTCTTCGGCCTGGTGCTGCCCATCTGGGAACAGGCGAAAGTCTGCGCCGCGCGCCTGGCCGGCGACGAGGAGGCCTGCTACGTCACGCCGCCGCTCTCGACCAAGCTGAAGATCACCGGCATCGACGTTTTCTCCGCCGGCGCGCTCTCCGCCGCCGCCGAGGAAGACGAGGAACTGATCTACCAGGACAGGAAGCGCGGCACCTATCGCAAGCTGGTGCTGCGCGACAACCGCATCGTCGGCACGGTATTGTACGGGGAGGTCAAGGACGGCCCCTGGTACTTCCAGCAGATGCGCGACGGCGCCGATATCGAGGCCATCCGCGACCGCCTGATCCTCGGCGAAGCGGCGGCGTCCCTCACCGGCACCGTGGACCCCACCGCCAAGGTCAAGGCGCTGGCGGACAGCGCGGAGATCTGCGGCTGCAACGGCGTCTGCAAGGGCACCATCACCGCGGCCATCAACGACCTCAAGCTGACCACGCTGGACGGCGTCCGCGCCCACACCAAGGCCAGCGCCTCCTGCGGCAGTTGCACGCCGCTGGTGGAGGGGCTGCTGCTGCTGACGACCGGCGTGGATGCCAAGGCCGCCGGCCCCAAGCCGATGTGCAAGTGCACCAGCCACGGCCACGCCTTCGTCCGCAAGGCCATCGTGGCCGAGGGCATGAAGACGATCCCCGAGGTGATGCACCGCCTCGGCTGGCTGCGGCCGGATGGCTGCCACAGCTGCCGCCCGGCGCTGAACTACTACCTGCTCTGCGCCTGGCCCGGCGAATACGTGGACGACGCGCAGAGCCGCTTCGTCAATGAACGCAACCACGCCAACATCCAGAAGGACGGCACCTACAGCGTCATCCCGCGCATGTGGGGCGGCCAGACCAACCCGCGTGAACTCCGCGCCATCGCCGATGTGGCGGACAAGTTCGGCATCCCCGAGATGAAGGTCACCGGCGGCCAGCGCATCGACCTGCTGGGCGTGAAGCGCGAGGACCTGCCCGCGGTCTGGGCCGACCTCAACGCCGCCGGCATGGTTTCCGGGCATGCGTACGGCAAGGCGCTGCGCACGGTGAAGACCTGCGTCGGCTCCACCTGGTGCCGCTTCGGCACGCAGGACAGCACCAGCATGGGCGTGGCGCTGGAGAAGATGACCTGGGGCAGCTGGCATCCGCACAAGGTCAAGCTCGCGGTCAGCGGCTGCCCGCGCAACTGCGCCGAGGCGACCATCAAGGACTTCGGCGTCATCGCCGTGGACAGCGGGTGGGAGCTGCATATCGGCGGCAATGGCGGCATCCACCTGCGCGGCACCGACCTGCTGTGCAAGGTGGAGACGCCCGACGAGGTGCTGGAATACTGCGGCGCCTTCCTGCAACTCTACCGGGAGGAAGCCTACTACCTCGACCGCACCGCGCCCTATGTGGAACGCGTGGGCCTGGACTACGTGAAGGCCCGCGTGGTCGAGGATGCCGAGAACCGCCGCGCCCTCCACGCCCGTTTCCTGCACGCGCAGACCTTCGCCCAGCACGACCCCTGGGCCGCGCAGAACGAGAACGCCACCTTCAAGACCCTGGTGCCGGCGGAGTGAGCGACATGGACGGCAACATCCTCAGCAACGCCTGGGTCGAAGTGGCCCGGCTCGGCGACATCCCCCGCCTCGGCAGCCGCGTGGTCGCCACGGCCACGGGCGACGTCGCGCTGTTCCGCACCGGCGACGACAGCGTCTTCGCGCTGGACGACCACTGTCCGCACAAGGGCGGTCCGCTCAGCCAAGGCATCGTCCACGGCCACAATGTGACCTGCCCGCTGCACAACTGGGTCATCGACCTCTCGACCGGAGAGGCCCAGGCGCCCGACATCGGGTGCGTCAGGCGCACGCCCGTGCGGCTTGAGGGCGACCGCATCCTGCTCGCCCTGCGTGCCTGAGACGGGGCCACCCGGCGCCGGCCACCCACCCCTTACCCACCCCACAGGAGCTGCCGCGATGGCCTATGTAACGCCACAGGAATTCGGCCGGAAGATGATCGATGCCGGCGAGGCCAAGGTCTTCATGTCGGCCCGGGATACGCTGATCCGCGCCTACATGGCCGGCGCCATCCTGGCGCTGGCCGCCGCCTTCGCGGTCACCATCACGGTGCAGACCGGCCAGCCGCTGGTCGGCGCGCTGCTGTTCCCGGTCGGCTTCTGCCTGCTCTACCTGATGGGCTTCGACCTGCTGACCGGCGTCTTCACCCTGGTGCCGCTGGCCTGGCTGGATCGCCGCCCCGGGGTGACGCTGTTCGGCGTGCTGCGCAACTGGACGCTGGTGTTCATCGGCAACTTCGCCGGCGCACTGACGGTGGCGCTGATGATCTCGGTGATCTCCACCTTCGCCTTCACCCAGGCGCCCGATGCCGTGGGCCAACGCCTCGGCCAGATCGGCGCGGCGCGTACCCTGGGCTACGCCGCGCATGGCGAGGCCGGCATGCTCACCCTGTTCATCCGCGGCGTGCTCTGCAACTGGATGGTCTCCACCGGCGTGGTCGCCGCCATGATGTCCAGCTCGGTCTCCGGCAAGGTCATCGCGATGTGGATGCCGATCCTGGTGTTCTTCTACATGGGCTTCGAGCATTCGGTGGTGAACATGTTCCTGTTCCCGTCCGGGCTGATGCTGGGCGGCAATTTCTCCATCGCCGACTACTTCATCTGGAACGAGATCCCGACGGTGCTGGGCAACCTGGTCGGCGGCCTCACCTTCGTCGGGCTGACCATCTACGCCACCCATGTGAAGACCGCGCCCGGCCGTGGCCCCAAGCCGAAGGTCGCCACCGGCACCGCGCTGGGCGTGGCCGCCGAATGAGCCAGGCAGCCCCGGCGCGCCCCGGCCGCGCCTCCCTCGTCGGCGCCGGCCCGGGAGACCCGGAGCTGCTGACCCTGAAGGCCGCCCGCATCATCGGCGAGGCCGACGTGGTGCTGTACGACAAGCTGGTCAGCGCCGGGATCCTCGCGCTGGCCAAGCCGGGTGCCCGCCTGGTGGATGTCGGCAAGCGCTGCGGCCGCCATTCCATGCAGCAGGCGGCGATCAACCGGCTGATCCTGACCCACGCCCGCGCCGGCCGGCACGTCGTGCGCCTGAAGGGCGGCGACCCCTTCGTCTTCGGCCGGGGCGGCGAGGAACTGGAGACGCTGCGCGACGCCGGCGTGCCGGTGGAGGTGGTGCCCGGCATCACCACCGCGCTGGCCGTCGGCGCGCAGTTGCAGGTGCCGCTGACCCATCGCGGCGTCTCGCGCAGCCTGCACCTGCTGACCGCACACAACCACGCCGACGCGCTGCCCGACCACGACTGGGCCGCGCTGGCCCGGGGCGGCACGCTGGCGGTCTACATGGGCGTGCGCACGCTGCCCCTGCTGGCCGCGCGCCTGCTCGCCGCCGGCATGGACGCAGCCACCCCGGCCGCCGCGGTGCAGAACGCCACCCTGCCCACCGAGCAGCGCCTGTTCGGCACGCTCGCCACCATTGCCGCACAAGTGACCGAATCCGGCGGCGATGGCCCCACCATGGTGCTGATCGGCGCCGTCGTCGGCATGGCGCAGCGCCAGGCGCTGGGCGATACTCCGCTGCATGAAGCCGCCTGAAGCCGAGGACGAGGGCCCCGAACACCCCTTCGCCCAATACGTCCGCACCCTGGGGCGCGGCCCCGGCCGCTCCCGCGCGCTGACGCGCGACGAAGCCCGCGTCGCGCTGCGCATGGTGCTGCAGGGCGATGCCGACCCGCACCAGGTCGGCGCCTTCCTGATGCTGCTGCGCTACCGCGGCGAGGACACCGAGGAGATCGCCGGCCTGGTCGAGGCCGCCCGCGCCAACGCGCACGCCGGGCCTGGCCCGGTGGACCTGGACTGGCCGAGCTACGGCGCCGGCCGCACCCGCGGCGCGCCCTGGTACCTGCTGGCCGCGCTGGCTCTGGCGCAGGCCGGCCACAAGGTGCTGATGCACGGCAGCAACGCGTTCTCCAGCGGCATGCCCACCGATGTCGGCCTGGCCATGCTGGGCCTGCGACCGGCGGCGAACCGGGAGGACGCGCTGGAATTGCTGCACCGCGACGGCTTCGCCTTCCTGCCGCTCACCGCGCTCTCCCGGGGGCTCGACCGCCTGCTCGGCCTGCGGGCGCTGCTCGGCCTGCGTTCGCCGATCAACACCGTGGCGCGCCTGCTGAACCCCATGGACGCGCCCGCCAGCGTCGATGGCGTGTTCCACCCGCCCTACATCGCGCTGCACCTGAACACCGCCCAGGCCCTGGGCCGCCAGCGCCTGCTGGTGCTGAAGGGCGGCGGCGGCGAGGCCGAGCGCAACCCGGCCAAGCCCGTGGCGGCACACCTGCTGGCCGCCGGCACGCAGGCCGAGCTGACCCTGCCCGCGCTCTCCACCGCCAAACCCAACGGCGCCGACCTGGCCCGCCTCTGGGCCGGCGAGGCCGCCGAGCAGGAGGTCGCCACCGTGCAGGCCACCATCGCGCTGGGCCTGCTTGCCATGGGCCAGGCGACGGCCGAGAGCGCCGATGCCGCCGCCGCGCG
>CAIMOR010000251.1 GCA_903843125.1 uncultured Rhodospirillales bacterium
CCGGTGCCGCGCCAGCCAGGCGGCCAGGACGCCGTCGCGTTCGCGGAGTTCGGCCAGTGTGGCCACGCGCTGGTGCAGCGCGGGCGCCGGCGGCACCGGCATGGAATCGCGCAGCAGCAGGCGGAAGCCGCGGCCCAGCGCGTCGTCGAGGCGCGTGCCGTCCTGCAGCCAGGGCTGCGGGCCGGGAGCGCCGGCACCGGGGGAAGGGTGCAGGCAGCCGCCGGTGAGCGGCGGCAGCAGGTCCTGGCGCACGATGTGGCCGCGGCCCGCGGCGACGTCCGCCTGCATCCGGGCGTTGCGCGCGGCGGCGCGGGCCAGGTCGCGCTCGCCGATGATCAGGCCGAGTTCCTTGGTCAGCGCGATGACGGCGCGGACGTTGGGGCGGCGTTCGGCGGTGTAGCTGTCCAGCAGCGCCTCGTTGGCCTGGCCGCGCAGCACCCAGGCGAGTTTCCAGGCCAGGTTGGCGGCGTCGCGCATGCCTTGGTTCAGGCCCTGGCCCATGAAAGGCGGGGTCTGGTGCGCGGCGTCGCCGGCCAGCAGCACGCGGCCGTGGCGCCAGTCCTCCGCCACCACGGCGTGGAAGCGGTAGGGGGCGATGCGCCACAGGCTGACGTCGCCCGGCTGCACCCAGGGGCGGAGCAGGCGCCAGACGCTGTCCTCGCGCGCCATCTCCGCCAGGTCCTCGCCGGGGGCCACGCTGAACTCCCAGCGGCGCAGGCGGCCGGGGCCGTTGATGAAGGTGGCGGGGCGGGCGGGGTCGCAATACTGCACGTTGGTCGGCGGCAGCGGCACGTCGCGTTCCAGCAGCGTGTCGATGACGATCCAGGGTTCGTCGAAGGCCATGTCCTCGACCGCGGCGCCCAGCAGGCGGCGCACCGTGGAGGCGCCGCCGTCGCAGGCCAGGACGTAGCGGGCGCTGACGGTCTCACCATGGCGCAGGGTCAGCCTGGCGTGGTCGGCGCACTGCGCCAGGGCGACCACCTCGGCGTCAAGCCGCACCGTTGCGGTCGGGCGTGCGGCCAGCGCGGCGCGCAACTCGGCATCCAACTCCGGCTGCACGAAGCTGGCGTAGCTCGGCCAGGCCAGCGGCCAGGGCGGCGGCGCGGGCAGGATGCTGCGCAGCAGGCTGCCGTCGACGGCGTGGTATTCGCTGGGCTTGTAGGCGCCCAGCCGGTGCTCCATGCGCTGTGCAACGCCGATGGCCTGCAGGATGCGCAGGGCTTCATGGTCGATCGCAATGGCGCGCGGCTTGTCGAACATCGCCGCGTCGCGGTCGAGCGCGAGCACCGAGAAGCCTTCGGCCGCCAGCAGGTTGGCCAGCGTGGCGCCTACGGGGCCGAGGCCGACGACGATGACGTCGTGCATCAGTCGCCAGGGGTCAGTCAGTGGGGCGAAAGCCGGAACTGTCGACGATCGGGCCCCACTTCGCGTGTTCGTCGCGCAGCCACTTGGTCAACGTGGCGCTGTTCATGTAGGCCGGCACCACGCCGAGGCGGTTCAGCGCGGTTAGCGTATCGGCGCTGCGGGCGATGCCGGCGACGGCCTGGTCCAGGGCGCTGACCAGGTGGGCCGGGGTGCGGCCAGGCAGCATCAGGCAGCCGCCGCCGCTGTAGGCCAGTGCCGGGAAGCCGGCTTCGGCCATGGTCGGCAGGCCCGGCGCTTCCGGCAGGCGGTGCGGCGCCGTGGTGGCCAGCGGCTTCAAGGCGGCGCCGGTCAGGAATGGCGCGATGGCGGGCATGGAGTTGCTGGTCAGCGGGATCTGGCCACCCAGGCAGTCCTGCACTGCCGGGCCGTCGCCGCGATAGGGCACCGCGGTCAGGTTCAGCCCGGTGGCCTTGGCGAACTGGATGCCGAGGAAGTGCGGCAGCGTGCCGGCGCCGGGATTGCCGAAGGGGATGCTGGGCTGGGTACGGCCCCAGGCGATGAACTCGGCCAGGGTCGTCGCCGGCACCATCGGCCCGGTGGAGAGCGCCATGTAGAACAGGCTGAGCATCGCGACCGGCTTGAGGTCGACGAAAGGGTCGTAGCGCAGCGTGGCGGGATAGAGGTGCGGGAAGATGGCAACATGGTCGGTGGGGGTGAAGACCATCACGCTGCCGTCCGGCTCGGCCGCCTTCACTGCTTCCATGGCCAGCCGGCCACTGGCGCCGGGGCGGTTTTCCACGACCACGTTCTGCGCGTAGCTGCCCTGGAGCTTCTGGGCGAGCAGGCGAGCCTGGCCGTCGGTCAGGCCGCCGGGCGGGAAGCCGATCAGGATGCGCGCGGTGCGGATGGCCTGGGCGCGGGCGCCGTGCAGCGCCGGCAGCGCCAGCGTCGCCCCAGCCAGGGCGCGGCGGGTGAGGTTGGTCATGGGCGGTTCCCCCGGGGACGTTTCTCTGTCCGGCAGGCTATCCGAAAGCCGCTTGTCTTGTCGAAGCGGAATCCTTACCGCTTGGGCACCAGCCGCAGGGAGGCACGTGAATGGACCCCATCATCAAGGTGCGCGACATAGCCTGGGTGCGGCTGCGCAGCCCGGACCTTGACCAGGCCGAGAAATTCTTGACCGATTTCGGCCTGCACCGCGCCGCGCGCACCGACGACAAGCTGTTCATGCGCGGCACCGACCCGGACCACCATATCCACATCACCGAACGTGGCCCGGCCAAGGTGCTCAGCATCGCCTTCCATGCCGACAGCGAGGCGGACCTGCACAAGCTGGCGCAGGAGGCCGCTGGCGCCTCGGCGGTGGAGGCGATCGACGAGCCGGGCGGTGGCATGCGCGTGCGGCTGCGCGAGCATAACGGCTACGAGATCGAGGTGGTGCACGGCGTGGCGAAAGCGGCGCCGCTGCCGGCGCGCAGCACCACGTGGAACACCGGACGGCGGCGCGAGCGCCTCGGCGACCTGGCGCGGGTGGAGATCTCGCCCTCGCATGTGAAGCGCATCGGCCATGCGGTGATCTCCACGCCGGATATAGAGGCCTCGGCCGAATGGGTGCGGCGGCACCTGGGCTTCGTGGGGTCCGAGGACGTGCACGCCGACGACAACCCCGACCTGCTGCTGGCCAGCTTCAACCGCGCCGACCGCGGGGCGGAGTATGTCGACCACCACATCATGATGTTCGGGCGGCACCCGAAGGTGGGCTTCAACCACGTCTCGTTCGAGGTGCATGACGTGGACGACCTGCATGCCGGCCACGACCACCTGGCGGGCAAGGGCTATGGCCACCTGTGGGGGATCGGCCGGCACCTGCTGGGCAGCCAGATCTTCGACTACTGGCAGGACCCCTGGGGCCGCGTGCACGAGCACTGGACCGACAGCGACCTGCTGAACAACGAATACCGGTTCCGCAAGCTGCCGCGCAGCGAGGGGCTGCGCAGCCAATGGGGGCCGCAGGCGCCGCAGGCCTTCCGCGACGCCGCCAGCGAATGAGCCATCTGCCCGACATGTCCCAGCGGGCCTTCTACCGCCTGCTGGGGCTGCGCATCGTCGAGGCCAGCGAGGGCCGGTCCCTGGTGGAACTGCCGCCGAACCCCGAAACCACCAACAGCCGGGGCGAGGTGCATGGCGGCGTGCAGGTGACGCTGTTGGATGCGGCGCTGATCAATGCCGCGCGTTCCACCGCCGGGCCGGGCGCCGGGGCGATGACGGTGACGATCACCACCAGCTTCCTGGCGCCGGCGCTGGGCGCGCTGCAGGCACGGGGCCGGGTGGTGCGTGGCGGGCGCAGCCTGGTGACGGCGGAGGCGACGCTGTTCGACGCCGGCGGCGAGCCGGTGGCGCAGGCGCTGGGCACGCTGCGGGTGACGCGACCGGCAGGCTGAGCCGCTACTCCTCAACCTTGAAGCCGGCGTCGTGGATCACCTGCGCCCAATGCGCGCGTTCCCGCTTGATGCGGGCGAGCAGCGCGGCGCTGTCCATGGTGAGCGGCGTGTACTCGATCCTCGCCAGGCCCTCGCGCAGCGCCGGCGTGGCGGCGGCGTCCAGCATGGCCTGGTGGAGCGCGGCCTGGGTCGCGGCCGGTGCGCGCGCGGGCAGGAACAGGCCGAACCATTCCTCTATCGCCAGGTCGGGGTAGCCGGCGGCGGCGAAGCTCTGCACGCCGGGCAGCGAGGCGAGCGGGCCCGGCGCGGTGGTCGCGAGGATGCGCACCTGGCCTTCCCGGTGCAGTCCCGGCACGCCGCCGAGCGGAATCACCACCATCGGGATATGCCCGCCCATCAGTTCCGACAGCGCCGGCGCGCTACCGCGATAGGGCACCGGGTTGAGGCCAAGGCCGAGCGTGCGGCCGATCTGCATGCCGGTGAAATGGGCCATGCTGCCGGCCGAGGGCAGGCCATAGCTGACCGGCTCCCGCTGCGCCTTCGCCCAGGCGATGAAGCCGGCGATGTCGCGGGCCGGATGGCCGGGCGCC
>CAIMOR010000252.1 GCA_903843125.1 uncultured Rhodospirillales bacterium
AGACGCGAGCGCGCTTGAGCGTTCGCGGGCGACGCGAGCGCGCTTGACGGGTTGAGGGGCCTTGCCCCTCAAACACCCCACCAGGGGGCAGGCGCCCCCTGGACCGGCGTGGGCTTCAGTCGCCGCGGTCCAGCACCAGGATGTGCGCCGCCGTCAGCTCCAGGTTCAGGCTGAAACCCTGATCCTGCAGGTACTTCACCATCGCGTCGATCCGGCCGCGGCCGCCGGCCCAGTAATGCGTCTCCATGATGATCAGCCGCAGCCCGGCCAGGTCGGCGCCCATCAGCAGGTCGGCCTCGCCGCCCTCGATGTCGCAGACCAGCACGGTCGCGGCATGGGCCGCGATCTCGTCCTCCAGGCAGCGTAGCGGCACCTGCTCCACCCGGATGATGTCGGCATCCGTCGCCGCCGCGAACAGCCGCGAATACCAGAAGTCCCGCGAGACGAAGAAATCCACCGTGGTCTCGGCCGCTACCCAACGCCCGCGGTTGCGCAGCACGCCCACCGCCGCGCCGATCCCGTGCAGCCCGTTGGCCTCGAAGTTGCGCTGCGCGTCCGCCACCATGGCCGGGTTGGCATCGAAGCTGCGCACTGCCGCCGCGCCGACCACGGCCGCCGCCGCCATGGCCATGGTGCCGATCGCGGTGCCCACCTCCAGCACCCGGTCGTCCGGGCGCAGCGCCACCTGCAGCACGTTCAGCTCGCGCGCCTCGTAGTAGCCCTCCGTCAGCGCCTGCTGCAGCGGCGCCGAATAGGCAGCGGTGTCGATGAAGACCAGGTGGCCGCCGATGCTGGCGGCATGACCCTGCCGGCCTTCGGCCAGCCGCCGCGCCGCCGCGGCCTGGCGCGCCGCCAGCGCCGCCTGCTGCTCCAGCATGGTGGCCCAGGCGGTGGCCACATCCTCCCCCGCCAGCGCCTGGCCGAACACCTGGCACTGGCGGAAATGCAGCACCCCCGGCGTCTCCCGCCGCAGCCGCAGGAACCGCGCGACACAGCGGAACGCCGGGCGGACCACGTAGGGGATGTCGTCCCCCTCGCCGAAGACGGCGGCGGAGTGCTTGGCGTGGATCAGCACCCAGCTGCCGGCCTCTCCGGTCAGCGACGCCAGCAGGCTGAACCGGCGCAGCCCCTCGGCGAACTCGCGCCGGTTCAGCAGCCGGATTTCGTCGATGGCGCTGGGCTGCACCAGGTCCACCTGCCACCACGGCGCGGCCTCGTGGTCGGTCTGGCAGAACAGGCCGCCCGGCGCGGCGGTGGCAATCGCGGCATCGGTCGCCGGATCGCCGCCCGGCAGCGCTGGCGAGACCGAGCTTTGCAGCGCCGGCTTGCCCTGAGCGATGTCGATGGCCTGCGGCATGGCGGCGGCTCCCGGCGTGGTGGAGCCGACCTGCTACACCATGGCGGCGCGGTGGTGGAACCCGCCGCGCGCATGCCGGGGCGCGTCAGTCGACCGAAACGCGCACCCCGCCGCCGCGGATATGGTCGTAGTTCTGCGCCTGGAACCAGGCTTGGTATTCCGCGTAGGTCGTGGCCGGGTGCCTGGCCGGGCGGTCGGCACTGACGCAGCTCGGCAGCGGCTCCATCCGGTAGTCGATGCTGGCGTCGAAGAAGAAGGGTATCGAATAGCGCTCTCGCCCGCTGCGGTTCACCACCCGATGCGGCGTGGCCAGGAACCGCTCATTGGTCCAGCGCTTCAGCAGCTCCCCTGAATTCACCAGGAAGGTGCCCGGCAGCGCCGGCGCGTCCAGCCATTCGCCGCCCTGGGTCAGCAATTGCAGCCCGGGGATGTCGTTCTGCGCCAGCAGGGTCATGAAGGTGCTGTCGGTGTGCGGCGCAATGCCGAACTCGTTCTGCGCCTGCGGGTCCTGTTGCGGATAATGCGCCAGGCGCAGGGTATATTGCGGCTCCACGAAGCCCGGCGCGAAGTAGTCCTCCGGCAGGTCCAGCGCCACGGCGTAGATCGGCAGCAGCGCCTTGCCCAGCGCCTCCAGCGCGTCGCAATAGGCGACGCAGGTCTGGCGGAAGCCGGGCAGCCCCTCCGGCCACTGGTTCATGCCCCGGTACAGCTTGCCGGTCAGCACGTCCGGGTGGTCGGCCGGCAGGTCGCGCTTCACCAGGAAGCCTTCCAGCAGGTTAGGCTTGTTGTTGGTGTTCAGCGTGGAATGCCGGGTGGTGGAGCCCTTCAGCGGCAGGTAGCCGACATTGTGCCGGTTGGCCTTCAGCGCCAGCTTCGTCTCCATCGGCAGCGCGTGGAAGCGCACCGCCTCGGCGAAGGTCGCGTCGATCAGCGCCTGCGGCACGCCGTGGCCGCTGAGGAACCAGAAGCCGATCTCCTCATAGGCATGGCGCAGCTGGCGCGCTGCGGCCTGCACCGCACCGGGCGTGCCGGCCAGCACGCCGGAGATGTCGATGATCGGGATCTCGTCATCAGCCATTGCGGGCCTTGCCTCCTGACCGGTAGCGTCGCCGCGGGAAAACGCGCGCGCACTGTACATGAACCGAGACCTTGCCAGGAGCGCCTTGCCATGCGCAACGCCCAGTCCCTTCCGCGCCGCGTCGTGCTCGCGCTTGCTGCCTCGGCCCTCGGGGCGCCTGTCCTGGCCGTGCCTGCCCTGGCGCAGGCCTGGCCGCAGCGCCCGGTGCGGTTGATCGTCCCCAACCCGCCCGGCGGCTCCAGCGATATCCTGGCGCGCATCCTGGCAACCGAATTGGGTGCGCGGCTCGGCCAGCCCTTCGTGGTGGAGAACCGGCCAGGTGCCGCCGGCAATATCGGCGTGGATGCCGCGGTGAAGGCGCCGCCGGATGGCTATACGCTCGGCGCCGCCACGGTGAGCCAGTGGGTCATCAATCCCTTCCTGTTCCAGCACATGCCGTTCGAGACGCGCGAGATCGGCTGGGTTTCGGTGGCGTGGGATGTCTACAACGTGCTGCTGGTGCCGGCCGCGCATGTGCCGGCCACAACCGTGGACGCGTTCGTCGCCTGGGGCCGCGCGCAGCCCAACCCGCTGATCTTCACCAGCCCCGGCATCGGCGCCAGCGCCCACCTGCTGGGGGAGCTGTTCGGCCAGCGCAATGGGCTGCGCGTCACGCACAGCCCGTTCCGTGGTTCGGCCGAGGCGGTGCCGGCCATTCTGCGGGGCGACGCGCAGTTTGCGATCGACAACCTCTCGGCCTGGCTGCCGCTGGTCCGCAGCGGCCAGGTGCGGGCGCTGGCGATGACCTCGCCCGAGCGCAGCCCGCTGCTGCCGGAGGTGCCGACCATGGCCGAACTCGGCCGCGCCGAGTTCACCGTGGGGATCTGGGGCGGGTTGTTCGGCCCGGCGGCGATGCCGGCCGAGGCGGTGGCCGCCGTCTCCGGTGCGATGCAGGCGATTGCGGCCGACCCCGCCATGCAGGCCCGCTTCACCGCCCAGGCGGCGGTGCTGCGCGGCACCACGCCGGCCGAGATGTTGGCCCGCGCCGACCGCGAGCGGCCGTTCTGGCAGGAACTGGTGAAGCTGAGCGGCGCCCGGGCCGAATAGGCCTGGCCGGCCCTGCGGCGGCTTCGCCGCAGGCCGCGCCGCCGCGCCCTCAGCTCAGCGTGGTCAGGTCCTGGAACCAGTGCTGCGCCTGGGTGTAGCCGCGCACCTTGCTGCTGTGGGCGTGCGGGTTGGTGTCGTGCACCACGAAGACCAGCAGCGCCTCGTCCACCACCTTGGCGTGGACCTTGGCCATCAGCTCGTCGACCTTGGCGTCGTCGAAGGTGCTGGTGGCCTCGTTGATCCAGGCATCCACCTCGGCGTCCTTGTAGTGCGACCAGTTCACGCCGACCGGGGCGACCTGGTTGGAGCCGAAGAAGCGGATCAGCGCGTAGAGCGGGTCGCTGGTGACGTAGGCGACGTTGTTGGCGGAGATGTTGCCCTGGCGGGCGATCTCGCCGGCCGCGCCCTGGCGCCAGCAGGTGTAGAGCACCTCCAGCTCAACCGCCTGGAATTCCAGCTCGATGCCGACCTCGCGGTAGGCCGACTGGATGTATTCGTTCATCGGCATGGACAGCATCTGGCCGCTGCCGCCGGTGGCGATGAGGAACTTGGTCTTCAGCGGGTTGGCCTTCGAGAAGCCGGCCTGCTGCACCAGGGCGCGGGCCTGGTCGGGGTCGTACTTGACCTCGAACTTGGGCTTGCCGAACCAGGGCGAGGACGGGTCCACCACGCCGACCGCAGGCTTGGCCAGGCCGTTCATCAGCCCGACGATCTCATCGCGGTTGATGGCCAGGTTGGCGGCCTTGCGCAGCCGCAGGTCGCGCCAGGGCGAGCCTTCCAGCAGGCTCAGGTGGTAGTTCCACACATGCGGCGTGACGTTCTCGATGAGCTTCATGCCGGACTGGCGCAGCCGGGGGACGAAGTCGGGCGCCGGGGTCTCGATGAAATCCACCTGGCCGGTCAGCAGCGCATTGGTGCGGGTGGTGGCTTCCGGGGCGCAGACCAGGATGATGCGGTCGGCCTTGGCCATCCGCCTGGGGTCCCAGTAGCCGGCGTTGCGGACCAGCTCGGCCGAGGCGCGCGGCGTCAGCTTGGCCAGCTTGAACGGGCCGGTGCCGGAAGGCTCGAAGGCGAACTTCTCCCAGCTGTTGCCCAGCTTGGCGTACTGCGCCGGGGAGGAGATCAGGAACCACAGCATCTGGTACGGGAAGATGCTGTCGATCGCCTTGGTGGTGACCTCCACGGTCATGTCGTCCAGCTTGCGCCAGCTGGCCACGCTGGGCAGGCGCGGGCGGACCTGGGCGGCCTGGCGCTGGTCGAAATGCGGGCTCTGCGGGTTCAGCACCTTGTCGAAGTTCCAGACCACGGCCTCGGCGTCGAAGGCGCTGCCGTCGTGGAACTTCACGCCCGGGCGCAGGTGGAACACCCACTTCCTGCGGTCGGCGGGGTCGGCTTCCCAGCGCGTCGCCAGGCCGGGGACGAGCTTGCCCGGCCGATCGGCGACGTCCATCTCCCAGGCCACCAGGGGGTCGTAGATGGTGTGGCCGGTGAACTGGTAGGCGCCGGCGCCGCGGTCCGGCTGGCCGGTGGTCTGCGGGATGTCGTTCATCGAGATGCCGTAGCGGATCACGCGCTCGGCCTGCGCGGCGGCGGGCGTGATTGCCCAATCGGCAGGCAGTGCGGCAAAGCCGGAGGCGCCGAGTAGGGCGCGGCGGGAGAGAGTCATGCTGAGTGCCTCGGGTTGGTCGCCGCTGGGGTGCAAGCGGCGTGCCGGGGGGGACTCCCCA
>CAIMOR010000253.1 GCA_903843125.1 uncultured Rhodospirillales bacterium
CGGGTCGGTGGCGAGGTAGAGGCGCCGCGCCCCCTTCATGGCGCGGGCGATGGCGGTGACCTGGCGTTCGCCACGGTCCTCGCTCTCCCAGTCCATGGCGAAGTCCTCGTCCGGGCGGACGGAACCGTCCTTCGGCGGCAGGTCGCGCACATGGCCGAAGCTGGCCAGCACGGTGAAGTCCCCGCCCAGGTACTTGTTGATCGTCTTGGCCTTGGCGGGCGATTCGACGACGACGACGTCAGTCATGGACTACCAATTCCTATGCGCGCCGGGCGCGCCTGCAAGGCCTCGGGCATTTTCCGCTCGCGCTGCTGCGCGGACAATGCCCCAAGCTTCTGTTTGAGCCGGCAAATCAGGCCGCTCGGATAACGTCACCCGAGCGGGATTTGCCTTAACCGGAGAGCGCCACGCGGTTCCCCGGCAGCAACTCCACCCGGCCAGCCAGTTCGAGATCGAGCAGGATCGCCTGGACGACGGAGGCCGACAGGTGGCAGCGCCGCATCACCTCGTCAACCGAAACCGGTGTCGGTCCTAGCAATTCAATGAGTTGCGCGGCGTCGTCGGAGTCCGGCGGTGGCGTCGGCGCGGTTTCCGCTGCCGTGGCGTTGCCTTTCCAGACCGATCCCGGGGCAAACAGAGGCAGGTCGCGCGGCGCCGGGGGCAGGTGCTCCAGCACGTCCTCGGCCGTCTCCACCAGGTGCGCGCCCTGGCGGATCAGGTCGTTCGAGCCACGGCAGCGCGGGTCCAGCGGGCTGCCCGGCACGGCATACAGCTCCCGCCCCGCCTCCAGCCCCAGCCGCGCCGTGATCAGCGTGCCGGAGCGATGCGCCGCCTCCACCACCACCACGCCCAGCGCCAGCCCGGCGATGATGCGGTTACGGCGCGGAAAGTGCCGGGCCTGCGGCGCGGTGCCGAACGGCGCCTCGGTCAGGATGGCGCCGCCCTCGGCGGCGATGCGGGCCTGCAGCGGGCCGTGCTCGGGCGGGTAGGGCTGGTCCAGCCCGCCGGCCACCGCCGCCACGGTGCGGCCGCCGCGCAGCCCGCCCAGATGCGCCGCCGCATCGATGCCCCGCGCCGCGCCGGAGACCACCACCTGGCCGGCGCGGGCCAGCGCCTCGGCCAGTTCCTCGGCGATGCGCCGGCCGCCGGCCGAGGCGTTGCGGGCGCCGACGATCGCCACCGCGCTGCCCTCCAGCGCTTCCGGCGCGCCCAGCATGGCCAGCACCGGCGGCGCCTCGCTCAACTCGGCCAGCAGGGCGGGGTAGCCGGGCTGGCCGAGCACCAGGAAGCGGCCGCCGAAGCGGGTCACCGCCTCCCATTCGCGTTCGGCCTCGCCAGCCGGGAAGGGGGTCAGCCGGCCGCGGCTGAAGCTTGAAAGCGCCTCCAGCGCCGCCTCGGCGCGGCCGAAGCGTTCCAGCAGGCGGCGCCAGGTCTGCGCGCCGACCCCCTCGGTCCGCGCCAGGCGCAGGCAGGCCAGGGCCGCGGCTGGGGTCACCTACCCTGGCCGATCCGCGGCTCGGTGCCGGCCAGCAGGCGTTCGATGTTGGCCCGGTGCCGCCACACCACGTAGAGCGCCACGCCGAGCAGCGCCCAGGCGATGGGCGGGGCCAGCAGGACGAAGCCGGCCATCGCCCCGGCCGCCATGGCGCACAGGGACCCCACCGACGACCGGCGGGTGGCCGCGGCGCCGGCCAGCCAGGCCAGGCAACCGGCCACGCCAATGGGCCAGGCGATGGCCCAGAAGGTGCCGAGCGCCGTCGCCACGCCCTTGCCGCCCTTGAAGCCCAGCCAGACGGGATGCATGTGGCTCACCACGGCGGCCAGCCCGGCCAGTGGCGCCCATGCCGGGCCCAGCAGCCACCAGGCCAGGCCCACCGCCAGCGCGCCCTTGCCGGCGTCCAGCACCAGCGTGGCCAGCGCCAGCGGCTTGTTGCCGGTGCGCAGCACATTCGTAGCACCGATATTGCCGCTGCCGATGCCGCGGATATCGCCCAACCCGGCCAGCCGGGTCAGCACCAGGCCGAAGGGGATGGAGCCCAGCGCCAAGCCGATGAGGATGGCGATCAGGATATCGACCATCAGCCGAACACCCGCCGGCCGGCTTTCCAGGTGCCGAGCACCTTGCCCTCCAGCGCCCGACCGTCGAAGGGCGAGTTCTGCGCCTTGCCGGGCAGCGCGCCGGCCTTGACCTGCCAGCCGCGTTCCAGGTGGAACAGCACCAGATCGGCCGGGGCGCCCGGGGCCAGGCGGCCGCAGGGCAGCCCCAGCAGGGCAGCGGGCCGGCTGGTCAGCAGCGCCAGCGCCGCCAGCAGCGAAAGGTCGCCGCCATGCACCCGCGCCAGGGTGATGCCGAGCAGCGTGGCCAGCCCGGCGCCGCCGGCCTCGGCCTGGGCGAAGGGCAGGCGCTTGTCGTCGGCGTCGTGCGGCTGGTGGTCGCTGGCGATGGCGTCGATGGTGCCATCGGCCAGGGCGGCGACCACGGCCAGGCGGTCGGCTTCCGGCCGCAGCGGGGGGGAGAGCTTGGCGTAGCTGCGGTAGTCGCCGATCGCCGTCTCGTTCAGGTCGAAGTACGGCGGCGCGGTGTCGCAGGTGACCTTCAGGCCCTCCGCCTTGGCGGCGCGGATTTCGCCCAGCGCCTCGGCGGTGGAGACATGGGCAAAATGGACATGGCCGCCGGTGAGGCGGGCGAGCGCGATATCGCGGCGGACCAGCATGGCCTCGGCGGCGCGGGGGATGCCGGGCAGGCCGAGGCGGGTGGCCAGCTCGCCCTCGGTGGCGGCGCCGCCCTGCGCCAGGGCGGGTTCCTCCGGGTGCTGCACCACGAAGCTGCCGAACGCCTTCGCGTAGGACAGGGCGAGGCGCATGGTGCGGGCATTGCCGATGGCCTTGGTGCCATCCGAGAAGGCGATGGCGCCGGCTTCCTTCAGCAGGCCGTATTCGGCGATTTCGCGACCTTCGCAGTGCTTGGTGGCGGCGCCATAGGGCAGCAGGTCGATCCGGCCGGTGGCCTCGCCGCGGCGCAGCACGAATTGCAGCACGGCGGGGTCGTCCAGCACCGGGGTGGTGTTGGGCAGGGCGCAGACCGTGGTGATACCGCCGGCGCTGGCCGCCAGGGCCAGGGAGGCGATGGTCTCGCGGTGTTCGTGGCCGGGTTCGCCGGTGGCGGCGCGCAGGTCGATGAGGCCGGGGGCCAGGCAGGCGCCTTCGGCGTCGAGCGTGGCGGTGCCTTCGGGGGCGGTGATGGTGCCGACAGCTTCGATCAGGCCGCCGCGCAGCAGGACGGCACCGGGGGCGTCCAGGCCGCTGGCGGGGTCCAACAGGCGGGCGTTGTGGATCAGCAGCGGCTGGGCGCGGCGGTCGGTGGGGGCGTCACGCATTGCGCCGCAGCTCCCGCGCCAGCACGTCCAGCACCGCCATGCGGACCGCGACGCCCATCTCCACCTGCTCGCCGATCACGCTGCGTTCGGGGTCGTCGGCGATGGCGCTGTCGATCTCGATGCCGCGGTTCATCGGGCCGGGGTGCATGACGATGGCATCCGGCCTGGCCCAGGCCAGCTTCTCGGCGTCCAGGCCGTAGAAGCGGAAGAACTCGCGGCTGGAGGGTACCAGGCCGCCGACCATGCGTTCCTTCTGCAGGCGCAGCATCATCACCACATCGGCGCCTTCCAGCCCGGCGCGCATGTCGTGGAACACCTCCACCCCCATGCGGGCGGCCTCGGCGGGTATCAGGGTGGGCGGGCCGACGATGCGGACCCGGGCGTTCATGGCGCTGAGCAGGTGGATATTGCTGCGGGCGACGCGGGAATGCAGCACGTCGCCGCAGATGGCCACCACCAGCCCTTCCAGCCGGCCCTTGCGGCGGCGGATGGTCAGGGCGTCCAGCAGCGCCTGGGTGGGGTGCTCATGCGTGCCGTCGCCGGCGTTGATGACGCAGGCGCTGACCTTCTGGCTGAGCAGGGCCGGGGCGCCGGACTGGGCGTGGCGCACCACCAGCAGGTCGCAATGCATGGCGTTCAGCGTGCTGGCGGTGTCGATCAGCGTCTCGCCCTTGTTCACGCTGGACTGGCTGACCGACATGTTGATGACATCGGCGCCAAGCCGCTTGCCCGCCAGCTCGAAGCTGGTGCGGGTGCGGGTGCTGTCCTCGAAGAACAGGTTGATCAGCGTGCGGCCCTTCAGCAGGTCCCGCTGGGTCTTGCCGCTGCGGTTGAGCAGGGCATAGCTCTCCGCCAGCTCCAGCAGGGCGGAGATGTGCGGCGGCTCCAGGCCCTCGATGGCCAGCAGGTGGCCATCGGGGAGGATCGGGTAGGAAAAGGACATCGGCGCGAGTCGTCCGGGCAGGGCGACGCTTGGTGTAGCGCCGGGCGGGGAGGCGGGGGAAGGGTGGCCCGGCCGGACCCGGGCTTCGGCGAGACCTGCCCCGGCCCAGCCCAGGCGCTCGCCCTACGTCCCCGAGCGTATCCCCGCCGCCTGGATCACCCCGCCCCAGACCCGCCGGTCCTCGGCGATCTCCGCGCGGTAGGCCGCCGACGTGCCGTTCTTCGGCACCCACAGCAGCTTCAGCATCCGCTCCCGTACCTCGGGGCGGTTCATGTAGCGGTTGATCTCCGCGTTCCAGAACGCCACCCATTCCGGCGGCGTGCCAGCGTGCATGACCAGGCCATAGCCGACATCGCCGGAGAAGCCGGGCAGCGTCTCGCTCACCAGCGGCACGTCGGGCAGCGTCGGGTTGCGCTCCGTGGAGGCGAAGGCGAGGGGGCGCAGCCGGTTGTCGCGGATGAAGGGCAGCGATTCCGGCAGCAGCGAAAAATACAGGTCAGCATTGCCGGAGAGGATGTCCAGCAGCGCCGGCGTGCCGCCGCGGTACTGGATCTGCTCCATGCTGATGCCGGCCTCATACAGCAGCCGCGCCGCCAGCAGGTGGGTCTGGCCGCCCTGGCCGGAATTGCCGATGTTCAGCTTGCCCGGATTGGCCTTTGCATAGGCGATCAGCTCCGGCAGCGTGGCGTAGGGCGCGTCCGGCCGGCCCACCAGCACCATCGGCACCCGGATCAGGCTGGTCAGCGGCAGCAGCGCCTGGTCGGTGTCCATCGGCATGGTGAAGCCCGGCAGCACCGGCGCGGTGGCCAGCACGGCGGTGGAGGAGAGCGCCATCGTGCAGCCATCGGCCGGCGCCGTCGCCACCGCCTGCATGGCGATGAAGGTGCCGCCGCCGCTGCGGTTCTCCACCACCATGGTGCGGCCACCCAGCCGAGGCCCCAGCCCTTCGGCCAGCATGCGGCAGATCTGGTCGGTGGTGCCGCCGGGGGCATAGGGCACGATGAGCCGCACGTCGCGCGGCGGCACCTGGTCGGCCCGAGCCGGCGGCAGGGCGCGGCCCAGCGCCAGGGCCGGCAACATCAAGGCAAGGCGACGGCGCATCGGCGGCTCCCCGGGCGGCATCGGGGCAGCCTCGGGCCTCGCGGCGGCCACCGCAAGCGTCTGGGCAAGGCGAAATGGCCCGGGCCGGCAGCCAGCGCCCAAAGCTGCGCCCAAGCCGGCGCCAGCCTGCCTGCCAAACGCCCAGCGGCTCAGGCGAAGATCACCCGGTCGTCCCGGCTGAACACCTCGAAGGCGCTGCCGCGGGCGATGCCGACCAGCGCGATGCCGCAAGCGGCCGCGGTGCGGATGGCCAGCCCGGTCGGCGCCGAGATGGCCACCAGCACCGCCACGCCGAGCATGGCGGTCTTCTGCACCAGCTCCACCGAGACGCGGCTCGTCAGCAGCACGGCGCCCTGGCCGCGGGGCAGGCCCTGTCTGGCCAGCGCGCCGCCCAGCTTGTCCAGCGCGTTGTGCCGGCCAACATCCTCGCGCAGCGCCAGCAGGCCATGGCCGGGCAGCCAGAACCCGGCGGCGTGCATGCTGTGGGTCAGCCGGTTCAGCGCCTGCGCCTGGTCCAGCGCCCGGATCGCGCGCGGTACCTCGGCGGCCGGCAGGCGGAAGTCGCTGGTCACCGCCGGCGGTGGGCGCATGGCTGCCTCCAGGCTCTCCACGCCACACAGCCCGCAGCCGAGCGGCCCGCGCAGCAGTCGCCGGCGCTGCAGCAGCGCCGCCTGCCGCGGTGCCGCCAGCGAGAGCCGCAGCTCCAGCCCCTGCGGACGCGGCACCACCGCCGTGGCCAGCAGTTCGTCGGGGTGCTCGATGATGCCCTCGGTCAGGCTGAACCCCAGGGCGAAATCCTCCAGCGCGGTTGGCGTGGCCATCATGACCGCCTGGGTGGCGCCGTCGTAGCTCAGCGCCACGGCCACCTCCTCGGCCACCTCGCGGCAGCCTGGGGCGCCGGTGGCCGGGTGCAGCGCGGCCAGCAGCGTGGGCGCGGGCAGGCAGGGGGGCGCAGCCAGGGTCATTGCCGTCTCCGCAGCCCAGGCAAGACGCCGGCGATGGCGCGCGGTTGCATCCCGAGCCTGGCGGCGGCCGCGCGGCCGGCTGCAACCCGGGCGCCCTGGCCTCGCTTCAGCCCTACGCGCCACCGCCAGCCCCGAGGTTGCCATGCCCAACGACGTCCGCCTCAGCAAGCCCACCGCCGCTTCGGGTGGCTGGGGATCGCTCGAATCGGTCGCCGGCATCCTGAAGCGAGAGGGCCATGCCGCCGGCACCGCGCTGCTGCTGCCGAAGCAGAACAAGCACGACGGCTTCCAATGCGTTTCCTGCGCCTGGGCCAAGCCGAACCCGCCGCACCTGATGGAGTTCTGCGAGAACGGCGCCAAGGCCACCGCCTGGGACCTGACCAGCAACCGGCTCGACCCCGGCTTCTTCGCCAGCCACACGGTGCGCGAACTTGAGGGTTGGTCGGATTTCGAGCTGGAGCAGGCTGGCCGGCTGACCGGGCCGATGCGCTGGGACGCCGCCTCCGACCGCTACGTGCCGGTGGAATGGGCCGCCGCCTTCGCCGCCATCGGCGCCGAGCTGAAAGGCCTCGACCCGAAGGAGGTGGTGTTCTACGCGTCCGGCCGCGCCAGCAACGAGGCCGCCTTCATGTGGCAGCTGATGGCGCGGATGTATGGCAGCAACAACCTGCCGGACAGTTCCAACATGTGCCACGAGAGCACCTCGGTGGCGCTGCCGGAAGCCATCGGCGTGCCGGTCGGCACCACCACGCTCGACGATTTCGACACCACCGGCTGCATCCTGATCTTCGGCCAGAACACCGCGGTGAACAGCCCGCGAATGCTGCACCAGCTGGACGACGCGGCGGCGCGCGGGGTGCCGATCATCATCTTCAACCCGCTGCGCGAACACGGGATGGAACGGTTCACCAACCCGCAGAACCCCGCGCAGATGCTGGCCACCGGCAGCCGCCGCCTGGCCGCGCAGTACCACCAGGTGCTGCCGGGCGGCGACCTGGCGGCCCTGGCCGGGCTGTGCAAGCTGGTGCTGGAATGGGACGCGGCCCGCGCCGCGGGTGACGCCGCGGTGGTGGACCACGACTTCATCGCCGAGCACACCCATGGCTTCGAGGCGTTCGCCCGTTCCATGCGCGCGCTGGACTGGGCCGAGATCGAGCGGCGCAGCGGCCTGACGCGCGCCCTGCTGGAACAGGTGGCGCGGGCCTACGTGGCGGCCGACGCCACCACGGGCATCTACGGCATGGGGCTGACGCAGCACCGCGCCGGGGTGGAGAATATCCGCATGCTGGTCAACCTGCTGCTGCTGCGCGGCAACATCGGCAAGCCCGGTGCCGGCATCTGCCCGGTGCGCGGCCATTCCAACGTGCAGGGCCAGCGCGCCGTCTGGATCACCGAGAAGCCGGAGCTGGCGCCGCTCGACCGCTTTGCCGAGCTGTTCGGCTTCGAGCCACCGCGCGACAAGGGCATGGACGTGGTGGAGGCCGCCGGCGGCGTCATCGACGGCAAGGTCAAGGCGGTGCTGCAGCTGGGCGGCAACCTGGTGCGCTCCCTGCCCGAGCGCGGCCTGCTGGAGGCCGCCTGGCGCCGGCTGCCGCTGACCGTGATGCTCACCACGAAGCTGAACCGCAGCCACCTGGTGCATGGCGAGAGCGCCTGGCTGCTGCCCTGCCTGAGCCGCATCGAGTTCGACCGCCAGGCCAGCGGCGTGCAGGTGGTCTCGGTGGAGGACAGCACCATGGGCATCCACCCGTCGCATGGCCAGCGCGAGCCGGCCAGCCCGGACCTGCTCTCGGAGCCCGCGATCATCGCCGGCATCGCCAAGGCGACGCTGGCGGCGAACCCCAAGGTGGACTGGGATGCCTGGGTCGGCGACTACCGGCTGGTGCGCCACGCCATCGCGGCCTGCAAGCCGGAATGGTATTCCGACTACGACAACCGCATGCGGCAGGAGGGCGGCTTCGTGCGCCCCAACCCGGCGCGCCAGCGCAACTGGCGCACCGGCACCGGCAAGGCCAACTTCCTGGCGCTGGAAAGCCTGGACGCCGACCCCGATATCCGCCTTGGCGGCGAGGGCACCTTCAACCTGGTGACGGTGCGCAGCAACGACCAGTTCAACACCACGGTCTACGGCTTCAACGACCGTTTCCGCGGCATCGACGGCAGCCGCGACATCGTGATGATGAACGCGGCCGACATGGCACGGCTGGCGCTGCCGACCGGCGCGCTGGTAACGCTGGAGACCGTGGCCGACGACGGCGTGGCCCGGGTGGTGGCCGGGCTGCAGGCGGTGCCGTTCGACCTGCCGCCGGGCTGCATTGCCGGCTATTACCCTGAACTGAACCCGCTGCTGCCGCTGTGGCACCACGCCACCAAAAGCCACGTGCCGGCGGCCAAATCCATTCCCGTGCGGCTCAGCACGGCGGCGGGCTAGGCCGGGGCCGCTTCCGGGCCGTTACGGGGGGGCTATCCGCCCCTGGCCGGCCAGCGTAGGCTTTCCGCATCCTGAGCGCCCGACCAGGGGCAGCACCCCCGAGCCAACGGGGGGTGCCGGGGACCGGAAACGACCACGGAAGCAATCATGACGGATATTCGATACCTGGCGCCGCCGACGCTCGACGAGGCGGTGCGCGCCTTCGCCGCCGCCCAGGGCGCCGCGCGCATCCTGGCCGGAGGCACTGACCTGCTGGTGCAGATGCGCAACGGCATGGCGAAGCCCGGCACCATCATCGACATCAAGAAGATCCCCGAACTGAGCAGCGTGACCGAGGCGGCCGATGGCAGCTTCTGGGTCGGCGCCGCCGTGTCCGGCGCCGTGCTGGCGGAACATCCGCGCTTCGGCACGGTGTGGCCGGGCGTGCTGGAAGCCATCAACCTGATCGGCTC
Source organism: uncultured Rhodospirillales bacterium (assembly GCA_903843125.1). Lineage (GTDB taxonomy): Bacteria > Pseudomonadota > Alphaproteobacteria > Acetobacterales > Acetobacteraceae > CAIMOR01. Next base: position 9,270 of record CAIMOR010000253.1, read on the forward strand.
CACCCAGGTGCAGGGCCGCGCCTCGCCGGGCGGCAACCTGTGCCATGGCTCCCCGGCCGCCGACAGCGTGCCCGCCATGGTCGCCGCCGGCGCCGTGCTCACCATCGCCGGCCCGAACGGCCGCCGCACCCTGCCGGTGGAGGCCTTTCCGGCCGGCCCGGGCCGCACCAACCTGGCGGCCGGGGAAATCCTGGTCGGCTTCACCCTGCCGCCGCGCCCGGCAGGTTCGGGCGACGCCTACCTGCGCATGATCCCGCGGACCGAGATGGACATCGCCGTCGTCGGCGTCGGCGTCAGCCTGACCATGGCCGGTGGCGTGGTCACCGCCGCCCGCGTCGGCCTCGGCGCCGCCGCGCCGACCGTGCTGCTGGTGGCCGATGCCGCGAGGGCGCTGGTGGGCAGCAGGCTGGACGACGCCGCGCTGGACGCCGCCGCTGCCGCCTGCTCCGCCGCCTGCAAGCCGATCGACGACAAGCGCGGCACCATTGTCTATCGCACCAAGGTTGCCGCCGTGCTGCTGAAGCGCGCCGCCAACATCGCCGCCGACCGGGCGCAAGGAAAGGCCTGAACCATGGCGAAGCTTCACGTAACGACGACGATCAACGGCGAACCGACGGAGTTCCTCTGCGACCCGTCCGAGAGCCTGCTGGATGTGCTGCGCGATACGCTGGGGCTGACCGGCAGCAAGGAAGGCTGCGGCACCGGCGATTGCGGTGCCTGCAGCATCACGCTGGACGGCCGGCTGACCTGTTCCTGCCTGGTGCTGGCACCTGAGGTGGAAGGCCATGAGATCGGCACCATCGAGGGCATGGCCAAGGGCGACGAGCTGCACCCGCTGCAGCAGAAATTCCTGGAGATGGCCGCGCTGCAATGCGGCATCTGCACGCCGGGCATGCTGATCGCCGCGCGCTCCCTGCTGGAGCGCAACCCGGACCCGAGCGAGACGGAAGTGCGCTTCTGGCTGGCCGGCAACCTGTGCCGCTGCACCGGCTACGACAAGATCGTCCGTGCCGTGCTGGAAACCGCTGCCGAGATGAGGAGCGCCGCCTGATGAACGCCATCGACAACAAGTGGATCGGCAAGCGCACCATCCGCCCGGATGGCGCCGACAAGGTCACGGGACGCGCCGGCTATTCGGCCGACCACACCATGCCCGGCATGATCTGGGGCAAGGTGCTGCGCAGCCCGCACCCGCACGCGGTCATCCGCGGCATCGATACCGCCAAGGCCGAGGCGCTGCCTGGGGTGAAGGCGGTGGTGACGGCGAAGGACATCGTGGACTTCCCGCTCGACAAGTCCGTGATGCTGGGCATCCAGGACATGCGCTGGATGTGCCGCAACGTGATGGCGCGGGAGAAGGCGCTGTTCCACGGCCACCCGGTGGCCGCCGTCGCGGCGATCAGCGAGGAGGTGGCCGAGGCCGCCTGCAAGCTGATCGAGGTGGACTACGAGGTGCTGCCGCACGTCATCGAGATCGAGGACGCGATCAAGCCGGATGCGCCGATCCTGCACGACTTCGTGCGGCATGAGGGCAAGCCGAGCAACATCGCCACCACCATGGTCAACAAGCTGGGCGACGTGGAAGCCGGCTTCGCCCAGGCCGACCTGATCGTGGAGCGCAGCTTCACCACGCGCCCGGTGCACCAGGGCTATATCGAACCGCATGCCTGCACCGTCAGCCACGCGCCGGATGGCCGGGTGACGATCTGGTCCTCGTCGCAGGGCCAGTTCATGGTGCGCGCGATGACCTCCCTGCTCACGGGCATTCCGCAGAGCAACATCCGCGCGATCCCGGCCGAGATCGGTGGTGGCTTCGGCGCCAAGACCATCATCTATCTGGAACCCGTGGCGGTGCTGCTGGCCAAGAAGTCGGGCCGCCCGGTGAAGATGGTGATGAGCCGCGACGAGGTGTTCCGCGCCACCGGCCCGACCTCGGGCTCGATGAGCACGGTCAAGATCGGCGTCAAGAACGACGGCACCATCGTCGCCGCGCAGGGCACCTTCTACCTGCAGGCCGGTGGGCTGCCTGGCTCGCCGCTGCGCGGGCCGGTGGGGTGCAGCTTCTCGCCCTATCACATCGAGAACGTGCTCTCGGTGGGCTATGACGTGGTCTCCAACCGCTCCAAGGTCGCGGCCTACCGCGCGCCTGGCGCGCCGCTCGGCGCCTATGCCACCGAGTGCGTGATCGACGAGATCGCCGAGAAGCTCGGCATGGACAAGCTGGAGCTGCGGCTGAAGAACACCGCCAGGCCCGGCGGCAAGACGGTCTATGGCGCGACCTTCGGCGCCATCACCTTCCGCGAGACGGTCGAGGCGATCAAGCACCACCCGCACTACACCGCGCCGCTGGACAAGAACCCGCGCAAGGGCGTGGTGCGTGGCCGCGGCGTTGCCTCCGGCTTCTGGTTCAACGCGGGCGGCGAGAGCAGCGCGCAGCTGAACATCACGGAAGACGGCAACGTCAACGTCACCACCGGTCACCCGGATGTCGGCGGCAGCCGCGCCAGCATCGCCAACGTGACGGCGGAACTGCTCGGCATCGACCACAGCCGGATTTCCGTGCTGATCGGCGATACCTCGTCCATCGGCTTCTCCAACCTCACCGGCGGCAGCCGCGTGACGTTTGCCTCCGCCATGGTGGTGACGCAGTCGGCCGAGAAGGTGATCGGGCAGCTGAAGGAGCGCGCGGCGAAGATCTGGAAGATCGACCCCGAGGCGGTGATCTGGGACAACGGCGAGGCACGCCCGGCCGGCCCGAATGCCGGCCAGTTCCCGCCGCTGACCCTGAAGGAGCTGGCGGCGAAGGCCAACGAGATGGGCGGCCCCATCGGCGCCGGCGTGCAGCTGAACACCACGGGCGCCGACCCCGGCTTCGCCACGCATTGCGTGGATGTGGAGGTCGACGTGGACCTCGGCATCGTCCGCGTGCTGCGCTACACCGCGGCGCAGGATGTCGGCCGCGCGCTGCATCCCGACTATGTCGAGGGCCAGATCCAGGGCGGCGTGGTGCAGGGGATCGGCTGGGCGTTGAGCGAGGAGTACCTCTACAACGCGAAGGGGCAGCTGGATAACGCCAGCTTCCTCGACTACCGCATGCCCGTGTGCTCGGACGTGCCGTTCATCGAGCCGATCATGCTGGAAATCCCGAACCCGAAGCATCCGCAGGGCGTGCGCGGCGTCGGCGAGGCACCGATCGTGCCGCCGCTGGCTGCCATCGCCAACGCCATCCACGACGCGCTGGGCAAGCGGTTCTTCAGCCTGCCGATGTCGCCGCCGAAGGTGCTGGCGGTGATCGACGCCGGCTGAACCGGCGCCACAGCCGAAAGGAGAGGGGGCGGGTCCGCAGGGGCCCGCCCTTTTTCATGCCGCCCGCGCTGGCGCAGGGTTTGCAAGCGCCGGCCCATGCGGATTGGCGTGATCGGGACCGGCGTGGCCGGCTCCCTGCTGCTGGAATGCCTGAGCGACGTGCCAGGCTTCCAGCTTGAAGGTTTCGAGCGGGTGGCGCAGGGCGCGCGGGATGAAGCCGGCACCGGACTCAACATCTGCCCGAACGGCCTGAAGGCGCTGCGGCTGTACCGGCCCGCGCGGCACCGCGCGTTGCTGGAGGCGAGCCTGCCCTGGCGGCGCTGGTTCATCGACAGCGCGACGGGCGAGCGGCTGTTCGACCTGGACCTGCTGGATGTGGCCGAGGAGCCCGGCGTGCGGCTGCGCTGGTCCGAACTGTACCGGCTGATGCGCGAACCGGTGGCGGGCTGCACGCGGTACGGGCACGACCTGGTGGCGCTGGAGCAGGATGCGGCGGGGCGCCTGGTGCCGGTGTTCCGCGTGGGCGGCGCGTTGGTGCGGCATGGCGGCTTCGACCTGCTGGTGGCCGCGGATGGCCGCTACAGCCAGTTGCGTGTCCTGAGCGTCGGCGAGCCGGTGCCGGAGCACCACGGCATCGCGCTGACCAGGCTGCTGGTGCCGGACGCCGCGGACTGCCCCTATGACGACTACGGGCAATGGTTCAACGGCAACAACCGGCTGTTGAGCTACCGGCTGCCGGGCGGCGCGGTCTACATCGCCGGCGCCTTCCCGATTGGCGTGGGTGCGGAGTTCACGCCGGAGCAGAAGACCGCCACCCATGCCCGCGCAATGTACCTGCCGGCGGAAGGCCCGGCCTGCCCGGCGGTGGCCTGGATGGTGGCGCAGACCTGCCGCCTGATCGACCAGGTGCATTGGGCGCGGCTGCAGGTAACGCCGTTGCAGCGCGGCACCGCCGATCGCCGCGTGCTGTTCCTCGGCGATTGCGCGCATGCCATGGTGCCGACTCTGGGGCAGGGCGCCACCCAGGCGCTGGAGGACGGCGTGCTGGCCGCCGATGTGCTGCGGCGCGGCGGCGGCGTGGCCGAGATCGCAGCGTTGCGCGACCCGCGCATCCGCTTCATCCGCGCCTTTTCGGTGGAAGCCACGGACAGCATGCAGCCCGGCGCCGATGCGGTGGCGCTGAGCCGGCACAAGCAGGACGCGGACTTCCTGGCCAAGCTGCGCCAAGCCTATACCGACGTGCCGGAGCCTGTTTGAGCGATTGCTTCACGCCCTTCGGCGCCAGCGCCTCGGACGATCAAGCGCCGCTACTTCCCCGCCCAGTGGATGAAGCGCTTTTCCAGCAGCAGGAAGGTCAGGTTCAGCAGGTAGCCCAGCGCGCCGGCGACGAAGATGACGCCGTACATCAGCCCGCTCTCGAACAGGGATTGCGCGACGATGACGCGCTGGCCGAGGCCATCCGTGCTGCCGATGAACATCTCGGCCACCACGACGATGACGAGCGCCAGGGAGACGCCGCTGCGCATGCCGACCAGGATCTGCGGCATCGCTTCCCACAGCATCACGTCGAAGACCACGCGCAGCGGGCTGGCGCCCATGACGCGGGCGGCCAGCAACCTGGTGCGGCGCGCGTTCATCACGCCATAGGCGGCGTTGAACAGGATGACGAGTGCGGCACCGAAGGCGGCGACGGCGATCTTGGTGCCCTCGCCGACGCCGAACAGGATGAGGAACAGCGGGAACAGCGCGGAAGCCGGCGTGGAGCGGAAGAAGTCCACCACGAATTCCACCGCGCGATAGATGCTCTCCTTCGCCCCCAGCAGCAGGCCCAGCGGCACGCCGATGCCGCAGGCGACGAGGAAAGACAGCACGGTGCGCGTCACCGTACGCCAGAGGTCGTGCAGCAGCGGGCCTTGCGTGAAGGACTTGGCCGTGTCGTTGAAGGTCTCCAGCGGAGAGGGCAGCAGCACCGGGTCCGCCAGGCGCAGCAGCACCGCCAGCCACCACAACGCGACGAAGCCGGCCGCACCGGCCGCCGGCACCAGTATCCCCCTCATGCGCCAGCCACGGCCCGGGTGAACACGTCCAGGCAGCGCGCCTTGATGGCGACGAAGTTGGGCGCCGAGAGCGTCGCCGCCTCGCGCGGCCAGGCCAGCTCAACGGCGATGTCGTCGGCCACCAGGGTCGGGCGGCGCGTCAGCATCAGGATGCGGTCGGCCAGGACGATGCTTTCCTCCAGGTCGTGGCTGACCAGGATGGTGGTGGTCTTGCGCGCCTTCAGCACCTGCTGCAGCAGCGTGCGCAAGCTGAGCGTGGTCTCATAGTCCAGCGCGGAGAAGGGTTCGTCGAGGAACAGCACCTCGGGCTCCACCGCCAGTGCGCGCATGATGGAGACGAGCTGCTGCTGGCCGCCGCTCAGCGAATAGGGGTAGGCGTTCAGATCGAAGCGCACGCGGAAATCCGCAACCAGCGCTTCCAGCCGGCGCTCGATCTCGGCGCGCTTCAGGCCCATGCGGCGGAGCGGATAGCGGATGTTCTCGGCGGCGCGGCGCCACGGAAACAGCGCTTCCCGGTAGTTCTGGAAGACGTAGCCGATGCGGACCTCGTCCACGGTGCGGCCGTCGTACAGGATCTCGCCGGCATCGGCGGGCAGCAGGCCGGCGGCCATGTTGATCAGCGTGGACTTGCCGCAGCCATTCGGGCCGAAGATGGCCAGGATGTCGCCGCGCTTCACGTCCAGCGCAAAGCCGTCATAGACCGGCACACCGGCAAAAGCCTTGCGCAGGCCGCGCACGGAAAGCGCGGCCTCTCGCGGGGTGATGGCGTTCAAGGCGCCCGCAGCAGTTGCGCCGTGGTGATGCGCTCCCGCACCACGCCCTGGGCCACCGCCAGGTCGATGAACTTCTGCAGGTCTTCCAGCATCTGCGGCGTCATCTCGCTGGCCAGGGTGAAGCGCTGCAGCGGCATCACGGCGGCCAGGTCGGCGGGGGTGTTCAGGTGGCTGGTCAGCACCTGGCGCGTGGTCGGGTCGCTGCGCACGGCCATCACGGCCTTGCCCCAGGCGGCGGCGTAGCGCTTGGCCACGTCGTGCCGCGTCTCCAGGAACTTTCCGGAGAAGCCGGCGCCGGAAGCGAAGGCGAAGGCCTCGCGCCGGCCCAGCATGTGGGTGGCGATGACGCCGGCCTCCAGCCGCTGCATCGCGCCGGCACGCACGCCGATGGTGGCGACGGGTTCCAGCGTGTAGGCGGCGTCGAACTGGCCGGACTGCATGGCGCCGATGTGCTGGCCCATGGGTTGCTCTACCAGCGTGTAGTCGCGGTTCTCGACCAGGCCTACGGCGGCCAGCGCGCCGCGGGCGCCGGCCAGGTTGCCGGGGCCGGGGGCGGAGATGATGCGGGCGCCCTTCAGGTCGGTCAGGACCTTCGCGGGGCTGCCTGGGCGGACGACGAATTGCTCCATCTGGTATTCGGCGTTCTGGCCGTTGATGGAGAAGAACAGCACCGAGTTGGCGCGGCGGCTGTTGATGTTGGCGGCTTCCAGCGTCACCAGGTTGGTGCAGGCCTCGGCGTCGCCGGTGACCAGCGACTGCACGATGAGGGGATGCGTCGCCAGTGGCGTGCCGACGGGCTCGATGCCGACCTCGGTGAAGTAGCCGCGGGTGACCGCGACCCAATAGGGCAGGGTGGAGGCGGCGTCGAAGGTCGCGACCTTCACGGTATCGGCGGCGCGGGCGGTGCCGATGACGAAGGGTGCCGCGACGGCCCCCAGCAGCAGGGAACGACGGTGCATCAGCCAAGCCTCGGGTAGGTGGTTGCGTCGAAGAAGCTGCTGCCGGCGACGTAGCGGCGGCCATCGCTCATGTCCGGGGAGGCGCCATCCTCGAACGCGCCATCGAAGGTCAGCTCAAGCTGCACGCCGGAGGGGTCGTAGACGAAGAGCTGCCAGAGCGTGGTACCGGGCACCAGGAATTCCCGCCAATCGAGCTTGTGCGCGCGAAAGCGGGCGATGTAGGCGTGGTAGCCGCGGCAGGCCAGCGAGACATGGTCGATGGCGGCGGTGCCGGCCGGCGCGATGCCATCGGCGCCGAGCGCCGGGCCGCCGGCATAGATGTGCATGATGGCGGGGCCGCCCGGCAGCGGAATGCCAAGCCAGGCGCCGGGGTAGCCGAAGTCCGGCCGGAAGACGGAGACCAGGCCGAGCACCTTGGTGTAGAAGGTGACGGTGGCATCCAGGTTGTTGGTCTTGATCGCCACGTGGAACAGCCCGGCGACCATGGGCGCGATGTTTGTCTCGGTCATGCGCCCAGCGCAGCAACCGCCGTGCCACCGGCAGCGGCGCGGCGCGGCTCGTCCGCCGGCGGCAGGTGACCAAAACGCCGGCAATCCCCCGCCGCATTGCCTGCCGAAGCGCCGGGCAGCGTTGACGTCGGCTGGGCGGCCCCGTAATCGGCTGCTGGAATCGCTTCGTCAGGAACGCATTTTGCGCCAGTCAACGGCAGGCTCGAACAGCGGCGGGACGTCCGAGGAGGCGACCTCGGCGGCGCTGACCGTCACCCGCCCCGAGTTGCTCGACGCCGGCAGCGACCGCGAATTCCGCCGCCTGGTGCACAACCTGTTCGGCTTCCTGGCCCGGCACGAGGCGATCCGCGAGGGCCACGGCGCCTATATCGGCCTGGTCGGCATCGAGTACACCATCCTGATCTCCATCGCCCATCTGGCGGCGGAAGCGGATGTCAGCATCCGCACCGTGGCGGACCACCTGCATCTCAGCGGCGCCTTCGTCACCACCGTCACCAAGCGGCTGCTGGCCAAGGGGCTGGTGGACAAGGCGATGGACCCGAACGACCGCCGCCGGCTGTGCCTGACCGTGACCGACCAGGGCCGCGCGCTGCTGCGGCAGCTGGCGCCGGTGCAGCGCCAGGTCAACGACGTGGAGTTTGCCAGCCTGAGCGCCGACGACTTCCGCCGGCTCTCGGCCATGGTGCAGCGCCTGCTGGACAGCAGCGAGCAGGCGCTGGCGCTGCAGCGCCGGCTGGCCGCCGCGGCCTCAGCCGAGCGGCGGTGAGGTGCGGTCCAGCACCTGGCCGACCAGCCCGGTGGCGCCGGCCCAATCCGCGGTGCGGAAGGCGTGGCCGCGGGTGACGAAGGGCGCGCCGGCGTAGAACATCTCGTACTGCTGGTGGCGGGAGGCGTATTCGCTGCCCACCGCGTCCCAGGCCAGCTTCAGGAAGCGCACCCGCTCGTCCGGGCTCATCACCGCGGAGGATTGGGTGCTGCGGATGATCTTCGCCATCTCCGCATTGGCGTAGTCCTTGACCGAGGAGGGCAGCATGATCAGCGAACCGCCGGCCAGCTCGCGGATGCTGGCGACGAACTGGCCGTACAGCTCCTGCGTATGCACCTGGGCGGCGTAGACCAGGTGGCGGTCGGGCACGAAGTAGTCGCCGCGCATCTGGCCGGCGGCCTCGATGCCGTACAGCATGGCCTGCACCACCGAGGCCTGGGAGGCCAGCTTGCCCAGCAGGTCGCGCACCGGCGGCATGTTGACGGTGCCGATGGTCTCGGTGATGCGCCGCGCCACGCCGAGCAGGAAGCGCAGCTTCACCGTCAGCCGGATCTGCGCCTGGTAGTTCTGGTAGATATGGCCGGGCGTGTCGTGGAACTGCGCGCGGCAAAGGTCCGGGTTGCGGTGGTGGAACACGCGGTCCCAGGGCACCTTCACGTCGTCGAAGAACAGCACCGCGTCGTTCTCGTCGAAATGCGTCGACAGCGGATTGTCGAAGGCGCTGACCGCGTGCTGCTCGTAGGATTTGCGGGACAGCACCTTCAGACCCTTGGCGTTCATCGGCAGGCCGCAGGCGAAGGCCAGGTTTTCCTCCCCCGGCTTCAGCGGCTGCAGGCTGGCGACGAAGACCTCATTGGCCATGATCGAGCTGGTGCCCAGCATCTTGGCGCCGCGGATGGTCAGGCCCGTGCTGTCCTCGTCGACGATCGAGGCGACCAGGTCCTCGCCCTGCTGCTGGCCCCAATCCTTCGAGCGGTCGGCCTGCGGGTTGATGATGACATAGGTCAGGAAGGCATCGGCGGCACGCATCTGCGCGTAGTAGTCGGCCAGCACAGCGGCGCCACGCGCGTCCTGCGCCGCGATCACCTCCAGCCCCATCACCTGGCCACCGAGCGCCGAGGCGACGTGGTCGGGCGACCGGCCAAGGAAGCCGCCGCTGAGCTCCGCCCAGGCCACCAGGGCTTCCCGCCGCTGCACCAGCTCGGCATAGCTGGTGGGCAGTTGCCAGGCGCGGTTGACGCGATGGCCGTCGGGGTCGGCGAAGGTCATGCGCTCCAGGTTCTCGGGGCGGGCCTGGAAGTCGTACATCGCGGCGGCGGCGGCGCAGGCATTGCGGAAGGCCGGGTGTGTCGTCACGTCGGCCAGCTGCTGGCCTTCCAGGAACACCGCGCGGCCGTCCCGCAGGCTGGCGAGATGCGCCGCGCCGTCCTTCACCGTGGCGCCGATCCTGGTGGTCACGTTCATGGCGGGCTTCCTGCGTTGGGGCTGCGCTGGGGCGGGACGAAATAGCTTCGGGAGAAAGCTATTCTCATCCCGGGCGGCGTTGCAAGTGCCATCTGCACCGGCAAGATGGCGCTTGCATAATGGCTTCGGTTGAAAGGTAATAACGGCGGGGCGCCGCTCGCCCGGCTGCAAGGGAGTGTGGGCATGCGCCTGGTCATGCGCCGCTGGTTCACCATGGTGGACCACAAGATCACCGAAGCCGACCGCGGCGATGGCGGCCCGCCGCTGCGCCGCGTGGCCGCCATTGCGGTGCTGGCCAACCCCTATGCCGGCCAGGGACATGTGGCCGACCTTTCGCCGGCCATCGCCGCCAGCGAAGCCCTCGGCGAGGAACTGGCCGCCATTGCCATGCAGGCCATGGGCGACTTCCCGGTCGAGAGCTATGGCAAGGGCGGCATCGTCGGCCTGGGCGGCGAGCAGGAACACGTCAACGCGCTGCTGACCACCACCTTCGCCGAGCCGCTGCGCCGCGCGGTGGGCGGCGGCGCGGCGTGGATCTCCTCCTTCACCAAGCGCGGCGCACCGGGCAGCAGCATCGACGTGCCGCTGGCGCACAAGGACGCGCTTTACGTCCGCAGCCACTATGATGGCATGTCGCTGACGCTGCCGGACGCGCCGCAGGCCGATGAGGTGGCGCTGATCATCTGCCTGGCCAATCGCGGGCGCATCGACGCGCGCGTGGGTGGGCTGGCCGCGGCTGACATCGAAGGCAAGGACGGGCTGCGCTGATGCGCACCGCCATCGTGAACCTGGGCGGCCTCTGCACCGGGGACCTGGCGAACCCGCTGATCCAGGCCGACGGCATCCTGATGGCGGATGGCTGCATCACCGCCATCGGCACGCTGGGCGCGGCCGAGACCGAGGCCTGCGACGTGGTGATCGACGCCGGCGGCACCATCGCCGCGCCGGGGCTGATCGACAGCCACGTCCACATCACCTTCGGCGACTATACGCCCCGCCAGCGCACCGTCGGCTTTCTGGAAAGCTACCTGCATGGCGGCGTCACCACCGCCATCACCGCCAGCGAGGTGCATGTGCCCGGCCGGCCGAAGGACCCCGCCGGGGTCAAGGCGCTGGCGCTGGCGGCGCGGGCCTGCTTCCTGAACTACCGCCCCGGCGGCATGCGCGTGCACGCCGGCAGCATCATCCTGGAACCCGGCCTGACCGAGGCCGACCTGCGCGAGATCGCCGCCGCCGGCATCTGGCTGGCCAAGGCCGGCTTCGGCGCCTTCGAGACCCCCTATGGCTACGCCCCGCTGATGCAGGCCGCGCGCGAGGCCGGCATGGTCACCACCATGCATACCGGCGGCTCCTCCATCCCGGGGTCGTCGGGCATCTGGGCCGAGCATGTGCTGGCCAGCAACGCGCATGTCTCCTTCCATGTGAATGGCGGGCCGGTGGCGATGCCGGATGCCGGCTTCCCACGCCTGGTCAACGAGAGCGACGTGGCGATGCAGATCTGCACCGCTGGCAACCTGCGCACCGCATTGCTGACCGCGCGACTGCTGGCCGAGGCGGGCCAGCCGGAACGCCTGCTGATCGCAACGGACATGCCAACCGGCAGCGGCATCATGCCGCTCGGCATGCTCTACACCATGAGCCACCTGTGCAGCCTGGGCGGCATGGCGCCGGAAGCGGCAATCGCCGCGGCCACGGGCAACAATGCCCGGGTCTATCGGCTGAACAGCGGCATCCTGGCGCCCGGTCGCGACGCCGACGTCATCCTGCTGGACGCCTGCGCTGGCGGCGCCTGCGACGACGCGCTCTCGGCGCTGCGCAATGGCGACATCCCCGCCGTGGGTGCGGTGGTGAGCGACGGCGTGCCGCGCTTCGTCGGCCGCAGCCGCAACACGCCGGGCACCACGCGCACGGTTCGGGTGGCACGCTGCGTGCTACCGATGGACTTCTCCGCCGCCGCGCATTGAAGCGCGGCCCTACCTTCAGCATTGGGGCATTGCGATGACCTTCTCCCGCCGTTCGCTGCTGGCCGCGCCGGCCCTGCTGCTGGCCCGACCCGCGCTGTCCCAGGCGCGCTTCGCCGGGCTGGAGGTGAAGCTCGGCGCCATCGTGCCCAGCAGCGGGCCGTTCGCCGAATGGGGCCGCGCCAATACCGTGGCGCTGCGCATGGTCGAGGAGCAGGTCAATGCCGGCGGCGGCATCGGCGGCGCCAGGCTCAGCATCGCCATCTACGACGACGCCGCGCGCCCGGCGCAGGCCGCCAACCTGGTGCGCAAGCTGGCCGATGACGACAAGGTGCTGGCCATCGCCGGCCCGCTGACCAGCAGCGCCTGCGAGGTGGCCTTCCCCGTTGCCAACCAGGCCAAGCTGGTGGCGTGCAGCCAGGCGTCCTCCAAGCCCGGTACGGCGGCGGCGAACCGGCCCTGGGCCTTCCGCAACACCATCGACGAGGCGGTGCTGATGAAGACCGCGCTGCCCTGGTTCAAGGGCGCCTACAGCGTGGACAGCGTCGCCATCATCTACGACGCCAAGGACGCCAACGCGGTGGCGCTGGGCAGCCGGATCATGCCGGAGATGCTGAAGGAGCAGGGCATCCGCCTGCTGAACGAAGGCTCGCTGGCGACCTTCAACACCGGTGACATCGACGTCTCCGCCCAGGTGACGGCGCTGAAGGCGCTGAACCCCGCCGCACTGGTGGTGGCTGCCGACTACTCCCAGGCCGTGACGGTGCTGCGCGAAATGCGCCGCCAGGGCTTCATCAAGCCGATCATCGGTGGCACGCCGCTGATCTCCTCGGCCATCCTGCGCGCCGCGCCGGAGATTCCCGTGGTTTCCTGCGCCACCTACTACGCCGGCCAGCAAGGCGAGAAGGTGCAGCGCTTCACCAACGCCCTGCAGCCCCGGCTGCGCGCCACCGCCGGCCTGCCGCCGACCATCGAGCCGAGCATGTACGACGCCCACATGGTCGAGATCGTCGGCATGTACTCCGACGCCGTGCTGCGCGGCGGGCTGACGCTGAAGCCGGCCGACCTGGAGAGCGACCGCGAAAAGCTGCGCGCCCACCTGGAGAAGCTGAGCGGCTATGAGGGCCTCTCGGGCCCGATCCACTTCGCGCCCAGCGGCGACGCGGTGAAGGTGTTCTTCACCGTGGTCGGCCAGAACGGCAGCTGGACCGAGAAGGTCCGCGGTTGCAGCACGTCCGGCAGCCTGACCTGCTGACCCGGTGCTGCTGCAGCAACTCGTCAACGGGCTGACGCTCGGCGCGGTCTATACGCTGGTGGCGCTTGGCTTCTCGCTGGTCATGGGGGTGCTGGGCATCCTCAACCTGGCGGTGGCGGAGCTGTTCATGCTCGGCGGCTATGTCGGCCTCGGGCTGATGCTGGACGGCCAGCCGCTGCTGGTCGGGTTGGCCGCCGCCGCGCTGGTCACCGCGGTGCTCGGCGTGGTGGTGGAGCGGGTGGCCTACCAGCCGTTGCGCAACGCACCGCCGATCGCGCCGCTGCTCTCCACGCTCGGCTTCTCGGTCATCTTCCAGACCGTGGCGACCAATGTGTGGGGCAGCGACCCGCTGCTGCTGCCGGCCGAACTGATGGATCACCGCTACGCGCTGGGCAGCGTCTCGGTCGGCCAGGCGCAGCTGGTGGTGATGGCGACGGCGGTGGGCATGGTGGCGGCCCTGGCGCTGGTGATGCGCCATACCCGCTTCGGCACCGGGCTGCGCGCCATTGCCGAGAACCGCGACGTGGCGCGCCTGCTTGGGGTGCCGGCGGCGTTGGTCACTTCAGGCGCCTTCGCGCTTTCGGGCGCCATGGCGGGGGTGGCCGGCGTGCTGATCGGGCTGCACTATGGCGCGCTGACCCCCTTCGTCGGCGTGGAAGTCGGGTTGAAGGCCATCGCGGTCATGGTCGTCGGCGGCACCACCAGCATCTGGGGCGTGTTGCTGGCCGGGCCGCTGCTGGGCGTGCTCGAGGTGATGACCGTCGCCTTCGGCGGCGCCGCCTTCCGCGACATGACGGTGTACGGCCTGATGATCCTGACGCTGCTGCTGCGGCCGCAGGGCCTGCTTGGCCGGGCGGGCGGGGCGCAGCGGGTATGATCTCCTCCTACGCCGCCGGGCTGCTGGCGGAGATCGGCATCGCCAGCATCGCCGCGCTGAGCGTCTATGTCATCCTCGCGGTCGGGCAACTCTCGCTGGGCAACGCCGCCTTCATGGCCTGCGGTGCCTACACCGCCAGCGTGCTGACGGTGGAACACGGCGTACCGATCCCGCTGGCCATCGCCGCCGGCGCGCTGCTGAGCGGCGTGCTGGGCCTCATCGTCGGCTTCCCGGCGCTGCGGCTGCGCGGCATCTACCTGGCCATGGCGACGCTGGGCTTCGGCGAGATGACGCGCAGCTTCTTCCTCTCCCTGGAGGCCACCGGCGGCGCGGCGGGCTATTCGGGCATGCAGCGGCTGTCGCTCGGCGCCATCTGGGCCTGGGCGCTGCCGCTGCTGGGGCTGGTGCTGCTGGCTGAACGCTCCCGCCTGTGGCTGGCGCTGAACGCGGTGCGGGACGACGAGACGGTCGCCCGCCTGCTCGGCCTCAACACCGTGGCGCTGAAGCTGGGTGCCTTCACCGCTGGCGCGGCGTTGGCCGGCATTGCCGGTGGGTTGTTTGCGCATTGGCAGCTGTTCATCGAACCCGGCGCCTTCAACCTGGACCGCTCCACCGAGATGGTGCTGGCCGTCGTGCTCGGCGGTTCCACCGTGGCGCTTGGGCCGTTCCTCGGCGCCGCCGCGCTGGCCCTGGCACCTGAAGCACTGCGCTTCATCGCCGACTGGCGGCTGGCGGCCTTCGGCGCGCTGCTGATCGTCATCCTGCTGCTGCGGCCGCAGGGCATCGTGGACCGCCGCCTGCTCAGGGCGCTCAGGCCATGAGCCTGCTGTCGTTGCACGGCGTGACATGCCGCTTCGGTGGCATCACCGCGCTGAGCGACCTCTCGCTGGAGCTGCCCGCCGGCGCCATCACCGGCGTCATCGGCCCGAACGGTGCCGGCAAGACCACGCTGTTCAACTGCATCACCGGCGCCTATCGGCCAAGCGCGGGCGAGATCCGGTTGCGCGGCGAAAGCCTGCTTGGCCTGGCACCGCATCGCATTGCCCGGCGCGGCATCGCCCGCACCTTCCAGAACATCCGCCTGTTCCCGAGCCTGACCGTTTTCGACAACGTCCGTGTCGCCTTTCACCTGCATCTGCGGCACGACCCCGTGCATTCGCTCACGCGCGGGCCGAAGTTTCATCGCGAGGAAATCGA
>CAIMOR010000254.1 GCA_903843125.1 uncultured Rhodospirillales bacterium
CCAGCATCGGCGCCATGAAGACCATTGCCGATGCCGCCGCCGCCCTCGCCCAGGGGCGGATCTCCGCCCGCTCCCTCGTGGATGCGGCACTCGACCGAATTGCCGACCCGGCGGGGGAAGGCAGCCGCGCCTTCGTTGCGGTCCATGCGGGCGCTGCCAGGGTCGCCGCCGACGCCATCGACACGTTGCGCCATCACGGTTTGGCGCCCAGCCCGTTGGCCGGCATCCCCGTCACCGTCAAGGACCTGTTCGACGAGAAGGGCCACGTCACGCGCGCCGGCTCCCTGGCGCTGGCCGACGCCACACCGGCCGCGACCAATGCGCTGGTGGTGACCCGGTTGCAGCGGCTCGGCTTCATCGTTGTTGGCCGCACCAACATGGTGGAATTCGCCTTCTCCGGCCTGGGCGTGAACCCGCACTACGGCACGCCGAAAAGCCCGTGGGACCGCGCCACCGGCCGGCTGCCGGGCGGCTCCTCCTCCGGAGCGGCCGTCGCCGCCGCCGACCACATGGGCTTCGGCGGGCTGGGCACCGATACCGGCGGCTCCTGCCGCGTGCCCGCGGCGCTGTGTGGCATTGTCGGCTTCAAGCCCACCGCGAAGCGGGTGCCGCAGGACGGGGTGCTGCCCCTGTCGTTCTCGTTGGACAGCGTCGGGCCGCTGGCCCGCAGCGTGGAATGCTGCCACCTGCTGGACGCCGCCATCTCGGGCAACCCCAACCCGCAGGCGTTGGCGCACCGCAGCGTGGCGGGGCTGCGCTTCGCCGTGCCGCGCGGCACCTTCCTGCTCGACGGCATGGACGACCATGTCGCCGCCAGCTTCGACCGCGCCCTGGCCAGGCTGAGCGCCGCCGGCGCCCGGATCGAGCTGCTGGACCTGCCGGAGGTCGGCGCCATCCCGGCGTTGAACGCCAGCGGTGGCTTCACCGCGGCCGAATCCTACGCCTGGCACCAGTCGCTGATCGCCCGCAAGCGCGACGAATACGACCCCAACATCCTGGCCCGCATCATGCGCGGCGAGAAGATGACGGCCGCCGACTACGTCAAGGTGCTGCAGGGCCGCCAGCGGATCTGCGCCGCCGTGGCCCGCCGCACCAGCGCGTTCGACGCGCTGCTGATGCCGACCTGCCCGATCATCCCCCCTGCCATCGCCGAGGTGAGCGAGCCCGGCGAGTACAACCGCATCAACATGCTGCTGCTGCGCAACACCGCCGTGGGCAACTTCCTCGACCGCTGTTCCATCAGCTTGCCCTGCCAGGAAGCCGGCACCGCGCCGGTCGGGCTGATGCTGACCGGCGAACACGGCGCCGACGAGGCGCTGTTCCAAAGCGCCGCTGCTGTCGAGGCTGCGCTGGCGGCTTGACCGTGCTGCCTCGACTGCGTGCGTCTTGAGGAAGGCATTTCCCTCCGCCTGCCAAAGGCCGCAAGGCCTCTGGACAGCAGCACGCTGAGATGGGCGTCGCCCCGCTCGCGTAGGGCCCTACGCCCCCGGCACCAGCTCCGCGCGCTTGCCCAGCAGCCATTCCGCCGCCTGCATCCGCGTGCCGTGCCAGATGTAGGGTGTGGCGACAACCTGACGCATGATGTCATCGAACACCCAGGCACCGGCCGGGCGGCCATAGACATGGGTATGGATCGTCACGTCCATCAGCACGGGCTGGGTCTCGCGGTGCAGCAGCGCGCTGAAGGCGTCCTCGAATTGCTGCAGCATGGCGCGGGCGTTGTTGCCGTAGCGGATGCTGCTCGGCAGGTCGTTGACGTCCATGGTCAACGAGATTCGCACGATCTCGCGCCCCCCTGCCGTCTCCAGGTACGGCATGTCGTCGTCGTTGCAGTCGCCATCGTGCAGGTAGCCGGCCTCGGCCAGCAGCGCGGTATGGCCGGGGCTGCCGGTGCCACGCGGACTGATCCAGCCGCGCGGCGCCGCCCCGGTCACGTCCGCGATCAGGCCGGTGGTGCGCTTGATGTTCTCGCGCTGCCCGGCCTCGTCCAGGTACACCGGGATCACGTCCATGCCGTAGGAATGCGCCACCACCTCATGCCCGCCGGCATGGATCGCGCGCACGGTGTCCGGCCACAGCTTGGCCAGCACGCCATTGGTCATCACGCTGGTCTTCACGCCGTTGCGCGCCGCCACCTCCAGCGCCCGCCAGATGCCGCGCACCGCGCCGTACTTGCCCCAGCTGGCGGCATTGGCGTCGAAGAAGCCTGGCTTCAGCGGGTTGCCCATGGGGCCGATGCCGGGCACCTGGCCTTCGGACCAGCCCTCATAGGCGATGTTGAAGATGACGCCGACGCGCGCGCCGCCGGGCCAGCGAAAACCCGTTCCCGTCCGCAGGATGCTCAAGCCCATCTCCTCCTGATCGCCAGCGCCAATACCAGGGCCGTCGCCACCAGCGCCAGCCATAGCCCCAGCAGGGCCGCGCCGCGGCCGAAGTGGTCCATGGCCAGGCCGACCAGCGCCGGCACCCCGCCGAAGCCCAGATGGGCCACGACGAAATACCCGGCCGTGGCGCGCGCCCTTTCCGGCCCGGCCGCTTCCGCCGCCGCCGCCAGGCCGCCCAGGTAGACCAGGCCATAGGTTGCCGCCCCGGTCAGCACCGCGCCCAGCGGCAGCGGCCAGAGCAAACCGAAGGCGGTGCCCCAGAACACCAGGCCGGCCCCGACGCAGAGGCAACCCAACCCGGCCAGAACCGACCGGCGCGGGGTGACCCGCCGCAGCAGGAGTTGCAGGCCGGCACCGGTCAGCATCATGGCACAGGCGGTCCAGGGGCCGGCGCCAGGGTAGCCCTGTGCGGCCAGCGCCGCCGGCACCGCCGTCAGCAGCGTGCCGGTGACGCCCCAGGCCGGGACGATCGCCAGCGTCGTCGCCAGCGTGCCACGCGGAAAGGCCGGCAAACGCAGCCGGGCACCACGCGGGGCGGCCAGCGTCTCGGGCAGCAACGCCACCGGCCAGGCCAGCAGCGCCAGCACCGCCAGATGCAGCGGAAAGGTGAACGGCAGCATGTCGCCGGGGT
This sequence comes from uncultured Rhodospirillales bacterium, assembly GCA_903843125.1. Taxonomy (GTDB): domain Bacteria; phylum Pseudomonadota; class Alphaproteobacteria; order Acetobacterales; family Acetobacteraceae; genus CAIMOR01. Next base: position 3,016 of record CAIMOR010000254.1, read on the forward strand.
ACCAAAGCAGGGCCAGCATGGTCGCCAGGCCGCCCAGCCCGAAACCGCCGGCGGTGCCTACCGCCACCACGGCGGCACCGCGGCGCGCCGCTTCCGGCGAACCGCCGGCCAGTTCCGCCGCCCAGGTGGCGCCGGCGGCGGTGATGCAGCCCATCGCCAGGCCCTGGAACATCCGCGCCAGTGCCAGGCCGGGCACGCTGGGCTCCAGCGCCAGCACCAGCGTGGAGCAGCCGGCCAGCACCATGCCCACGAGGACCACGGGGCGGCGGCCAATGCGGTCCGGCAGCGGCCCCAGGAAAGGGGAGCTCAACATATGGGTCAGCGCGTAGCAGCCGAAGGCCAGCGCCAGCGCGCCGGCACCGTAGCCGCCACGGGCGGCATAGGCCACGTAGAGCGGCAGCGGCACTGTCGTGGAGAGCCCGGCGCTGCCCACGGCAGCGCCGACCAGCCAGGCCCGGCGTCGGGGCAAGCTCAATCCGCCATGGCAGGCTGCTGGGCATGGCCATCAAGGTGGAACTGGCCCCGCCGCGCCATGGCAAAGGGCGCGCTGCCCGCCCGGGCGCAACGGAAAGCACGGCCGGCTGGCATCCTGACCCTCCCAAGAAGCCCGGCAGTCAAGCAGCGTGGCGGCGGCAGGACAACCGGCCCCGGCACGCCGCCGCGTGCGCCGCGGCGTCAGGCCCGGGCGAGCCCGACTGCTGCCGGTAGCCGAGCGGCCAGCGCGCCGGCACCCAGCCCGGCTTGCGCCACCAGTGCTGCGGCCCAGAAGGCCGGAAACTCCCAGCCACCGCCCGGAGCGTTGAATACCCAGCCATTCGGCGCATGCTGCGCGACGGCGCCGAGCAGGATCAGCAGCGCACCCAGGCTGACCCAGCGCACGCCGACGCCGGCCAGCAGCGCAAGCCCGGCCAGAACCTCGGCGAAGGCCACCACGGCGCCGAGCACCGGCGGATAACCAATGGAGGCGAAGTAGCCCATCGTGCCGGCCAGGCCGAAGGTGCCCAGCTTCAGCACGGCGCCATGGGCCAGCAGCGCCAGGCCGTTGGTCAGCCGCAGCACGGCGACGGCATAGGGGGTGGTGACGGTCTCGTTCAGCATCGGTGTTGCTCCGGTTGGCGGTTATGCGTCGCCGCGGAAGCTGCGCCCGGCCGCGCCGGCCTTCCAACGCAGGGTGGTAACGGCCATCATCACCGACGTGAATGATGGGCCTTCGGCATGACCGATCTTTCGAGCCTCGACCTCAACCTGCTGCGGGTGTTCGACGCGGTGGCGCGGGAACGCCATGTCACCCGGGCGGCGCAGCGGCTGAACCTGTCGCAGCCGGCTGTCTCCAACGCCCTGGGCCGGCTGCGCGCGGCGCTCGGGGATGAGCTGTTCCTGCGTCGCCCGGGCGGCGTCGAGCCGACCGAGCTGGCGCTTTCCCTGGCAACGCCGATCGCCGAGATGCTCGACCGGCTGCGCGAGACCCTGGCGGCCCAAGCGCCTTGGGTCCCGGCCCAGGCCGAGCGCACCTTTACCCTCGGGCTGTCGGAATATGCCGAGGCGGTGCTCGCCCCGCCGCTGGTGCAGCATGTGGTGCGGGCTGCGCCTGGCGTGCTGCTCGCCCTTCGCCACGCCGACCGCACCAACTGGGAAGCCCTGCTCAGCAGCGGGGAGGCGCAGCTCGCGGTGGGCATGCTGCCGGAGCCGCCCGCGCTCTACACCCGGTTGCGGCTGCTGCCGGAAGCCTTCTGCACCCTGATGCGCCCGGGCCACCCGCTGGCCGAGGGCGAGCTGACGCCCGAGCGCTTCATCGGCGGCCTGCACATCCTGCATTCGCCGAACGGGTCGCGCAGCGGCGCGATGGATGTGGCGCTGGCCGAGCAGGGCCTGAGCCGCCGGCTGGGCGTGGTGGTGGCGCATCTGTCGGCGGTGCCGGCCATTCTCGCCGGGACCGACATGATCATCACGCTCTCCGCCCGCCTGGCGCACCAGTTGGCCACCGCGCATGGGCTGGTGGTGCGCTGCCCGCCGGTGCCGGTGCGCCACACGCGACTTTCCCTGGTGTTCCACCGCCGGTTCGAGGCCGATGCCGGCCACGCCTGGCTGCGCCAGCTGTTCCTGGCGCTGGCGCGGCAGGTGCCGGCCGCGGTGCCGGGCTGACCCTCAGTTGGCCCCGGGGTCGTCCAGCACGTCCGGGTTGTTGCTCTCGGCCCGGGTCCGGCCCAGCTGGCCGTCGCGGTACTGGCCGTAGACGCTGCGCAGGCGGGCGTAGAAGTCCAGGCTGCCCTTCCGCAGCTCGTCCAGCGCCTCGATGTTCTGCTCGCGCTCGTCCAGGCCGCTGACCGCACCGCGGCCGATATTGGCGTAGATCGGCAGGAACCAGCTGATCGGGTTGAGGAAGCCATTGGCCACCGTGCCGACGAAGTCGCGCGGGTTGGACGGCCCGAGGATGGGGACCATCAGGTAGGGACCGTCCGGAATGCCCCAGCTGTACAGCGTCTGGCCGAAGTCGCGCTGCTGCCGCGGCGTGCCGGCCAGGTCCGTTGCCACGTCCCAGAAGCCGGCACCGCCCAGCGTGCTGTTCAGCGTGAACCGCACCGCGATGTCGCCGGCATCCTCCAGCCTGCCCTGCAGCAGGTTGTTCGCCAGCACGGTCGGTTCCTCGATATTGTTGAGGAAGTTGCGGATGCGGGTACGCGGCCAGGGGCCAAGCACGTCCCGGTAGGCCACCGCCGCGGGGCGCAGCACCGCGTCGTCGATCCGCAGGTTGACGTCCAGAACCTGCCGGTTCAGACGCTCATAGGGGTCGTTCGGGTCGGTAGCGGTGCCCGCCACGGCAGGCTGTCCGGTGCCGTCGGCACAGCCAGCAAGCAGGCCGAGCAGCAGGGCGGCGAAGGCGAGGGGGTATCGGGGCATGCGGGGCGGGGGATCCACTGTGAACTTGCCGAAGCCTACCCGACAGTGATGAACGAGGCGATGCGGAAACGCCGGCGACGTTACGCCAACCTGTCGGTCTTGCCGTGCTGACCCTCGTGCTCGCGACCGTTTGTGCCGGCCTGGCCCTGGCCGGCCTCGCCTCCGCCCTGCTCGCCGCCGGCGCGGTGCGGCGGTTCGCCCGGCAGCCGCGCCCTGCAGGCCCGGCGCTGGCCGCCAGCGTCCTGAAGCCGCTGCATGGCGGCGCCCCGGGGCTGCAGGGGTGGCTGGAGGCGACGCTGCGCCAGGTCCATGCCGCGCCGATGCAGGTGCTGTTCGGAGTCGGCCGGGCGGATGACGGGGCCATTCCTGCGGCCCGCGCCGCCATGGCCGCCTGCCCCGGCGTGGACGCCACCCTGGTGCAGGATGCCACGCTGCATGGCGCCAACCGCAAGGTGGGCAACCTGATGAACCTGGCGCCCCACATGGCCCACGAGGTGGTGGTGATCGCCGATGCGGACATGCGGGTGCCGCCGGACTGGCTGACCATTGTCACCGCCACCCTGGCCCAGCCGGATATCGGATTGGTAACCTGCCTCTATCGCGGCGTGCCCGCGGTGCCCGGGCTGTGGGCGCGGCTGGCCGGGCTCGGCATCGACTGGCATTTCCTGCCCAACGCCATCCTGGGCGAGAGCCTGGGCAAGGCCCGCGGCTGCTACGGCGCCACCATGGCGCTGCGGCGGGAAACCCTGGCGGCGCTCGGCGGGTTGGCGGCGCTGAAGGACCTGCTGGCCGACGACCATGCCCTCGGCGAAGCGGTGCGCCGCCTGGGCCTCAGGGTTGCCGTGGCCCCGGTGCTGCCGGACCACATGATGGACGAAGCCAGCCTTGGCGCCCTGTGGGGGCATGAGCTGCGCTGGGCGCGCACGGTGCGGTCGTTGAACCCGGCCGGCTACCTTGGGCTGGCGTTGACCCACCCGCTGCCCTGGGCGCTGGCCTGCTGGGCACTGGCCGATTGGGGGTGGGTGGTGGCGCTGGCGGTGCTGGCGGCGCGCGGCTGGCTGGCCTGGTCAGTCGACCAAATGCTTTGCATATCGGCAACACTGCCAAGATTAGTGCTTCTGCCCCTGCGCGACGCGCTGTCTTTCGCTATATGGGCGGTTGGACTGGCTCGCGGCACGGTGACGTGGCAGGGCCGACGCTACCGCATGCGGCCCGATGGCAGCATGTCCGAAGCCTGATCTGACAAGGGGTTCCTTGACGTGACAATGCGCACCATGTTCCTGCAAGCCCCTTCCTTCGATGGCTTCGACGGCGGCGCCGGCTCCCGCTATCAGGCAAAGCGCGAGATCCGCAGCTACTGGTTCCCGACCTGGCTGGCCCAGCCGGCCGCCTTGATCGAGAACAGCAAGCTGATCGACGCGCCGCCGCACAAGACCACGCTGGCCGACGTGACCGGGCAGGCCAAGGACTTCGACCTGGCGGTGCTGCACACCTCCACCCCCAGCTTCGCGTCGGACGTGAAGGTGGCCGAGGCGATGAAGGCGGCGAACCCGAACCTCAAGATCGGCATGATCGGCGCCAAGGTGGCGGTGCAGGCGCAGGAAAGCCTGCGCGACGCCCCGGTGATCGACTTCGTTGCCCGCAACGAGTTCGACTTCACCATCAAGGACGTGGCGGACGACGTCTCCTGGGCCAGCATCAAGGGCCTCAGCTACCGCAACTCGGAGGGCGTGATCGTCCACAATGCCGAGCGCCCGGTGCTGGAGAACATGGACCTGCTGCCGCCGGTTAGCCCGGTCTACAAGCGCGACCTGGATTGGCAGAAGTACTTCATCGGCTACCTGAAGCACCCCTACGTCAGCATCTACACCGGCCGCGGCTGCAAAAGCCGCTGCACCTTCTGCCTGTGGCCGCAGACGGTGGGCGGGCACAATTACCGCACCCGCTCGGTGGGGCATGTGATCGAGGAAGTGAAATACATCCTCAAGGCCTTCCCCGAGATGAAGGAGTTGTTTTTCGACGACGACACCTTCACCGACAACCTGCCGCGCGCCGAGGCGATTGCGGTTGAACTCGGCAAGCTCGGCGTTACCTGGTCCTGCAATGCCAAGGCGAACGTGCCCTACGAATCGCTGAAGAAGATGCGCGACGGCGGCCTGCGCCTGCTGCTGGTGGGCTATGAGAGCGGCAACCAGCAGATCCTGCACAACATCAAGAAGGGCATGCGGATCGAGGTCGCCCGCAAGTTCACCAAGGACTGCCACGACCTGGGCATCGCCATCCACGGCACCTTCATCCTGGGCTTGCCCGGCGAAACCACCGAGACCATCCAAGAGACAATAAAATTCGCGATCGAGACCAACCCGCACACCATCCAGGTCTCGCTCGCGGCGCCCTACCCCGGCACCTTCCTGTGGGACCAGGCCAGCCGCGAGGGCTGGCTGGACACCGAGCACACGGAATACGTGGACGCGCACGGCGTGCAGATCGCCCCGCTGCACTACCCGCACCTGAGCCACACCGAGATTTTCACCAGCGTCGAAGAGTTCTACAAGAAGTTCTATTTCCGCGTGCCGAAGATCGCCTCGATCTGTGGCGAGATGGTGCGCGACCGCCAGATGCTGGTGCGCCGCCTGCGCGAAGGCGTCGAGTTCTTCCACTTCCTGCGTGAGCGCAAGGCGGCCTGAAGGCCGGCCATGGCGAAGCGATACCCCTGCCTGGATGAGGCCCTGACCGGCTTCATCGCCCGGCAGGGCATCTTCTTCACCGCCACCGCCACGGCGGCAAGCCGGGTCAACCTCTCGCCGCGGGAAGGCTCGGCGCTGCGCGTGCTGGGGCCGAACGCCGCCTGCTACCTGGACCAGACCGGCAGCGGCGCGGAAACCGCGGCGCACCTGCACGCGGATGGCCGCATGACCATCATGTTCTGCGCCTTCCAGGGGCCGCCGATGATCCTGCGGCTCTATGGCCGTGGCACCTGCCTGCCGCGCGGCGGGGCCGACTACGCCGCCCTGCTGGCCAGCCACTACGCCGGCGACGAACCGCCCGGCGCCCGGCAGATCGTCCGGCTGGACTTCGACCTGGTGCAGACCTCCTGCGGTTATGGCGTGCCGCTGTTCGAGCCGCAGGGCGAGCGCGACAACCTGCGGCGCTGGGCCGTCGCCAAGGGCGAGGACGGCCTGGGGGCTTACCGCGCCGAGAAGAACGCCCGCAGCATCGACGGCCTGCCGACCCTGCTGCCCGGGACCGAAGCCTGAGGCCATGCGCCGCCTGATCTTCAACGCCGACGACCTCGGCCTCTCGCCGCAGGTCAACGCGGCGGTGGAGCAGGCGCACCGCGAGGGCGTGCTGACCGCCGCCAGCCTGATGGTCGGCGAACCCGCCCTGGCCGAGGGCGTCGCCATCGCCCGGCGCAACCCGGCGCTCGCCATCGGCCTGCACCTGACCCTGACCGATGGCACGCCCACCCTGCCGCCCGAGCGCATCCCCGCCCTCACCCAGCCCAACGGCCGCTTCCGCGACGACATGGCCGGGCTTGGCCTGACGCTCGCCCTCAGCCCCGCCGCCCGGGCGCAGCTCCGGGCCGAAATCGCCGCCCAATTCGCCGCCTTCGCCGGCACCGGCCTGCCCTGCGACCACCTGAACGCCCACAAGCACTATCACCTGCACCCCATCATCGCTGCCATCGCCTTCCGGGAAGCCGCCCGCCACGGGGTCAAGGCGGTGCGCATCCCGTGGGAGCCACCGGCGCTGATCCACGCCGTGGAGCCCGCCGCCGCCACCCAGCCGCGCGCGCTCTACCCCTTCACCGCGCTGCTCCGCCGGCTGGCGGCCCGCCATGGGCTGCGCGCGCCGGACCGCGTGGTCGGCCTGGCCTGGTCCGGCGCCTTCACCGCGCAGCGCCTGGCCGCCGTGCTGCCGCACATTCCGCCCGGCGTCACCGAGGTCTACCTGCACCCGGCGACCGCGGACGGCTTCCCGGGAGAGGCGCCAGGCTACCGCTATGCCGAGGAGCTGGCAGCGCTGCTGGACCCCGCCGTGCGCACCGCCCTGGGCAACACGGCAACGGCCGGCTACACCGCCGCCCTGAGATGAGCCGCGCGCCCCGCCAGCCATGAACCGCATCGGCTTTCTGCTCGCGCTCGCTGGCCTGGGCGGCGCGGTGCTGCTTCTGGCCCAGCAGGACCTGTCGGAGGTCGGCGCCCTGCTGCGCTCCGCCGGCCTCGGCCTGGTGCTGGCCGGTGCCGCGCATGCCCTGCCCATGGCGCTGAATGCCGAGGCCTGGCGCGTGCTGCTGCCCGGCAGCAAGCGGCCCTCCCTGGCGGCGATGACCGCCAATGTCTGGATCAGGGAAAGCATCAACGGCCTGCTGCCGGTTGCGCGCATCGGCGGCGAGGTGGCCAGCTATCGGCTGCTGCGCAGCGAGGGGGTCGGCCCCGCCCCGGCCGCGGCCAGTCTGATGGTGGACATGGCCATCGGCATCCTCAGCCAGCTCGCCTTCGCTCTGCTGGGCCTGGCGCTGCTGGCCGGGCATGGCGGCGCGGTGGGCTGGCAGGGCATCGTGCTGGGCATGCTCGGCGGGCTGGCGCTGGCCGGCGGCTTCATCCTGGCGCAGCGGGCCAACCTGCTCTCCCGCCTTGCCGGCGCGTTGAATGCGGTGGCGGCCGGGCGGTTCCATGCCTTCACCGCGCACTCCCAGAAGATCGACCGGATGGCCCGGCGGTTGTGGCGCTCGCGCGGTGCCATCGGGCTGTGCTTCGGCTGGCAATTCGCCGGCTGGGTCGCCGGCGCAGCGGAGATCTGGCTGGCGCTGACCTTCCTCGGGCACCCGGTGGCGCCCGCCACGGCCTTGGCGATCGAGGCGATGATCCAGGCGCTGAGCAGCGCCGCCTTCATCGTGCCCGGCGCGCTGGGCCTGCAGGAGGCGGGGTTCCTCGGCCTCGGCGTGCTGGTCGGGTTGCCGGCGGAGGCTGGGGCAGCTCTGGCCATCGCCCGGCGCATCCGCGACCTCGTCGTCTTCCTGCCGGGGCTGGCGGCCTGGGTCTGGGCGGAAAGGCGCATCGCGGCCTAGGGCCGGGTGCCCAGGCTACGGCGCGCGGCCATGCCGGGTTTGCTCTGGCGTCCTGATCGTCGCCGCGCCGGCAAAAGCCTGGAGACGGTCAGACGCTTCCGTGAGCGTCCGGCACACCCTAGGCTGCGCCGATGACCCTTCGCCGCCACCTGCTGACCGCCCCGCTTGCCCTGCTGGCGACGCCGGCGCTGGCCCAACCGCTGTTCTCGCGGCCGATCCGCATCGTCATCCCGGTGGTGGCCGGCGGCGCGGTGGATGTCTCGGTCCGCACCATCTCGCCGCGCCTTTCGGCTGAACTCGGCCAGCCGGTGGTGCTGGACAACCGGCCGGGCGGCGCCGGCAGCCTGGCGGCCGATATCGTCGCCCACGCGCCGCCGGACGGCCATACCCTGCTGCTCGGCACCGTCGGCGTGGTGGCGGTGAACCCGACGCTGTTCCGCAACCTGGCGACGCTGCCGGGGCGGGACATGGCGCCGGTCTCCAAGCTGGTGGACGTGGCCAACCTGCTCGCGGTGCCGAGCGACCGGCCGTGGCGCAGCGTGCCGACGCTGCTGGCGGCGCTGAAGGCGGCGCCGGGACGCCTGAGCTATGGCTCGGCCGGCATCGGCTCGGCCGGGCACCTGGCCGGTGCGCTGCTGGATCACCTGGCGGGCACCGAGGCGGTGCACATTCCCTATCGCGGCGGTGGCCAACTGATCACCGACCTGATCTCCGGCAAGGTCGACTACGCCTTCGCCACCGCCGGCACGGTGCTGCCGCATGTCGAGGGCGGAAGGTTGCGGGCGCTGGCGGTGCCGACGGCACAGCGGTCCCGGCTGATGCCCGACGTGCCGACCATGGCGGAAGGCGGCGTGCCCGGCTACGCCATCAACAACTGGTACGGCGTGCTGGCGCCGAAAGGCACGCCGGCGCCGGTGATCGCCGCCCTGAACGCAGCCATCCGCGCCGCGTTGGCCGACCCCGAGAACCAGGCCAGGCTGGCGACGCATGGGCTGGAGCCGGCGGCATCCACCCCGGAGGAGTTCGCCGCGTTCATCCCGGCGGAGATCGACCGCTACGCCACGATCATCCGCGCCGCCGGGATCACCGGGGAATGATCGCCAGGCGGGGCCTGCTGGCCGGGCTGGCGACACCGGCCGTGGCGCGGGCGCAGGGCGAATGGCCCCAGCGCGCCATTCGCATCGTGATCCCCTTCGCCCCGGGCGGGTCCTCCGATATCGCCGCGCGCCTGATCGTGCCGCGGCTCTCGGCGCTGCTCGGGCAGAACCTGCTGATCGAGAATCGCGGCGGCGCCGGCGGCAACATCGCGGCCGAGACGGTGGCCCGCGCGCCCGCGGATGGCTACACGCTGTTCCAGGGCAACATCGGCATCCTGGCGGTGAATCCCACCCTGTATCGCACCCTGCCGGTGGACATGGAGCGCGATTTCGCGCCGATTTCCCACCTGATGTCGGTGTTCTACGTGCTGGTGACGCCGATGGATCGGCCCTGGCACAGCGTTGCGCAACTGATCTCGGCGGCGAAGGCGCAGCCGGAAACGCTCTCGGCCGGAAACAGCGGCGTCGGCAGCATGGGGCACCTCGCCTCGGTCTTGTTCGACCATCTTGCCGGGGTGAAAACCATCCCGGTGCCCTATCGGGGCGGCGGCCCGCTGGCCAATGACGTGCTGGCGGGGAAGCTGGACTTTTCCTTCTCCACCGCACCGACCGTGCTCTCGCTGATCGAAGCCGCGCAGTTGCGCGCCCTGGCGGTAGGTACCGCCACCCGCAGCGCGTTGCTGCCGGGCGTGCCGACGGTGGCCGAAGCTGGCTTGGCAGACTTCGAGGTGCCGAATTGGGATGGCTGGCTGGCGCCGCGCGGCACCCCGTCCGGCGTCATCGCACGGCTCAATGCGGCGATGCGGCAGGTGTTGGCGGAGCCGGAGATCATCGCCGAGTACAACAAGCGTGGCATGGAACCGCTGCCCAGCGACCCCGCGACGCTGGGCGCCGAAATCCATCGGCGCATCGCACAATTCGCGCCGATCGTGCGCGCCACCGGGGCGACACCGGATTAGTCCAGCGCCTGCCGGCCGTGCCCAGGTCGCAGCTGGCGGCAGACGCTAAGTCGCGCGGCTGCCGGCCCGGCCTAGGTCGCGCGCGGCTGCCGGCCGCGACGTATGGCACCCGCCACCTGCCACCGCGGGGCATCGGCGACGCGTTGCCGGCGCCTCGCGGCGGCTTCCGTGCCCTGTGCCGAATCGTCGACCGGCAGGCTCAGCGTATGTTCGGTGGCGACGTGGCCGGGCTCGGGTTCCGGCGGCGGGGAAAACAACTCCTCGGCGCGCTCCACCATGGTGCGTCGGCGAGCCGGCTTGCGCGTCTCGCCCTCGGCTTCCGGCTTCGCAGCAAGGCGGCGACGCGGGACGCGGCGAGGCGCGACGTCTTCGGCAGCGGCTTCCTCGACAGCCGGTTCCGCCGCCGGCCGCTCGGGGACGACGGCCAGTGGCAGTTGCGGCTCAGGCGCGACCTCCGACGAGGCCGATGGCTCGGGCTCGGGCTCGGGCTTGGCAGCGGCAGACGGAGCCGGCGCTGGCCGGGGAGCGACGGCGACAGCAACGGCCGTCGGCGGCTCCGGCGCAGCGGCGGCAACGGCGAATGCTTCGGCATCCGCAATCACCGGCGCCAGGGTCGCGTGGGTTTCGAAGTAAAGCCCATCGCGGGAAACAACATGGGGCCGGCCATCCACATCGAATACCCGGCGCTGCATGGTCATCCGGTCGATCTGGCCTTGCGTCGCCGGAAACAGGACGAAACCGCGGGCCTTCGCAGCCGCGACCTGCTGAGGGGTAAGCTTCAAACGAATACTCCAAGAACAAGGCCGCGCCTCTGCGGCTGCAACGCGGCGGGAGATGACGCCCGGATATGCGGAACTCGCGGCATAACCGGCCGCGACTCGGGCGCACTGAACTGGCTGACGCAATGGCGTGTACCACGCCGCGGGTTCACGGTTCAAATGCCGAGTGTCGACAAGGGTTCCCGGGGCCGCCGAGGTCCTGCGCGATGATGAACGAATGGACATCTCGTAATGGCGGCGCCCAGCGCCTATGTTCGTCGGGAATGGTGCCAAAGGAAGCCCGTCAGATGTCTCGCCCGTCGCTTCTCGTTGCCGCCCTGGCCGCTGGCCTGATGGCGCTTGCGCCCGTGCTGGCCGACGCCCGCCCCGGTGGAGGCAGCTCCATGGGCAGCCGCGGCAGCCGGACCTTCTCCCCGCCGCCGTCGACCAATACCGCGCCCTACTCCGCCGCCCCGATGCAGCGCAGCATGACCGAGCCGTCGCGCCCGCCCCTGGGCATGCAGCAGACGGCGCCCGGCATGGCGCCCCGCCCTGGCCTGTTCGGTGGCGGCTTCATGTCCGGCCTGATGGGCGGCATCATCGGTGTCGGCCTCGGCGGCCTGTTGTTCGGCCATGGCCTGTTCGGCGGTGGCGGCTTCGGTGGCGCCGGCTTCCTCGGCCTGCTGCTGCAGCTGGCGCTGATCGGTGGCCTGGTCTGGCTGCTGATGGGCTTCCTGCGGCGCCGCGCCCAGCCGGCGCTGGCCGGCATGCCCGGTGGCATGGCGCGGCAAATGGAAAATGGCCCGGCCTATGGCGGCGGCGGCGGTGGTGCCCCGGCGAGCCAGCCGGTGAACCTGACCGAGGCCGACTTCCAGGGCTTCGAGCGCACCCTGCAGGGCGTCAATGCGGCGTGGTCGAAGCAGGACCTGCGCGGCATCCAGGCGCTGTGCACGCCGGAAATGGTGCAGTACTTCGCCGATGACCTGGCGGAGCTGGCCAGCCGCGGCCTGCGCAACGAGACCCGCGACGTGAAGCTGGAGCAAGGCGACCTGGCCGAGGCGTGGAGCGAGAATGGCCGCGACTACGCCACCGTGGCGATGCGCTTCAGCCTGCTGGATGCCACCTTCCGCACGACCGACAACGCGGTGGTGGAAGGCAGCACGACCCAGCGCACCCAGGCGACGGAAACCTGGACCTTCGTCCGCGCCCGCGGCGGCCAGTGGCTGCTGAGCGCCGTGCAGCAGAACAGCTGAACGGAAAACGCCCGGTCCCCTTGGGGCCCGGGCGCTCCTGGTTGCAGGCAACATGGGCGGCGCCGGCATGCCGGCGCCGCCCTTTTCGTATCAGGTGGTCACCGCCGTCATCTGGCGGCTGCCCGGGGCCACGGTGAAGCTCTTCGTCGTGGTGGTGTAGGTGGTGGAGAACACCGTGCTGACGAAGACGAAGGTCGTCGTCAGCTGGGTCGGGCTGGCCGAGACCTTCATGAAGCCGCGGCTGGCCAGTTCGCACCATTGCAGCTTGTCGGTGTGCGACTTGGTCTGCGAGGAGTAGGTGATCAGGCCGCCCAGCAGGGCCGGGTCGAAGCCCGGGAAGGTCTGCTCGTAGCCCGGCGAGGTCACCGAGGTACCGCCGAACTCGACGCCGACCTTGGTGCTGCCGACGGCCAGGTTGGCGGCCCAGGCGTTGTGGCTGTCACCACTCAGCACCACCGGGTTGGCGGCCTTCAGCAGCGAGGCATAGAAGCGGTTGCGGGCGGTGGGGTAGCCGTTCCAGCTGTCCTGCGTCGCGGGATTGGGCAGGCCGAGCGCGCCGACCTGGCCGAACTGCGCCCCGGCGCCGGCGCCGAAGATGCCGTCGATGGTGGCGGAGATGGTGGCACGCTGGGTGTCGGTCAGGCCCGGGGCGTTCAGGAAGTCAGGCGCGATCTGGTAGTGCAGCAGGATCTGGTTGCCGATCAGCTGCCAGGTCTGCTTGGACTTGGACAGGACGGTGTCGACCCAGGCTTCCTGGCCGGCACCCATCAGGGTGCGCGGGCGGCCGCCGACGGTGTCCAGTGCCCAGCTGCCGGTCTGCGCGTAGTAACCATAGGCATTGCCCATGGCGGTCGGGGTCAGCTGCTGGTCGCGGCCAGCCAGGCGGGTGTCGAGCAGCACCAGGCGAGCGACCTTGCCGAAGTCGACATGGCGGTACAGCGTTTCCGGGTTGCCATTGGCGTCGAAGCGCGGGTTGACGCTGCGCACCGGCAGCCATTCGTACCAGGCCTGCAGCGCGGCCTGCTTGCGGGCCTGCCAGTCGCCCTGGGTGGCGGGGTGATGGTTCTCGGCGCCACCGGTCCAACTGTCATTGGCCGTCTCGTGGTCGTCATAGATCGCGAACCATGGGAAGTTCTGGTGCGCGGCCTGCAACTGCGGGTCGCTGTGATACAGTGCCTGGCGGGTGCGGTAGGCGGCCAGGCTCACCGTCTCGGCCATCGGCGCCAGCTGGTCGGCGCGCGGCTCGGTCACCAGGCCCAGCGCCAGAGCGGTGGTCTGGTAGGCGGCGGGGCCGTATTCGTAGGTGTAGTCGCCCAGGTGGCACATGCCGAACAGGCTGTCGTCCTTCGCCGCCTCACCGTAAGCGTTGAAGTAGCCCTTCACGAAGTTGGTGCAGGAGAAGACCGCCAGGTTCACGGCGGCGGTGCTGTTGGCGTCCGGCAGGGTGCGGGTACGACCGACCGGCGAGGCGACGCCGTTGCAGGTGAACTGGTACCAGTAGGTGGCGCCGGCGGTCAGGCCGTTCGGGATGACCTTGACGGTCCAGTCGCTGGCGGCAACGGCGCGGGCGGTGCCCTGGGCCACCGGCGTCGCCATGTCGGCGGTGGCGGAGAGCTTCCAGTCCACCACCAGCGGGCTGGTGCCGCTCTGGGTCACGCGGGTCCACAGCACGACGCTGGTGGTGTGCGGCTCGCCGCTGGCCACGCCATGCAGGAACTGCGGCACGACGGTCGGCAACGCCATGGCGTCCAACCCGACCAGGCTGGCGGCGGCGGCACCGAAGACGACGCGGAAGGCATCGCGGCGACGCATCTCAAGCGCGATGCCGGCTTCAGCCGGCAGCGGCGCGTTGTGGGCAGGACGGATCATGTGGCGTTAACCCCAGGGTAAGGAGGTTGCCCTCCTGCCAGGGGTTTGTTGCGGCGCCGCGTCAACTCCGTCGCAGCCGGATAACAATTGCCATCCGGCCGCCGAAAGCGCCGGGCTGTGGCTACAGGTCGCGCAATACGGCCCAGAGGTTGGCCTTCTGCTCGAAGCCGATGCCCGGTGCGTCCGGCATGCGGATGCGGCTCTCCTGCACCGGGGTGGCGTCGGCGAAGCCACCGAAGGGGGCGAACACCTCGGGGTAGCTCTCATTGCCGCCGAGGCCCAGGCCAACCGCGATGTTCAGCGCGAACTGATGGCCGCCATGCGGCACGCAGCGGCGCGGAGACCAGCCGTGTTCGGCCAGCATGGTCAGGGTGCGCAGGTACTCTACGAGCCCGTAGGAGAGCGCGGGGTCGAATTGCAGGATGTCGCGGTCCGGGCGCAGGCCGCCGTGGCGGATCAGGTTGCGGGCGTCCTGCATGCTGAACAGGTTTTCGCCCGTGGCGATCGGCCCCTTGTAGTGCTCGGCCAATGTCGCGTGGGTGCTGTAGTCCAGCGGGTCCAGCGGTTCCTCGTACCAGCGCAGGCCGTAGCGCTCCAACGCCGCGGCATAGGCCAGCGCGGCGTGCAGGCCGAAGCGGCCGTTGACGTCCACGCAGAGGCGGGAGCCGTCGCCACCGAGCAGCGCCAGCACCGCCTCGATGCGGGCGATGTCCTCCTTCAGCGCGTCGCGGACCGAGGTGCCGGGGGCGCCGCCGATCTTCATCTTCACCACGGAATAGCCCATGCCGAGGTAGCGCTTCATCTCCTCGACCAGCGCGTCCACGCCCTTGCCGGGGTAGTAGTAGCCGCCGGCGGCGTAGATCCACGCGTTGTCGTCGGCCTGGCCCTGGCGGTAGCGCATGGCCAGCAGCTTCCACAGCGGCACGCCCTCCAGCTTGGCGGCCGCGTCCCACAGCGCCATGTCGAGCACGCCGACGGCGACGCTGCGCTCGCCATGGCCGCCGGGCTTCTCGTTCTTCATCATCGCGGCCCAGCCGCCCGCCGGCTCCAGCCCGCCATCGCCATGTTCCAGCGCCGGGCCGGCAGCTTCCAGCAGGCGGGGGATGAAGCGTTCGCGCAGCAGGCCGGGCTGGGCGTAGCGGCCATTGCTGTTGAAGCCGTAGCCGGTGGCGGTGCGACCATTGCCGTCCTCCACCGTCACGGCGACGACGCTGGCGGTCATCTTCGAGAAGTCGATGAAAGCGTTGGCGATCTCGGAGGCGATGGGAACGACCCCGTCGCGGATGGAGGCGATGCGCATGGGGCGCTTCCTGCTGCTGCTATGGCAGTTCAGTGGCGCGATGGCGGCGCGGGGTCAAGCCGGCACATGGCTTGCTAAAGTCCACCCATGCCCACACCTCTCCGCATCGCGATCACCGCCGGCGCGGCCGGCCCCTGGCGGATCACCGCCACCCACACCTTGGCGGGCGCCAGTCTGCCGCCGGCGGCACGGCTGGCCATGCATGAGGGCGCCGACCCGCCGCCGCCCGGCAGCGGCGCCTGGCAGCTGCTTGGCGTGACCAACAGCAACCTGCGCTATACTGGCGAGACAGAGCGTACCCGGCTGGCCGGGGTGCAGCAGGGGCTGGGGCGCCCGCCCGCCACCCGCGCCGCCCTGATCCCGCTGAGCAAGAGCGAGGCCTGGTGGGAGCTGGCGCAGGATGCGCGCCGCGCGCTGCTGGAGGAGCAGAGCCGGCACATCGCGATCGGGCTGGAATACCTGCCGGCGGTGGCGCGCCGGCTGATCCATTGCCGCGACCTGGGCGGCGAGTTCGACTTTCTGACCTGGTTCGAATTCGCGCCCGAGGACGAGCCGGCCTTCGATGACCTGCTGCGCCGGCTGCGTGCCACCGAGGAATGGCAGTATGTCAGCCGCGAGGTGGAGCTGCGGCTGGCGCGGGACTAACCGCGGGCCTGGCGCAGCGCCGCCTCCGCCTGGGCGGCCTGGGCGTCCTCGACCATGGCGGTCACGCGGATGCGGCCATGGCTGGCGCTGGCCTCGGGCTCACCGGTAGGGGCTCGGTCGGCGCCGGAGGGGTGGGTGCCGGCGGTGTTCTCGTCGGACGCGGCGGCCACCTCGATGGCGCTGCGGTCCAGGCGGTATTCCTGCACCAGATGCTCCACCGCCAGTTCGGCCTGGCGGCGGGTTTCGAATTCGGCGCTGATCCGGCGGGCCATGGCGCCCTCCCCTGCTGTGCCCAGGGAAGACGCCGACGGGGCCGGGGCGTTCCGCAGCTAGATCGCGCCCTTGGCCTTCAGCGCGGCGATCTCGGCGGCGTCCAGCCCGAACTCCGCCAAAATCTCGTCGGTCTGCTCGCCGCGTTCCGGCGTCGGGCGGCGCGGGTTCTCGACGCCCTCGATGTTGGTGGGGTGGCGCACCAGGTTGACGGTGCCGAGCTTGGGATGCTCCACCGGCCATTCCAGGCCCAGGTGCTGCACCTGCGGGTCGGCGAAGACCTGGTCCATGGCGTAGACCGGGCCGCTGGGCACGCCGGCCTTATTCAGCTTCTCGATCCAGTAGGCGCTGGTGTTGGTTTCCAGCACCGCCTGCAGCACGGCGTTGGTCTTGGCGCGGTTCTGGGCGCGCAGCTTGTCCGTCGCCAGCTCCGGGTCCTTGGCTTGCTCGAAGATGCCCAGCGTCTCGACGATCCGGTTCCACATCTCCTGGCCGCCACCAGCCAGGTTCATCAGCCCGTCCTTGGTCTTGAACAGGCCGGTCGGCACCGTGGTCGGGTGGTCGTTGCCGGCCTGGCCGGGAACATCGCCCTTCATGGTCCAGCGGGTTGCCTGGAAGTCCATCATCGCCACCATGGCTTCCAGCAGGGAGGTATGCACCCAGCGGCCCTTGCCGGTCTGCTCACGCTCCAGCAGGGCAACCAGGATGCCGATGGCGCAATAGAGGCCGGCGGTGAGGTCGGCCACCGGAATGCCGACGCGCACCGGCCCCTGGCCGGGCAGGCCGGTCACGCTCATCAGGCCGCCCATGCCCTGGGCGATCTGGTCGAAGCCGGGGCGGCGGGCATAGGGGCCGGTCTGGCCGAAGCCGCCGATGCTGCCGAGCACGATGCGCGGGTTGACCGCGGACAATGCCTCGAAGTTGATGCCCAGGCGGTCCTTCACGTCCGGGCGGTAGTTCTCCACCACCACGTCGGCCTTGGCGACCATGCGCTTGAACAGCGCCAGGCCGTCGGGGTCCTTCAGGTTCAGCGTCATGCTGCGCTTGTTGCGGTGCACGTGCTGGAAGTCCGGCCCATGACGCTCGCCGCCCAGGCCGCCGCCGGTGTCCACCGCTTCGGTCGCTTCCACCTTGATGACGTTGGCGCCCCAGTCGGCCAACTGGCGCACGCAGGTGGGGCCGGAACGGACGCGGGTGAGGTCGAGCACGGTGAAGCGGGACAAGGGCAGCATCGGCAGGATTCCCTGGGCTCTGATGGTGGCAGACTTGCCCCGATGCGGCGTGGCGGGCAAGGGTTGGGGATGGGTGAGGCGGGATCGATCGAAGCCTCATCCGATCCGACGGAGGAGCGACCCATGGAAGAACTGCTGTACGAGATCCGCGACGGCGTCGGCTTCATCACGCTGAACCGGCCGCAGGCGCGCAATGCGATGACCTTCCCGATGTATGCGCGGCTGAAGGAGATCGCCGCGACCGTGGGCGACGACCCGGCGGTCAAGGTGCTGGTGATCACCGGCGCCGGCGAGAAGGCGTTTGCCGCGGGCACCGACATCTCGCAGTTCCGCGAATTCCGCACGCCCGAGGATGCACTGCATTACGAGGAACGGATCGACGGCGTGCTGGTGGCGCTGGAGATGTGCCCGAAGCCGACCATCGCAGCGATCGCCGGGGCGTGTACCGGCGGCGGCGGCGCCATTGCGGGCGTCTGCGACATGCGGATAGCGGCGGCCAACATGCGCTTCGGCTTCCCGATCGCGAAGACGCTGGGGAACTGCCTGAGCATGGCGAATTACGGGCGGCTGGTGGCGCTGCTGGGGCCGGCGAAGGTGCTGGACCTGGTCTATACCGCGCGGCTGGTGGAGGCTGATGAGGCGAAGGCCATCGGCCTGGTCAGCGAGGTGCTGCCGGACCACGCCGCGTTGCAGGCGCGGGTCGAGGCGCTGGCGCGGCAGGTGGCGGCGAATGCGCCGCTGACCATGCGCGCCACCAAGGAAGCGCTGCGCCGGCTGCGCGTGGCGGCGCGGCAGGTGGATGGCGACGACCTGGTGACGATGTGCTTCACCAGCAACGACTTCCGGAATGGCGTGGCGAACTTCCTGGCCAAGAAGCCGGCCGAGTGGACCGGCACCTGAGGCCTGGCGAGGGGCGCGGACGTCCCGCTCAGCCGCGCAGCGCCCGTGCCGCCCGCAGTCGCTTCCAGCCGGCCATCAGCGCGAAGGCCAGGCCGATGACCAGCACGGAGACGCCGGTGGTCAGCGTGCCCAGCGCGTAGATCTCCGGCGTCGTCACCGTGGTGGTCAGGCCCTGCAATTCCAGCGGCAGGGTGTTGACGTCGCCGATGGCCTGGGAGGAGCGGGCGATCTCGTCCCAGCTCAGCGTGAAGCCGAACAGGGCGACGCCGACCAGGCTGGGCGCGATCAGCGGCAGCACCACGTGGCGGAAGACCTGCCATGGTGACGCACCAAGGTCGCGCGCTGCTTCCTCAAGCTCGCCGGGAAAACGGTTGAACACGGCGAACATGATCAGCAGGCCGAAGGGCAGCGTCCAGGTCAGGTGGGCGCCGAGGCCGGAGGTGAACAGCCCCATCGCGGTGGTGTAGCCCTCGGTGATCGCTTCGATGCCCCAGGCCTCGCCGATGGCCTTGATGCTGTCGTCGATCAGGCGGAATTGCAGGGCGATGCCCAGCGAGACGACGATGCTGGGCACGATGAGGCTGGCGATAGTCAGGTGAAACAGGCCGGATTGCCCGGTGAAGCGGCGGCGGAAGGCGTAGCCGGCCGAGAGCGCGATGATGGTGGTCAGCGCCATGACGACGAGCGACATCCGCACGCTGCGGCGGAAGGCGGCCCAGATATCCACCACGCCGACGCCCTGCCACAGCGTGCCGTACCAGTGGAAGGACAAGCCCTGCATCGGGAAGGTCAGCCCACCCTCCGGACCCTGGAAGGACAGCACCAGGATGGTCAGCGTGGGGCCGTAGAGGAACAGCAGGAAGGCGGCGAAGAAGATCGCCAGCGCCCAGAAGGCACGGCCGCGGGGTTCGCCGCTCACAGCTCTCGCCTGATATCGACGAGCTTGGTCAGCGCCACGATCATGCCCAGCACCAGCGCCAGCAGCACCATGGCCTGGGCGGCGGCGGCGGGGAACTGCAGGTAGCTCATCTGCACCTGGATCACCTTGCCGACGCTGGCGATCTGCTGGCCGCCCATGACGCCGATGGTGACGAAATCCCCCATCACCAGCACGATGACGAAGATGCTGCCGATGACGATGCCTGGCTTGGCCAGTGGCACCACCACATGCCACAGCGTCTGCCAGCCGGTGGCGCCGGCATCACGCGCGGCTTCCAGCAGGCGGCGGTCAATGCGCATCAGGCTGTTGAAGACGGGCACGGTGACGAACAGCGTGTAGAGATGGACGAAGGCCAGCACGACGCTGAACTCGGAGAACAGCAGCCATTCGACCGGCTGGCTGACGATGCCCAGCGATTTCAGCGCGCGGTTGGCGACGCCCTCCCGCCCCAGCAGCGGTATCCAGCTGATCATGCGGATGACGTTGGAGGTGAGGAAGGGCGCGGTGCAGAGCAGGAACAGCACGGTGCGCATGGTTTCCGTCCGCACCATGAAGGCGAGGAAATAGGCCACGGTGAAGCCGATGGTCAGCGTGAACATCCAGACCAGCAGGCACAGTTTCAAGGTCGAGAGATAGGTACGAAACGTGGTGCAGAGCGTGAAGCTGGCGCAGCCCTCGAACATCTCGCGGTAATTGCGGGCCGTCACATCCGGCACCAGCGAGTATTCGGTGTAGTCCCACAGGCTGACCACGGCGGTGGCCAGCAGCGGCAGCACGAAGAACAGCGCCAGCACCAGGGCCAGCGGCATTGCCTGAAGCAACGCCGCGTGGCCCTGGCACCAATGCCGTACGCGGTCCAAAGCGATCCCTCGCTCAGGCGGCGATGAACTCATTCCATTTCCTGACCATGTAGTCGTTCTCGTCCATCACGGCGTTCCAGCAGGCCACCGCCCCCATGCGGGCCTCGTAGCTGCCGCCGTCGCGCACCGCGCCGGCCTTCTCCAGCACCGTGCCATCCGGCGCCTTGATGTCCTGCGCGGCCGGCATGCCCCGCATCCAGAAGTCCCACTCATAGGCTTCCATGTGGGCCTGGGCGGTGGACAGCACGGCCGAGTAGTAGCCCTGGCGATTCAGGAAGGCGCCGGCCCAGCCGGAGAGGAACCAGTTTATGAAGTCGTAGGTGGCTTCCAGCTTGCGGCCGGTCAGGGTCTTCGGCAGGCCGAAGCCACCGGCCCAGGCGCGGTAGCCTTCCTTCAGCGGCTGGTAGATGCAGGGCACGCCCATGCTGCGCACCTTGGTCACCGCCGGCGACCACATGGACTGGATGACAGTCTCGCCGGACGCCATCAGGTTGACGCTCTCGTTGAAGTCCTTCCAGAAGGCGCGGAACTGGCCGGCGCGCTTGGCTTCCGTCATCACCCGCATGGTAATGTCGATCTCGGCGCGGGTCATGTTGCCCTTGTCGGCGTACTTGTGCCGGCCGCTGGCCTCGATCGCCATGGCGGCGTCCATGATGCCGATGCTCGGGATGTTCAGGATGCTGGCCTTGCCCTTGAACTCGGGGTTCAGCAGCTCGGCCCAGCTGTCGATCGGGCGGTTGATCTTGTCCGGGCGGATGCCCAGCGTATCCGCGTTGTAGACGGTGGGGATCAGCGTCAGCCACTGCGTCGGCGTGGCGGAGAAGGTGCGGGCCTCGCGCCCCGGCAGGTAGCTGACCTTGCGCGGCGCGGTACCCTGGTCGCCAATCTTGCGGCCGGCGATCTCGCCCTTGGTAAAGACCGGCGTGATGTCGCCGAACATGGTGATGCGGTTGGCATCCATGCCCACCAGGTTGCCGGAGGGGATGATCTTCTTCAGCATCCAGTACTCGGCATCCAGGATATCGAAGCTGTTGGGCTGGGTGACGGCGCGGCGCACCACGTCGTCCGACGTGACGGGCATGTATTCCAGCGTGATGCCCAGGTCTTCCTTGACCTTGTCCTTGATGCCGCTGTGCTGGTTGACCGCGGTGCCGCAGTAGCGCAGCACCACCGCGCCCTGGGCGTGGACGGCCGGGGCGGCGAGCGTGGCGGCGGCAGCGGCGGTGCCGAGCAGCAGGCCACGGCGAGAGAAATCGGTGCTCATTCTGGGCTCCTCATGCGGGGTCGAGTGGGCGTTCATCGGCAGCGTCCCAGGTCAGCGCGACCTGGTCGCCGGGGGTGAGCGGGTGGGCGGCCAGCGCGGCTTCATCCAGCAGCACGCCGAGTTCCTCGCCGGTGGCGTCAGCCAGCGAGAGCGAGAAGCCGGTGCCGGTGTATTCCAGGGCGCGCAGCGTGGCCGGGTAGCCGCCGCCCTCGGCCAGCCTGGTCCGGTCCGCGCGCACCGCGACTTGGCCCTGCGGCAACGCCAGCACGTTGTGGCCGCCGAGGAAGCGGGCGACGAAGGCGGTGCGCGGGCGGTCGAACAGCGCCATCGCGGTGCCCTGCTGCTCGATCCGGCCATCCTTCATCAGCACCACCCAGTCGGCCAGGGCCAGCGCCTCGTCCTGGCTGTGGGTGACGTGGACGAAGCTGATGCCGAGCCGCTGCTGGAAGCGCTTCAGCTCCGCCCGGACGCGGCCGCGCAGGAAGGGGTCCAGCGCCGAGAGCGGCTCATCCAGCAGCAGCGCCGCGGGGTTGGTGACCAGCGCCCGGGCCAACGCCACGCGCTGCTGCTGGCCGCCCGAAAGCTGCGCCGGCAGGCGGGCAGCGTAGCTGTCCATCTCCACCAGGGCCAGCATATCGGCGGCGCGGGCGTGGCGCTCCGGCTTCGGCACGCCCTGCATGCGCAAGCTGAAGGCGACATTGTCCAGGCAGCTCAGGTGCGGGAACAGCGCGTAGCTCTGGAACATCATCGCGGTGCCGCGCCTGGCGGGTGGCAGGCCGGTGACGTTGGTGTTGTCCAGCAATATGTCGCCGTCGCTGGCCTGTTCATGCCCGGCCAGCATGCGCAGCGTGGTGGTCTTGCCGCAGCCGCTCGGTCCCAGCAGGCAGCAATAGGTGCCCGCGGGAATGCGCAGGTCCAGCGCGCTGACGGCCGTGGTGGCGCCGAAGCGCTTGCTGACGCCGACGAACTCGATGGCGCCGCGCAGCTTGAGGGGAGCCAGCGTTTCCAGGCGAAGGGTCTCCGGTTGCGGGAAGCCTGGACAGCAGGAAGCGTGCCGCGCCCGCCCCGGCGCGGTAATGCGCGGCAGCGGCGCCCGGCCTGCCGCGTGAATGGGCAATGGCTGCGCCGAGGATGGGCAGGCAGCGGCGGCAGCGCTTCAGCTGCACCAGTGCGGATAGCCGCTGCGGGGCTGTTCCGCTTCCAGCCGGCGCAGCATGGCGTGCCATTCCAGCACGCCGTAGGGGCGGCGGGTGCCGGGCTGGTACAGGTCGGCGGTCTTCTCCAGGATTGCGGTGGAAGGCAGCGTCAGCTCGGTGCGTGCGGCCATGGCGTCCACCTGCGCGCGGCAGCTGAGTTCCAGCTGGTACATGGTGTTGAAGGCTTGCTGGATGGTGGCGCCGCAGGTCAGCAGGCCGTGGTTGGCCATGATGAGCGCGTCGTGGCTGCCGAGGTCGGCGATGATGCGCTCGCGCTCCGCCAGGTCCACCGCCGGGCCCTCATAGCCGTGATAGCCGATATGCCCGACGAAACGCATGGAGGTCTGCGACATGGGCAGCAGGCCGCACGTCATGGCGGAGACCGCCATGCCGGCACGGGTATGGGTGTGGATCACCGCCGCTACGTCCGGCCGCGCCTTGTGGATGGCGCCATGGATGACGTAGCCGGACTTGTTGATGCCGTATTCGGTTTCCGGCTTGCTCAGGATATTGCCTTCGACGTCTATCTTGGCCAGCGAGGTCGCGGTGATCTCGCCGTACAGCAGGCCGTATAGGTTGATCAGCAGGTGGTCGGTGCCCGGGATGCGCAGCGTGACGTGGTTGTAGATCAGGTCGGTCATGCCGTAGCTGTCCAGCAGCCGGTAGCAGGCGGCCAGGTCACAGCGCGCCTGCCATTCCTCGGCGCTGACATGGGACTGGATGCTGGGCCAGCCGGTGGCGAAGGCGGCGGGGATGTTGCCCATGGTGGTTTCCTCGGTGGGTGTTTACTGATGCCGGTCCAGGGGGCGCCTGCCCCCTGGTGGGGAGCGCGAGGGGCGAAGCCTCTCGCTGAAGTTCGAGCGGCTGATTCACGCCCTTCGGCGCACGCGCCTCGGGCGACCAGACGCTACCTGATCCTCGGCATGATCTCGGCGGCGAAGCTGCGCATTTCCGCCATGGCCTGCGCGGCGTCGCGGCCCTCGAAGTCGAAGTCGATGCCGGTGACGCCGAGCGCGCGCAGTGCGTGGACATCGGCGATGACGTTGTCCAGGCCGTTGCTGAACAGGCGGCGGTTGCCGTCGGTGGCCGGCGGCGCTGCATGGCCGTGGCGCTTGACGCGATAGACCACGCCAATGGCGTTGGGGTCTCGCCCCGCGCCGGCGGTGAGCTTGCGCAGCCGGGCGATACCGGCTTCCAGCCGCGGCAGCGTATCCAGCAGATGCGCATTGTTGCTGCCGATCGGGTACCAGGCGTCGCCGAGCCGCGCGGCGCGCCGCATCGAGGGGCCGCTTTCGCCGCCGACCCAGATGGGCGGATGCGGGCGCTGCACCGGCTTGGGGTCGAAGACCAGGCCTTCGAACTGCACGTACTTGCCGTGGATGACCGGTTTCTCTTCGGTCCACAGGGTGCGGATGGCGTCGAGGTATTCGTCGGTCACGGCACCACGCTCGGCGAAGGGGGTGGTGACCACGGCGTCGAATTCCGCCTTCAGCCAGCCGGCGCCGACGCCAAGGGTGAGGCGGCCGGCGGACATCACGTCGAGCGTGGTCAGCATCTTCGCGGCCAGCACGGCAGGGCGGTGCGGCACCACCATGACGGCCAGGACCAGGCGGATTTTCCGGGTGCGCGCGGCGACGAAGCTGGCGGCGATGAGCTGTTCGTGCCGGTGACCGGGTTCCGGCGAATAGAAGCTGCCGCTCTCGGAGTAGGGGTAGCCGTGCACGCTGGCATCCGGCAAGGCGATGTGGTCGGTCAGGGTCAGGTAGTCGAAGCCCAGCTCTTCGCCGAGCTGGGCGACCTCGGCCATGGTTTCCGGCGCGGCCATGGGGCCGCTGACCGGCAGGTTGAAGCCTATCTGCATCTGCGTCTCCGTCATTGCCCGGCCATGTCCTGGGCGGCCAGCCAGCCGAAGGTCAGGCCGGAGGCGAGGGAAAAGCCGGTCTGGTAGCCGGCGCCGGTTTCGGTGCGGGCAGCGGCGTTGCCGACGGCGTAGAGCCCGGGGATGGCATGGCCGCGCACGTGCCGCACGCGGGCGGCGGCATCCGCCAGCAGCCCGGCGGAGGCGAGCGCGGTGGGGTGCAGTTCCACCCCGAAGAAGGGTGCACGGGCGATGGCGCCGAGCGTGGCGGCGGGGCCGAGACGGGACAGGCCCCAGGGGGTGTCGCCGCGCTGGAATTCGCTGTCGTGCAGGGCCAGCGCATCGGCGTTGAAGCGTTTGGCTGTGGCGGCAAGGCCGTTGGGGTCGATGCCGAGTTGCGTGGCCAGGGCTTCCAGCGTTTCGGCACGCGGCACCCAATCCGGTATGGGCGCGCCAGGCGGGCGGCCGGCGAAGGATTGGCCGGCGGCGTAGTCGGCATCGAAGATCAGGAAGGCCGGCAGGTTGGGGAACTCGCCACGGGCGGGGTCGAAGACGCGGAGCGCGGGCGCAACAGCCTGGAAGAAGCTTTCATCGGCAAAGCGGCGGCCGGCGCCATTCACCACCATGGTATGCGGCGCCACCAGCTCGGCGGTGCCGGAGAGGCGGCAGAGCTCGGGCGATTCCTCCGGGTTGCGGAAGCCGAGAAACACGGAAAGGTTGTTGCCGATATGGTGGATGGCGGCGCCGATCTCCTGCGCCATCACCAGCGCCCCGCCGGTCAGGCTGGGCGGGAACATGGATTGCCAGCCGGGCAGGCTCTCGAAGCGGGCGACGAGGTCGGCGCTGCTTTCATAGCCGCCGCTGGCCAGTACCACGCCGCGCTTGGCGTGCAGGCGCTCGCCGCTGGTGGTGACCACGCCGGTGACACGGCCCGCCTCCTGCAGCAGCCGCACGGCGGGGGTGTTGACGCGGAGCGTGACGCCCTGCGCCAGCGCGGTGCCGACCAACCAGGTCACCAGGCCGGCGCCGGCACCGCGGCGGCCCGGGCTTTCCCGCGCCAGCACCAGCGCGGCGTCCCAGGCGGCCTGGCTGTTGCCGCCACCGAGTTGCACCGCCTCGGTGCCGCCGAGCCGGAAGAGCGGCCCGCTGGGCGTGGCGACGCGCTCGGCCCAGGCATCCAGCACGGACGCATCGATGGGAGGTGTATCCAGGATCCGGCCGCCGGCCATGGCGCCGGGGGCCATGCCGTAGTGGTCGATGCGCGGGGATAGGCGGAACGGAATGCCGGCGGCGATGAAGAGGCGCAGCGCCTCGGGTGCCTGGGTGGCGAAGGCCTCCAGCCGGGCCGGGTCAGCGGCGCCGCCGGCGACATGGGTGAGATAGGCGCGGACGGCATCCGGCGTATCGTTGCCGCCGACCGCGGCATGCAGGTGGTTGGCGCCCACCCACAGGAAGCCGCTTGAGTTGGCGGTGCCGCCGCCGAGCTGCGGCGCGGCTTCGAGCAGCGTCACCTCCAGCCCCAGCACGGCGGCGGCGATGGCAGTGGCCAGGCCGGCGCAGCCGCCGCCGAGGACGATCACATCGCTCATTGCGGGCGAATCCCGGCAGCGGCAACCACTTGGCGCCAACGGACCGTATCCTCGGCCAACTGGCGCTCCGCGGCCTCGGGCGGCATGCCGCCGGGGATGCTGGCGATCTGTGCCAGGAAGGCGCGGATGTCCGGCGCGGCCAGGGCCTGGGCCGCGGCGGTGTAGAGGCGCTGTACCACTGCATCGGGCGTGGCCCGGGGCACCGCCAGGCCGGACCAGTGCAGAATGTCGTAGCCGGGCAACCCAGCCTCGGCGAAGGTCGGTACGTCCGGCAGCAACGCCAGCCGGCCGGGGCCGGTGATGGCCAGCGGACGCAGCACCGCATCCGCGCCGCCCATGGCCGCGCTGGGTGAAGCGAAGACCACGTCCACCTGGCGGGCCATGGTCGCGGTCACCGCCTCGCCGCCGCCGCGATAGGGCACGTGGAACAACCGCACATCGGCGGCGAGTTCATAGGCGACGGTGGCGAATTGCACGCTGCTGCCGACGCCGCCGCTGCCATAGGTAATGGCCTGCGGGCGACGCTTCGCGTCCTCGGTCAGCTCGCGCAGCGTGTGCCACGGGCTGTCGCGGTGGACGGCGGCAACCACGGGGGTGAAGGCGCTGATGGTGATCAGGCGGAAGGCGCGGGCGTGGTCGAAGGGCAGGCTGTTCACCAGGAACGGCATCATGCCGTAGGTGCTGTCCAGCGCCAGCAGGGTGTGGCCATCCGGCGCGGCCCGGGCGACCTCGGCGGCGCCGATGCTGCCCGAGGCGCCGGACCGATTCTCCACCACCACGGACTGGCCGAGCGATTCGGTCAGCTTCACCGCCAGGCGGCGGGCGATGGTGTCGATGGCGCCGGACGGCGCCCAGGCGACGACCAGGCGCAGCGGGTGGCTCGGGAAGCGCGGCTGCGCCACCGCCGGCGTTGCCAAAGAGGTGGGGGCCAGCGCGGAAGCCAGCAGCGTGCGGCGGGGCAGGCTCACGCGCCAAGTTCCCGGCGGACCTGGGCGGCGCCTTCCGCCAGCGCGCGCAGCTTGGCGAAGGCGCGGTCGCGCGGCAGGTACTTCATGCCGCAATCCGGCGCCGGCACCAGGCGCTCGGCCGGCAACACGGCCAGGCCGGCGCGGATGCGGGCGGCGACGGTCTCGGCGCTCTCCACCTCCGGGCTGCCCAGGTCGAGCACGCCCAGCATGATGGTCTTGCCCGGCAGCTCCTTCAGGATCGCCAGGTCCAGCCGGGGCTGCGCCGCCTCGATGCTGATCTGCCGGGCGATGCAGGCGTCCAACTCCGGCAGGAAGGAGTAGCCGGCCGGCTTGTCGTTGCCGACCATTGCCGCATAGCCGAAGCACATGTGCACCACGGTGGTGCCCGCGATGCCCTCAAGCGCGCGGTTGATGCCGGGCACCGCCATGGCGCGGGCCTTCTCCGGGAAGGCCTGCATCCAGGGCTCGTCCAGTTGGATCACGTCGGCGCCGGCGGCCTTGAGTTCCCGGATTTCAGCGTTCAGCGCATCGGCATAGGCCATCACCAGCTCGGCCTCGTCGGCGTAGTAGTCGTTGTGGCATTGCCGGGCCATGGTGAAGGGGCCGGGCAGCGTCACCTTCAGCACGCGGTCCGTGTTGGCGCGGGCGAAGGCGACGTCGCGCCCTTCCACCGAAGCGGCGCGGCGGACCGGGCCGACCACGCGCGGCACCACGGTCTTCGCCCCGGTGCGGCCCACCACCTCGGCCGGGTTGGCGATATCGATGCCCTCCAGCGCGTTGGAGAAGTGGTTGGAGTAGCTCTCGCGCCTGATCTCGCCATCGGTGATGATGTCGATGCCCGCGCGTTCCATGTCGCGCATCGCCAGCAGGGTGGCGTCGTCCTGCGCCAGTTCCAGCAGGGGGGCCGCGATGCGCCAGAGTTCCGGCGCGCGGACGCGGGGCACCAGGCGGTTGCGCAGCGCGCCGTGGTCCACCAGCCAGAGCGGCTGCGGGTAGCTGCCGACGACGGTGGTGGGCAGAAGCGGCAGCGGCTTGGCCATGCGGGCATTTCCTCGGCTGGTTTGGCCGAAGCCTAGCCCCGGGCGGGGCCGGCGCGAAGCCCGGCTTGGCGCCAGGCCGGCGGCCGGGCAGCATGGGGAAAAGCCATGGGGGGAAACAGGATGGACACGTTCGACTATGTGGTGGTGGGCGCCGGCGCGGCCGGCTGCGTCATGGCGTACCGGTTGAGCGAGGGCGGCAGGTACAGCGTGGCCGTGCTGGAGGCCGGCGGCCCGGACAGCAACATCTTCATCAGGATTCCCGCCGGCTTCAACAAGACGGTCTATGACCCGAAGCTCAACTGGGGTTACGAGACCGCGCCGGGGCCACACATCGACGGCCGGCGCATCCAGTTTCCGCGCGGCAAGGTCATCGGCGGCTCCGGCTCGATCAACGGGCATCTCTACGTTCGCGGCCAGAGCGCGGACTACGACATGTGGGCGCAGCTGGGCTGCCGCGGCTGGTCATGGGACGACGTGCTGCCGTATTTCAAGAAGGCGGAAACGCGCGGCAATGGCGGCGGCGATCCCTCCGTGCGCGGGCAGGACGGGCCGCTGAACATCCAGGACCAGCGCGACCCGCACCCGCTGAGCGACGCCTACATGGCGGCAAACGAGGCGCTGGGGCTGCGACGCACGCCGGACTACAACAGCGGCAACCAGGAAGGCACCTTCCTGTACCAGCAGATGATGAAGGACGGCCGCCGCTGGTCCCCGGCCGATGCCTATCTGCGCCCCGCCCTGCAACGGCCGAACGTGACCCTGGTGCAGCACGCGCTGGCCGAGGCGATTTTGTTCGACGGCAGGCGCGCCACCGGCATTCGCTACCGGCGCGGCGAAGCGCCGATGGAGGTGCGGGCACGGCGCGACGTGGTGCTGTGCGGCGGGTCGATCAACACGCCGCAACTGCTGCAGCTCAGCGGGGTCGGCGACCCGGAATGGCTGCGCGACATCGGCGTGGCGGTGCACCACGCGCTGCCCGGCGTAGGCAAGAACCTGCGCGACCACTACGCGGTGCGCGTCTCGGCGCTGGTGCGGGGCACCGGGTCGCTGAACGAACGCTCCCGCGGGTTGCGCCTGGTGGGGGAGGTGCTGCGCTACGCCGTCTCCCGCAAGGGGCTGCTGACCGCCAGCCCAAGCCACGCTGGTGGCTACATGAAGACGCGGGAAGGGCTGGAGACGCCGGACATGCAGCTCTACTTCGCCCCCGCCAGCTATGCCGCCGGCGCCTATGGCGTGACCGACCTGGACACCAGGCCGGGCATGACGCTGGGTTGCGCGCAGCTGCGGCCTGAGAGCAAGGGCTGGCTGCGCGCGCGGAGCGCCGATCCGCGCGACAAGCCAGAAATCCAACCGAACTACCTGGCGGACCAGATGGACCGCGATGCGCTGCTGGCGGCGCTGAAGTACATGCGGCAACTGCTTCACACGCAGCCGCTGGCAGACTACGTGCTGGAGGAGAACTTCCCCGGCGCCCGCGTGCAGACCGACGAGGATTGGATGGCGCATGCCCGCGCCACCGGCAGCACCACCTACCACCCCATCGGCAGTTGCAAGCTCGGGACCGACCCGATGGCGGTGGTGGACCCGCTGAGCATGCGGGTGCACGGGCTGGCCGGGCTGCGGGTGGCCGATGCCTCCTGCATGCCCACCATGGTCAGCGGCAACACCTATGCGGCGACCAACATGATCGCCGAGAAGGGCGCCGACCTGATCCTGGCCGAAGCCGGGTAGCGCCGCCTCAGCGCGACGGCGCGATCACCGTCTCGCCGAAGCGGGCCAGGCTTTCCTCGATGTTCGGCAGGAAGGCGGTCAGCGGCAGCACCACACGCCCGACGCCACGCGCGGCGCGCTCCGCCACCGCGGACAGCGGGTCGGCGCCGAGCGCACCCGGGCAGCCGGTGATGCGCTCGATGCTGGTGGGGTCGCGGCCGGCGGCCTCGGCGGCGCGGGCCACGGTGTCGAACAGCGGGAAGACGTCGTGCTGCGAGCCGATGGAGGGGAAGAAGGCGTCGCCGAGCCGCCCGGCGCGGCGCGCCGCCGCCTCCGAATGGCCACCGATGACGATGGGCACGCCGCCACGCGCCGGCTTGGGGTTGCTGTTCACGGCCGTGAAGTTGACGAACGCGCCATGGTGGCTGGCGCCGTCGCCGGCCCATAGCGCGCGCATGGCGGCGAGATGTTCATCGGCGCGCTTGCCGCGCTTCTCGAAGGGAACGCCGATGGCGGCGAACTCCTCGCGCAGCCAGCCGACGCCGATGCCGAGCTCGACACGCCCGCCGCTCATGCTGTCCAGCGTGGCGACCTGCTTGGCCAGCACCAGCGGTTCGCGCTGCGGCAGGATGATTACGCCGGTCATCAGTTTCAGCCGGGTGGTCGCGGCCAGCGCGAAGGCCATCCAGATCAGCGGGTCCGGGTAGGCGGCGGTATTCGCCGCGGGCATCCGGCCATCCGCCGAGTAGGGGTAAACGCTGTCATAGCTCTGCGGCAGCACCACGTGGTCGATCGCAAGCAGCGTGTCGAACCCCGCCTGTTCCGCCAGGCGCGCCACGCGGGCGGCGCCGGCGGCGTCGGGAAAGCAGATGTTGCCGAAATGCAGCGCGAACTTCATGCCATCGGCGCCACGGACAGGCCGCGGACCTTGTGCTGCTCGATGAAGCCGGCGACCAGGCCGCTGCGCTTGGCCTCCTCGACGAAGTCGCGCAGGAACGCGAAGGCGGCTTCGTTCTGCTTGGCGGTGCCGATGGCCTGCTGCACCGCCATGAACTGGCCATCCAAAATGCGGGCGCCGGGCAGCTTCTCCACGTCGCCCAGCAGGCCGGGGCGCAGGCCGGCGAAGACCTCCATCTTCTCGGCCACGAAGCGATCCCAGGCCGCGCTGCCGCCGCCGGGCACCTGCACCAGCGTGGCGTGGTGGATGTTGCGCTCCAACCACAGCGCATAGGCGGCACCGGCGGAAACGCCGATGCGGATGCCGGGCTTGTCGACCTGATCCATGCTGGCGATGGGCGAGCCGGCCGGCACCAGGTAGGTCGCCTCGATCTCGCAGTAGGCGGCGGTGAAGCTGATCTTGGCGGCCCGCTGCGGCTCGGCGCCGATCAGCGCGATGTCCCAGGTATTGGTATCGGCGGCATCGGCGATCTGGTTCGGCCGGGCGAAGGGCACGTACTTCACCGGCACGCCGAGCCGGTCGGCGATGGCCTTGGCCATGCTGGGGGAGACGCCGGCCGGGTCGCCGTTTTCCGCCCGGCTGGTGACCAGCAGGAAATTGCCCATGTTGACTCCGGCGCGCAGCACGCCGGTGGGGGCCAGCTGGCCGACGATGGCTGAGGACATGGTGCTCTCCGTAAGGCTCAGGCCGCTTCGGCCAGGGGTGTCTGCAGGGCGTCGTAGCCATAGACCCAGTCGGGGTCGGTGCGCGTGCTCATCCACTCGTTGCGATGCGACGTCAGCTGGATTTCCGAGGCACGGGCGTGGCGCGTGGCGGTGTAGCGGGCGAAGGCGCGCTCCGGGTCGTGCTCCGCCTCAAGGCAGCGGGCCAGGACGGCGGCGTCCTCGATGGCGCTGGTGGCGCCCTGCGCCATGTAGGGCACCATCGGGTGGCAGGCGTCGCCGAGCAAGGCAACGCGGCCCCGGTGCCAGGCGGGCAGCGGGTCGCGTTCCACCAGTGCCCATTTGTGCACGTCCGGGCAGGCCGCCAGCACCTGCCGCACGGCGGGGTGGAAGCCGGCGAAGGCGTCGCGCAACTCACCGAGGTCGCCCTTGGAGGACCAGCTTTCCGTGCGCCACTCCGGTTCCGGCACGCTGGTGACGAAGTAGACTTCGCTGCGGTCGGGCGTGACGTAATACGTCACGATATGGCGGTCTGGCCCCCACCACTTGGTGCAGTCATCCATCAGCGGCTCGGCCAGCAAGGCCGCCGGAAAGGTGGTGCGGTAGGCGACGCGACCATTGAAGCGCGCGGCCTGGGTGCCGAACAGCTGTTCGCGCACCCGGGAATGCACGCCATCGGCGGCCACCACCGCATCGGCGGTCGCGGTGCTGCCGTCGGCGAAGTGCAGCGTGGTGCCTTCCACCCGCTGCACGGCGTGGGCCAGGCGGATGCGTTCGGCCGGCACCGCGCTTTCCAGGGCGGCGTGCAGGTCGCCGCGATGCAGCAGCAGGTAGGGCGCGCCATAGCGCTGCTCGAAGCGCTCGCCCAGCGTCAGCGTGTGCTTGACCGCACCGCTATCCCACTCCCGGTTGTTCCACACGGCGGGGGAGAAGGCACAGGCGCGCAGGCGCGGCTCCAGGCCGAGGCTGCGCAGCACCTTCAGCGCATTGCTGCTCTGCTGGATGCCGGCGCCGATGCGGGCGAAGCGCTGGGCCTGTTCGTACACCTGCACGTCGAAGCCGCGCTGGTGCAGCAGGCCGGCAAGGCTGAGGCCGCCGATGCCGGCGCCGATGATGGCGATGCGCATCAGTCGTTGATCCGGATATCGGCGCGGCGGACCACCTCGGCCCACTTGGCGATCTCGCCATGGATCATGGCGCTGAACTCCGCCGGCGTGCCGGGCCGGGGTTCGGCGCCGATCTTCAGCATGCGCTCGCGCACGCCGGGGTCGTGCATCAGCTTCACCAGCTCGGTGTTCAGGCGCGTGACGATCTCGGGCGGGGTGCCGGCACGGACCGAGACGCCGCCCCAGCTGTAGGCGCTGTAGCCGGGCAGGCCTTGCTCGGCGATGGTGGGCAGGCTCGGTATCAGCGCCGAGCGTTCCGGCGTGGAGATGCCAAGCGGGCGCAGCAACCCGGCCTGCACCGGCTGGATCGCGGTCGGCGCGTCGGAGAACATCATGTCGACATGGCCGCCGAGCAGGTCCGCCATGGCCGGGGCGCTGCCGCGATAGGGAATCTGGCGCAGCTGCACGCCGGCCTGCATGGCGAACAGCTCGCCGGCCAGATGGGTGCCGCCGCCATAGCCGGAATGGCTGTAGCTGAGCGTGCCGGGCGCCGCCTTGGCGGCGGCGATCAGCTCGGCCACGGAGTGGATCGGGCTTTCCGGCTTCACCACCAGGATGATGGGGTAGTAGGCCGAGAGCGTGACATGGGTGAAGTCGCGCTCGATGTCGTAGGTCAGGCTCGGCATCAGGCTGGGCAGCACGCTGAGATGGATGACGCTGAACAGCAGCGTGTAGCCATCGGCCGGGGCGCGGGCGACCAGTTCGGCCGCCACCGCGCCATTGGCGCCGGTGCGGTTCTCGATCACCACCGGCTGGCCCAGCGCTTCGCTGAGCGGCTGGGCCACGATGCGGGCGTTCTGGTCGATCGGTCCGCCCGGCGCGAAGGGTACGATGATGCGCAGCGGCCGGCTGGGCCAGGGCGCCTCGGCCAGCGCAGGGGCGGCCAGCAACGCCGCGGGCGCGGTCAGCAACAGGCGGCGGCCGAAGGGGTTGGGCATGGACGTTCCCGTTTGCTTGGCCAGCGGTGCGGCCGGGTTTACCGCAGTGTAGGACGCAGCGCGTGCCGCTGGCCAGTCGGCGCGCGGCCGATTGTTCGCCCGGCCACGAAGGCGCTAGGCTGCCAAGCAATGGCGGCCGAGACCGCCCGGAGGAACCGCCCATGTCCAAGCGTCTCGCCCTTGCCCTGGCGCTGCTGCCACTGCTCGGGGCCGCACCGCCTGCCGTGGCGCAGCCGGCCTGGCCCAGCCGGCCCATCCGCTTCGTGGTGCCCTTCGCGCCTGGTGGTTCCAACGACTTCATGGCCCGGCTGATGGCGCCGCGCATGGCGGCCATGCTCGGCCAGCCCGTCGTCATCGAAACCCGCTCCGGCGCTGGCGGCGTCACCGGCGTGGACCTCGCCGCCAAGGCGCCGGCCGATGGCTATACAGTCGCGCTCGGCACCACCGGCGGCATCGTGATCGGGCCAAGCCTGATGGTACCGCGGCCGTTCGAGGCCGGGCGCGACCTGGCGCCGATCACGCTGGCGATGAACGTCCAGGTGCCGGTGGTGGTGCCGGCGGCCTCGCCCTTCCATACCCTGGCCGACCTGCTGGCGGCGGCGAAGGCGCAGCCGGGCACGGTGACCTATGGTTCTTCCGGCGCCGGCAGCATGCCGCACCTGACCGGAGAGCTCATCGCGCAGCTGGCCGGGGTGCGGCTGGTGCACGTGCCGTATCGTGGCGGCGGGCCGGTGGGCACGGCACTGCTGGCCGGGGAGGTCGACAGCGGGCTGTCCGACATGCCGGTCTTCCTGGCGCACCACCGCGCCGGCACGCTGCGCATCATCGCGGTCGGCAGCCCGCAGCGGCTGAGCTTCCTGCCCGAGGTGCCGACGCTGGCGGAGAGCGGGCTGGGCGAGATCGAGACCAGCAACTGGCATGGGTTGGTCACCGCCGCGGCGGTGCCGGAGGCGGTGCTGGTGAAGCTGCACGCCGCCGCGGCCGCGGCGCTGCACGAGCCCGAGGTGGTGCGCGCCATCACCGAGCAAGGCATGGAGCCGGTTGGCAGCAGCCGTGCCGCCTTCGCCGAGCTGATCCGCGCCGATGCGCTGAAATGGGCCGAGGTGATCCGGCGCGGGCAGATCCGGCCGGAGTAGCCGCCGGGGGGGAGCGCCCCCGGCGGCAGGCGCCTCAGGTGGTGATCTTCAGCAGCTTCGCCGCGGTTTCGCCCAGCACCGCCCGCTTCTGCGCGTCGTTCAGCGAGTTCGATGCCATGACGTGGTCCACCGGCGTCATGGTCCAGGGGTAGGGCCAGTCGCTGCCCAGCACGATCTGCGTGGCACCGGACACCGCCTGCAGGTGGCGGATGGCTTCCGGCGTGAAGACCAGGCTGTCGAACCAGATCTGCTTCAGGTACTCGGTCGGCTGCTTCTTCAGCTGGATGCCGCTGTCGCAGGCGGCGCTGTTCAGCCGGCAGCCGTGGTCGAAGCGGTCGGCATAATGCGCGATGAAGCCGCCACCATGCGCCGCGATGACCTTGAGCCCCGGCGTGCGGTCGAAATTGCCCTGGAAGATCAGGTGCGCCAGCGCGATGGTGGTGCCGAGCGGGTTGCCGATGACGTTGGTCAGGTAGCCATTGCCGGCCAGCCGCTTGTTCAGCTCCGGAATGCCCTGCGGGTGGATGAACAGCGGCACGCCGAGCTCCTCCGCCTTGGCCCAGACCGGGTCCAGCGAGCGGTCCGACAACTCCAGGTCGCCGACGCTGTCGCCGACGGCGATGCCCTTGAGGCCCTGATCGCGCACCGCCTTGACCAGTTCCTGCACCGCCAGCTGCGGGTCCTGCAGGGTCAGCGCGCAGAAGCCGGCGAAGCGGTCCGGGTGGGCGGCACAGAGAGCGGCCATCTTCTCGTTGCTGATCTTGACGATCTGCGCCGCGGTGTCGCGCGGCTGGCGGTACCAGAACGGGTTCACCGAGAGCACTTCCATGTCCACCTTCTGGCGGTCCATGACGGCGAAGCGTTCCTCGACGTTGTCGATCACGCTGTCGCGCGAGCCGGGAACGCCGGCGTTGATCCGCTCCCGCGTGATGCCGGCCAGCGCCGCGGCCTCGGGGAAGATGCAGTGGGCGTGGACATCGATGGTCTTGACCCGGCGGCCGCCGACGGCGACAGCCTGGCGCCGCGGCGCGCTGCCCTGGGCATGGGCGGCGTTGAGCAGGCCGCAGCCACAGAACGCCACGCCGGTTGCGGCGCCGAAGAGTTTCCTGCGAGTGGTCATGCCTGGTTTCCCCCGTTGTTCGTCTTGGTCGTATGACCAAGGCTGGCAAGAATCCGCCGCCGAGGCCAGCGCTATTTGCCGTGGGCGCAGCCGGGCTTCAGGGGTTGCCGGCCACGCCGAAGCTGGGGGCGGCACCGGGGTTCAGCGCCCGGCCGACATAGGCTTCCTGCTGCGGCTGCCACAGCGCCCACAGCGCGGCCAACTCGGCGATGGGATCGCCCTCGGTCCAGTCGACCCGCAGGTCCGCCAGCGGCCAGGGCTGGTCCCGCACCACCACCAGGCCGGCCGAATGTACCGGGCCGGCCTCTCCGCCTGCCGCCAGGCCGGCCTGCATCGCGGCCAGCAGGCGCTCGGCCAGCGGCTCCCCGGTCGCGGCCTCGAAGGCGCCGACCATGGCGGCGGGCACCCCGGCGTTGGCCAGCATGTTGCCGGCGGCGGCGCAGTCCTGGCCCAGGGCATGGCCATGGATGCCGAGCGTGCCGGCGCCGTGGAACACCGCTGCCGGTGCCTCTCGGCCGAGCACGACCAATTGCCGATAGGCGCTGTGCGGCGTGCCGGCGACCAGCCGCGCCAGCGCCGCCTCGGCCGCCAGCCCCTCGGCCAGCAGCGCCAGGCCCTGCTGGCCCAGCCGCGGGTCGGTGATGTTCTGCGCGCCGACCACGCCGACGCCGGCGCGGGCATGGGCGCAGCGCGCGGCGACGGCGGGCGAGGAGGACGAGACGGCGATGCCGAACTCGCCGCTCAGCGGGCAGCGGCCGCTGATGGAGAAGGTCATTCGGGAATCACCGCCGTGGCGTCGATCTCCACCAGCCATTCCGGCCGGGCCAGCGCCACGATGACCAGGCCGGTGCAGACCGGATGCACGCCGCGGATGTATTCGCCCATGGTGCGGTAGACGGCTTCGCGGTGGCGGACGTCGGTGATGTAGACCACCAGCTTGGTGACGTGCGCCATGGCCGCGCCGCATTCGCCCAGCAGCTGCGCGATGTTCTGCATCACCTTGTGGGTCTGCGCTACCGGGTCGCCGATGCCGACGCTTTCGGACGTGTCGAGGTCCTGCGGGCATTGGCCGCGCAGGAACACCATGGCGCCGCGCGCAACGACGGCCTGCGCCAGGTCGTTGTCCAGTTTCTGCGTCGGGTAGGTATCGCGGGTGTTGAACGGGCGGATGCGCGTGTGGGCCATGTGGCGTTCCTAGCTGGCCAGGTCGAGCGGGCTGAGATAGCCGGCTTCCGCCACCACGCCGCCGCGCAGCGCGCCGGCCGCGGTGGCACCCCAGAGTTCGTCGAAGTCGTCAGGCAGCGCGCGGCTGTTGGGCATGGAAAGCCACAGCCGGTAGAGCAGCCGCTTCTGCGCCGGGTCTTCCCAGTCCACCAGCGCGGTACGGGCATGGTAGGTCACATGATTGTTGAGCAGCTGGATGTCTCCCGGCTCCATCCGGGTATGCAGCGCCAGCTCGTGCGCCAGCGCCGCCAGCATGTCCAACGCCTCGTTCTGGGCGTCCGTCAGCCGCGGCACCTCGGGGAAGCGCTGGGCGGATTCGACGTAGCTGCGGGAATACTGGCTGGTGAAGCGGCCCTGATGCACGGCGAAGATGCGGTTCCGATACCAGGGCAGCTCGCCCGGGCGCTGTTCCTGCTGGCGGCTGTGGAACCAGGGTTGGAACAGCAGCGCCAGCAGGTCGGGCCGGCGCTCCAGCATGGCGTTGTGGATGGCGGGGGTGGAGACGATCATGCTGTCGCCGCCGGATTGCGACTGGCGGACGCAGAGCAGGGCAACGACGTCGCTGCGGTCGGTGTGGAAGCGCAGCGGGCCGCCGGTGCGGTAGCCGCGCGAACCGGGTTGGCCGAGCGCCTCGCCGGTATCCCTCACCTCGCCGAGCAGCTCGCCGAACCTGGATTGGGAGACGGGGATGCCGAGGTGCAGGCCGATGCCCCAGAGCACCATGCGCATCAGCGCCGGCGCCACCGCCGGCAGGCCGCGCAGGTTGACGATACCGCAACCTTCCTCCAGCGACTGCGCCGCCGCGGCCAGGCGAGGCGCGGTGATGGGCAGCGGGAAGTCCGTCGCGCGCAGCGCCTCCAACCTCATGCCGCCGTCCAGCGCCGCCTGGGCCGCGGCCAGCAGCTCCGCCACCTCCTCCGGTGCCCAGGGCCAGACCCAGTCGGTACGCGCCGCCAGCTCGGCGCCGGTCCAGACACTGGGACCTGTCAGGGCGGTCTGCGGCATCGGCTGCCTCCTGCTTATGCAGTCCCAGCCTAGCGCCGGGATGCGGCGGCGCGAAAGACGGTTTCCTCGGGCGGTCAAGCTGCGCCATGCTGCGTTCGAACGGGCATTTGAAGGTGGGCGATGATCCGCACCGGCGCGCAGTACCTGGACGGCATCCGCGACGGGCGGGAGGTCTGGATCGACGGCGAGCGGGTGAAGGACGTGCCGAGCCACCAGGCCTTCGCGCCGATCGTGGCGGTGAAGGCGCGGATGTACGACATGCAGCACGAGGCGGCGCACCAGGACGCGCTGACCTATGTGGAGGGGACCGAGCGACACAGCGTGTACAACCAGCCGCCGCGCACGCAGCAGGACTGGCACCGCAAGTGGGCCAGCGTGGACGCGCTGCTGCAGGAGATCGGCGGCGTGGTGACGCGCGTCGGCGACGAGACCGTCGGCGAGATGTGGTCCCTGCAGGATGGCCGCGACGTGCTGGCCGAGATCGACCCGCGCTTCGCCGCCAACATCGACAGCCACATCGCCCGCGTGGTCGAGCGCGACCCGTTCCACGTCTCCGCCAACACCGACCCGAAGGGCGACCGCAGCCGCCACATCACCGACCGCGACCCGGACATGATGGTGCATGTGGTCAAGGAGACCAGCGCCGGCATCATCATCCGCGGCGCCAAGTACGAGACGGCGGCGGCCTACGCCGACCAGGCCTTCCTCAAGCCCACCGTCGGCGCCTGGGCGGACGAGAAGGAGAGCGACTACGCGCTGGGCTGCATCGTCAAGATGGGCGCTGAGGGGGTGAAGCATATCTGCCGGGATGGCTTCGCCGGGCGCGGCGCGGCGGCGGACTATCCGCTGAGCAACCGGTTCGACGAGGTCGACACGCTGGTGGTGTTCGACAACGTGCTGATCCCGTGGGAAGACGTGTTCTTCTACCGGCACACCCGCGCGGCCCAGCACATCCGCGCCACGCTGCACCGCTACAGCGCTTTCCCCTACGTGCTGCGGCTGCTGTACAACGCTGACATGATGATCGGCGCGGCACTGTTCAACGCGCGGCAGACCGGCCTGGAGAAGCTGCAGGCGGTGCAGGAGAAGCTGGCCGACCTGGCCTGCTACCGCGAGGGTATCCGGGCGCATCTCGTCGCCTCCATCGCGCTGGCCGAAACTTCCCCCGCCGGGCTGCTGATGCCGAACCAGAGCCTGCTGTACGCCGGCCGCGTCCTGGCCTGTTCGCAGCTGCCGGCGATGATGCATGCGGCACGCGAGTTGATCGGCGGGCAGATCTGCGTGACGCCGAATGCCGCTGCGTTCAACGCCGCGGGCAGTAGCGAGTGGCTGAAGAAGTTCTATTCGCTGAACGACAATTGGGAGAGTGAGGACCGCCGCAAGCTGCTGGCCTTCTCGCGGGACCTGCTGAACAGCGACTATGCCGGGCATCGGCTGGCCTTCGTGCAGTTCGCGCAGGCACCGCACTTCAACCATCTGGCCGCGGTCTACCGTGCCTTCGATTTCTCCGGTCCGCTCGATTTCGTGCGGCGCGCTGCCGACATGTCCGACAAGGTCATGGGCGCGAAGGGCTAGCGGCATGCGGGACAGCGCCGCCTTGGCCACGCCGCCGGCCACGCCGAAGCTGGCGGTGCGCGGCATCGGCAAGCGCTACGGCAAGCTTGACGCGCTGCTGCCGATGGACCTGGACGTGGCGCCCGGCGAGTTCCTGACCGTGCTCGGGCCGTCCGGCTCCGGCAAGACCACGCTGTTGCAGATCATCGCCGGACTGACCGAGCCCAGTTGCGGGCGGCTGCTGATCGACGGCCGCAACGAGACGCACACGCCGCCGCACAAGCGTGGCATCGGCGTGGTGTTCCAGAACTATGCGCTGTTCCCGCATTTGACGGTGCAGGAAAACGTCGCCTTCCCGCTGCAGATGCGGCGCATCGCCAGCGCCGAGCGCAACCGGCGCGTGGCGGCGGCGCTGGAACTCGTCGGCCTCGGCGGGTTGCAGCATCGCTTCCCGCGGGAGCTTTCCGGCGGCCAGCAGCAGCGCGTCGCGCTGGCCAGGTGCTTCGTCTACGAGCCGGCGCTGATCATCATGGACGAACCGCTCGGCGCGCTGGACCGCAAGCTGCGCGAGAGCATGCAGCTTGAGATCAGGCGACTGCATCGCGACACCGGCGCGACCATCATGTTCGTCACGCACGACCAGGAGGAAGCGCTGGCGCTGTCCGACCGGATCTGCCTGCTGAACCATGGCCGGATCGAGCAGCTTGGCTCGCCGCAGGCGGTGTATGAACATCCCGCCAGCCTGTTCGTCGCCGACTTCATCGGGCTGTCCAACGTGCTGCGTGGCAAGGTGGAGGGCCAAGAACTGCTGACCGCCGACGGGCCGCTGCCGCTGCCACCTGGCAGCGCCGGCACGGCCGGGCGCGACGCCGCATTGGTGGTGCGGCCCGAACATGTCGAGCTGGACCCCGTCGATTTCCCGGCACTGGCCGGCACGGTGACCGAGACGGTCTATGCCGGCGCCGAACATCGGCTGGTGGTGACGCTGGGCTCCGGCGCCACGCTCATCCTGCGGCGCACCGCGGGCCAAGGCAGCCTGCCGCTGGGGGCGGCGGTGCGGCTTGGCTGGCATGCCGCGCGCGCGCGACTGCTGACCCCGTGAACGACCTTCGGAGGACCCGATCCATGACCCTGTTGAGCCGTCGCCGCACCCTGCAACTCACCGCGCTGGCCGCGCCCTTCGCCTGGACCGGCCAGCGCGCCTTCGGTGCCGAGCAGATCACCATCGCCGATGTCGGCGGCGCCCCCGGCGAAGCGATCCGCAAGGCATTCTACGACCCCTTCGAGCAGGCCACCGGCATCAAGGTGGTGGGCGTGGTGCATGAGAGTGACCCGACCGTGCAGTTCAAGCTGCTGGTGGATGCGCGCACCTTCATCTGGGACGGCTGCATGGTAACGCCGACCCATGTGCTCAACCTGAGCCGGCCGAAGGACTACCTGGAGCCGCTGAACATTCCGGCCGCCGCCGGCGCCAACCTGGTGCCGGGTATGCTGACGCGGAATTGGCTGGGCTTCTCGGTGTTCAGCACCACCATGGCCTATCGCACCGACAAGTACGGCGCGAACGGGCCGCAGAGCTGGGCGGACTACTGGGACGTGGCCAAGTTCCCCGGCCGCCGGGCAATGTACCGCGCCGCGAACGGGCCGCTGGAAGCCGCGCTGATGGCCGATGGCGTGGCACCCAAGGACCTCTATCCGCTGGACGTGAACCGCGCCTTCCGCAAGCTCGACCAGATCAAGCCGCACATCAACGTCTGGTGGACCAGCGGCGCGCAGAACACCCAGTTGCTGCAGAGCGGCGAGGTCGACATGTCCGACACCTGGGGCGCCCGCGCCTATGCCGCGATCAGCAGCGGCGCGCCGGTCAAGATCGTCTGGAACCAGGGGGTCTATTCGACCGATGGCTGGTCGATCCCGAAGGGCACGCCGCGTGCCGACCTGGCGCGCAAGTTCATCGAGTTCTGCATCAAGCCGGAACAGCAGGCGATCTACTGCGGCATGGTGGCAAACGGGCCGAGCAACACGCGCACCTTCGACCATCTCAGCGCCGAGCGCGCCGCACTGCTGCCGACCTCGGCCACCAATATCCGCGGCCTGGTCGCCGTGGACAACGACTGGTGGGGCGCCAACCGCAACCGCGTGGTTGAACGCTTCCAGGACTGGCTGATCGGCTGAGCGGAGCGGCGGCGATGACGAACCAGATGGCGCTGGCGGCGCTGGTGCATCCCACGGGGTCGCATGTGGCGTCCTGGCTGCATCCGGGCACCCAGGCCAATGCCAGCACCGATATCGACTATTACAGGGCCATGGCGCAGTTGGCCGAGAGCGGCATGATGGACCTGTTCTTCATCGCCGATACCCCGGCGGCGCGGACCACGAACCTGACCGCCTACAGCCGCTTCCCGATGTTCATGAACGTGTTCGACCCGGTGGTGCTGCTCTCGGCCGTGGCCGGGGCGACCAAGCACATCGGGCTGGGCGGCACCGCCAGCACCAGCTTCAACGAACCCTATAACGTGGCCCGGCAATTCGCGTCGCTGGACCATGTCAGCCATGGCCGCGCCGCCTGGAACGTCGTGACCTCGGCCAATGACTTCGCCGCCCGAAACTACGGCCTGGACAAGCTGCCGCCGCATGCGGAGCGGTACGCGCGCGCGCAGGAGTTCGTCCAGGTGGTCAAGCAGCTATGGGACAGCTGGGAGGATGACGCCTTCATCCGCGACCGCGCGCAGGGGCTGATGTTCGACCCGACGAAGCAGCACGCCGTGGCGCATGAGGGGCCGCACTTCCGCGTCAACGGTGCGCTGAACATCCAGCGCGCGCCGCAGGGGCATCCCGTCATCATCCAGGCCGGGGCTTCGGATACCGGGCGCGAATTCGCCGCCGAGACCGCCGAGGTGGTGTTTGCGTCGGACAGCACCGTGGCGGCGGGCAAGACGTTCTATGACGACCTCAAGGGCCGCATGGCGAAGTATGGCCGCGCGCCCGGCGAGCTGAAGGTGCTCGCCGGCACACCCTGCATCGTCGCGGACAGTGAGCAGGAAGCCGAGGACATGTACCAGACGCTGCAGGCGCTGATTCACCCCGATGTCGGGCGGATGCGGCTGGGCATGGACCTGGAGGCCGACCTCTCCGGCCTGCCGCTGGACGAACCCATTCCGGAGGACCGCATCCCCACATCGGCCAACCTGCACAAGGCCTACTTCGACCACATCGTCGGCATGATCCGCCAGGGCATGACCCTGCGCCAGATGTACCTGCGCTATGAACGTGGCAACAGGACAGTACGCGGCACCGCGAAGCAGGTGGCCGACCACATGGAGGAATGGTTCACCTCCGGTGCCTGCGACGGCTTCATGATGATCTTCAGCACCACCCCGGCCGGGCTGGATGGGTTCGTGCACAAGGCGATCCCGGAACTGCAGCGGCGCGGCTTGGTGAAGACCGCATGGGCCGGGCCGACGCTGCGCGACAACCTCGGGCTGTCGAGGCCGGAGAACCGGCATGTGGCCAGCCGGATGCAGGCGGCGAAATGACGCTGGCCGGGCGGCGGCTGGACCCGCTGTGGTTGGCGGCACCGGGGCTGGTCTTCCTGCTCGGCTTCTTGATCGTGCCCGTGCTGCAGCTGCTGTCGGTCAGCTTTGCCGACCCCGACGGCGGCGGGTTTTCGCTGGCGGCGTATCAGCGCGCGTTCGGCGTGCGGGTCTATCTTCGCGTCATCGGCAACACCTTCGGCATCGCCGCGCAGGTGACGGCGTGCTGCCTGGTGCTGGGCTACCCCCTTGCCTACTGGCTTTCCGGGCTGCCACCGCGGCGGCAACGGATGGTCTCCCTGCTGGTGCTGCTGCCGTTCTGGACCAGTGCGCTGGTCAAGAACTTCGCCTGGCTGGTCCTGCTGGGGCGTAACGGCGCCATCTCAAACCTGCTGGACTGGGCCGGCATCGCCCCGCCGGGCAGCCTGTTGTTCAATCGCGGCACCGTCATCTTCGCCATGACGCACAGCATGCTGCCCTTGGCGGTGGTGGCCATGCTGTCGGTCATGGGCGGTATCGACCGGCGGCTGCTGCTGGCCGCGGGAACCCTGGGGGCGACACGAGCGGAAGCCTTCTGGCGCGTGTTCTTCCAGCTTTCCATGCCGGGCGTGGCCTCGGCGGGGTTGCTGGTGTTCATCGGCTCGCTTGGCTACTTCATCACGCCGGCGCTGCTGGGCAGCCCGCAGGAAACCATGCTGGGCCAGGTCATCATCACCCAGATCCAGACCCTGGATAACTGGGTGTTTGCGAGTGCACTGGCAGCGCTTCTGATCGCGGCGGCGCTGGCGAGTTGCCTGGTCTTCGACCGGGTCTTCGGGCTGTCCGCCATCGCCGGCGGCGGTAGCGTGCAGCGTGGTGCGCGCAGCCTGTCGCGGCGGCTGGGGCTGTGGCTGCTGGCCGCCGTGGCCCGGGCCAGCGCCCTGCCGAGCTTTGGCGGCCATCGCTTCGGCTGGCTGCTGCCGGCCTATTGCGGGCTGGTCATCGCGGTGCTGGTACTGCCGATAGTGGCGCTGCTGCCGATGGCCTTCAGCAGCGGCGATTTCCTGTCGTTTCCGCCGCCAGGGCTGTCGCTGCGGTGGTTCCGCGAATATTTCGCCTCGCCGGTCTGGGTGGCGGCCACCCTGCGCAGCTTCGGCATCGGCGCGGCGACTGCCGTTGTAACGCTCTTCATCGCCACGCTGGCCGGCTTTGGCCTGGCGCGCAGCCCCAGCCGATTCACCGGCCTGGTGTTCCTGCTGTTCCTGCTGCCGATGATCGTGCCCGCCATCGTCGTTGCGATCGCCCTGTTCTACCTGTTCGCCCAGCTCGGGTTGGTGGCGACGGACCTCGGCATCATGCTGGGCCACGTGGTGCATGCGCTGCCGATTGCCTTCGTCATCCTGCTGGCAACGCTGAAGGGCTACGACTGGCGGTTGGACCAGGCGGCGGCCACGCTGGGCGCCGGTCGGCTGCGCAGCTTCTGGCGGGTGGCGATGCCGCTGACCCGGGGCGGCCTGATAGCCGCCCTGATCTTCGCCTTTCTCAGTTCATTCGAGGAACTGACCGTGGCGCTGTTCATCGGCGGCGGGCTGCGGTCGACCCTGCCGAAGCAACTGTGGGACGACGTCGTGCTGCAGGTCAGCCCGACGCTGGTGGCGGCCTCGGTCGTGGTGGTGGTGGTGGTGACGACACTGTTCCTGCTGGCGGAGGCGCTGCGGCCGCGGGAGTGAGCGCGGTGCGGCGTCTGGCTAATCTCGGCGCGACCTGACGCCAAAATAGGCGGCGGCCGGGCCGTTTGAGTGGGTGCAGCCGCCGAAATCGGCGCGCCAAGCCGTTGGCACGACTCGTGCTTGTTCCTGCTGTCTGGCCGACACATGCAGCGTGGGGAGCAGATCGCGGATGCC
Organism: uncultured Rhodospirillales bacterium; assembly: GCA_903843125.1. Taxonomy (GTDB): domain Bacteria; phylum Pseudomonadota; class Alphaproteobacteria; order Acetobacterales; family Acetobacteraceae; genus CAIMOR01. The sequence goes on from CAIMOR010000254.1 coordinate 47,872, forward strand.
GCAGATGGAGCGTGACGAGGACCCGGGCGAGTTGCCCTATCGCGCCCACAACATCCCGAAGCTCGGCTTCGCGGAATACTGGTACCCCATCGTCACCAGCCGAGAGTTGAAGCGCAAGCCCAAGGGCGTGCGCCTGCTGGGCCGTGACATCGTGATCTATCGCGACGCCGGCAAGCTCTACGCGCTGGACGACCGCTGCCCGCACCGCGGCGTCAAGCTCTCGCTGGGCGAGTGCCTGTACAAGGGCACCGGCACCATCAGCTGCCCCTACCATGGGTGGACCTTCGACGGTGCCAACGGCAAGCTCGTCGCCGCCATCATGGATGGGCCGGAGGCGCCGATCACCCGCAAGGTGACGATGCGGCACTACCCCATCCGCGAACATGCCGGGATGATCTGGCTCTGGGCCGGCGAGACCGAGCCTTCCCGCCTGGAGGACGACATCCCCGCGTGGATCGCCGACCAGCAGACGTTCTTCACCATGCCGATGTACACCGACTACGCCTGCAACTGGCGATGGCTGGTGGACAACTGGGGCAACGACCAGCACGCCCAATACGTGCACCGCAAGTCGCCGGAACTGTTTTTCCAGCCGCAACTGCCGTTCAACCTGACCATCGAGCCGAAGCCGCTGCCGAACGGCAAGGGCATGGCGTTCAAGCGCATCGGTGGCGTCACCAGCGCGGAGTTTCCGGGCCTCGGCCGCTTCCCGAACAACGAGTGGTGGCGCTTCATGAAGCCGCGGGGGCGCGGCAACATCCGCGGCTTCGAGAACTCCAAGGCCCACAAGGTCTACGGCATTCCCAACCAGTCCGAGGTCTGGCTGCCCGGGATGGTGCTGGTGGGCCGCCTGCACGGTGAATACGCGCTGGTGCAGTTGGCGGTGCCGATCGACGAGAACACCACGCGCTGCTTCAACATCAACAACTTCCGCCGCACCAGCAAGCTGGTGGAGTGGTTCGACCGGCTGCACTACCATGTCTGGCGCGGCTGGGCGCATGACCGCATCTTCTCCGACCAGGACAAGGTGCTGCTGGAGGCGGTGATTCCCGGGCCGGAGCGGCTCTCCAAGAGCGACCTGGGCGTGATCGCCTGGCGCAAGTTCATGGGCGCCAATGCGCGCCGGCCGCCCGGGTTGAAGGAAGCGGCGCGGGATGTCGCGTGACGCAACCCGCCTGAGAGTAAGCCGCGCACTGACGCGCTGGTTCGCCGCGCTGTGGCCGCCGCTGGGCTTCGGCGCGCTGGTGCTGGGCGGCTGGGAAGCGGGGGCGCGCTGGGGCGGGCTGGACCCGATGATGCTGCCGGCGCCGAGCGAGATCGCCACGCAGCTCCGCCTGGGCTTCGAGAGCGGCATCTACCCGATGCACCTGGGCGTGACCCTGCTGCAGGCGATGATCGGCTTCGTCATCGCCATCCTGGCCGGTGTCGGCGTCGGCGCGCTGGTCTCCGCCACGCCGCTGGTGGAGCGCACCCTCAATCCCTTCCTGATCGCGTTCGAGGCGATGCCGAAGATCGCCATGGCGCCGCTTGTCATCGTCTGGTTCGGCTACGGCATCTGGTCCAAGGTGGTGCTGGCGGCGGCGATTGCATTCTTCCCGGTGCTGGTCAGCACCATCCTCGGCCTGCGGGCCTGCGAGCCGGGGCGGCTCGATGTGCTGCACAGCCTCGGCGCCAGCCGGGCGCAGGTGTTCCGCCTGGTGCGGCTGCCCAGCGCCCTGCCCTTCATCTTCTCCGGCGTCAACGTCGCCGTGGTCTTCGTGCTGCTGGGTGCCATCGTCGGCGAGTTCGTCGGCGCCAAGGCGGGCCTCGGCACGCTGATCCTGGCGGCCAACGAGAACCTGGAGACCGCACGGGTCTTCTCCATCCTCGGCCTGCTCGCGGGCATGGGCATGCTGCTGCATTTCGGCGTCACCGCGGTGCGGCAGCGCCTGTTGTTCTGGGCCGGGCCACAGGCCGGGCCACCAACTGCGTAACCGCCACGAGGGGAATGTTCGATGAACCACATCATGCGCGACATGGCCGAGCCGGCCGACCTGTTCGACCCGAGGCACTACACCGGCGTGCGCCGGCCGTTCTATTCGGCCGAGACGCTGCCGCCGTGGTGCTACACCTCCGAGAAATGGTACGCCCGCGAGAAGGAAACCATCTTCAAGAAATACTGGAACTGCCTGGGCCATGAGAGCCGGGTCCCCGATGTCGGCAGCTACATCACGCTGAGCTTCGCCGACGTGCCGCTGATCATCGTCCGCGGCAAGGACCAGGTGGTGCGCGCCTTCATCAACAGCTGCTCGCATCGCGGCTCCGCCATCCTGGCAGGCGAGGGCACCTGCGCGCACACGATGAAGTGCCCCTACCACGCCTGGGCCTTCGACTTCGAAGGGGCGCTGGTCGGCACGCCGCTGATCACCGAGGAGGAGCACTTCCAGAAGGCCGAGCATGGCCTGGTGCAGATCCGGCTGGAGATCTGGTGCGGCCTGATGTGGATCAACTTCGACGCCAGCGCCCAGGCCTTGACCGACTACCTTGGCGACCTGACCCAGCGCGTGGCGCCGTGGAAGACCGAGGAGATGGTCTGCGTCGCCCGCCGCGAATTTCCGGTGAAGGCCAACTGGAAATTCTATGCCGAGAATTGGAGCGACGGATACCACGTGCCCTTCGTGCACCAGACCACGCTGAACAAGAAGCGCGTCAGCAAGCGCGACTTCCACGACCCCAGCGTGCATGTCGGCAACTACCTGATGCACTACACCTATTTCAGCGGCAGCCGCGGTACGCCGGAAGGCCAGAAGAAGCTGCCGGAGCTGGACCTGCCGGACGAGCTGAAGATCGGCACCTTCTTCCCCTACGTCCACAGCAACGCGATGATCGGCTTCGCCATCGACATGGTGAGCTGCACCGAGATCATCCCCGAAGGCCCCGGCGCCTGCCGGCTGTTCACCTCCACCATGGTGCCGAAGAGCACCGCCGCGCTGCCGGACTTCCAGGAGACGCTGGACCTGTACCTGAAGTACAGCGACATCGTCCGCGACGAGGACGTGATCGCCGCCGAACGCCAGCAGCTGGGCGCGCTTTCCGCCTATAACCGCGCCGGCTGCTTCACCCCGCAGGATAAGCTGGTGCATGACTACGACCTGTGGATCCTGGACCGCGTGATCGGCAACGGATGATGGCTACGCCGCTGATCGCCGTCCGCGAGCTCAGCAAGGTCTATCCGACCGCGAAGGGGGAGCGCGTCCAGGCGCTCTCCCGTATCAACCTGGAAATCGGCCAGGGCGAGTTCGTCTCTCTCGTCGGCCCCTCCGGCTGCGGCAAGACGACGGTGCTGCGCATCCTGGCCGGGCTGATCGCCGACTATACCGGCGATGTCAGCGTCAGCGGCAAGGCGCTGCACGGGCCGAGCCGCGAGGTCGGCGTGGTGTTCCAGGATGCCAACCTGATGCCCTGGCGGACGGCGCTGGCCAACGTGATGCTGCCGGCCGAGGTGCTGGGGCTGAACCGCAGGCTGGCCCGCGCCCGCGCGCAGGAACTGCTCGGCATGGTCGGGCTGGAAGGCTTCGAGCGGAAGCTGCCGGGCGAGCTTTCCGGCGGCATGCGCCAGCGCGTCGCCATCGCCCGCGCCCTGATCCACGACCCCGCCGTGCTGCTGCTCGACGAGCCCTTCGGCGCGCTGGACGCGATGACGCGCGACACGATGAACGTGGAACTCGCGGCCATCGCCGCGCGGTCGAAGAAGACCGTCTTCCTCATCACCCATTCCATCGCGGAAGCCGTGTTCCTCAGCGACCGCGTGCTGGTCATGTCGTCCCGCCCCGGCCGCATCGTGGAGGTGATCCCGGTGGCGTTGCCGCGGCCCCGCGGCCTCGACATCATCGCCGACCCCGCCTTTGCCGCCACCGTGCTGCGCATCCGCCGGCTGCTGGATGGCGACACCGCCTCTGCCTTGCCCAGCATCGCCCACTGACGGAGCCTGGCCATGAGCGAAGCGACCGCGCCTGAGCTGAACCTGCCCGCCACGCCCATGCCGCGGCTGCCCAGCTGGTTGCGCGCGCGGCCCGAACTGGCGTTGACGCCGCTGGTCTTCGTCGTCGTGCTCGGGCTCTGGCAGGCGGTGGTTAGCCTGGGCCTGGTCAGCCAGTACGTGCTGCCGGCGCCCTCCAACATCGGCTTGGCCCTGTTCGAGGGGCTGACGAGCGGGCTGTTCGTCCAGCACGGCCTGGTGACGCTGGGAGAGGCGGCCAGCGGCTTCGCCATCGCGGTGACCGCCGGGCTGGTCATCGCCACGCTGGTCGCGGAAATCCGGCTGCTGGAGCGCGCCGTCTATCCCTACCTGGTGATGCTGCAGACCATGCCGAAGATCGCCCTGGCGCCGCTGCTGGTGGTGTGGTTCGGCTTCGGCTCCTCCTCCAAGGTCGCGGTGGCCGCGATCATCTCCTTCTTCCCGATGCTGGTCACCACGCTGGCGGGCATGCGCGCCACGGACAAAGGCCGGCTGGACGTCCTGCGTGCGCTCGGCGCCGGGCCGATCCGCTGTTTCGCCCTCGCCAAGCTGCCGGATGCGCTGCCGCATATCTTCTCCGGCCTGTCCATTGCGGTGGTGTTCTGCATGACGGGCGCCATCGTCGGCGAGTTCGTCGGCGCCAGCGCGGGGCTGGGCTATCTCATCGTGCAGGCCAATGCGCGGATGAACATTCCGCAGGTCTTCGCCATATTGCTGGCGCTCGGCGCCATCGGCGTTGCCGGCTACGCGCTGGTGCAGGGGCTGCGCCGCCGCCTGCTGTTCTGGGAACCGAAACAGGAGATGAGCCGCCCATGATGAACCGCCGCACCTTGCTGGCCGCCGGCACCGCGCTGCTGGCTGCACCGGCCATTGGCCAGACCCTGATCAAGACCAGCTTCGGCCCCACCACCACCGACATCTCCACCGGCCACGCCGCGCATTCCTCGTTGCCCAAGGCGCTGGGCTATTGGGCGCAGGAAGGGCTGGAGGTGGATGTCTTCGGCATTGCCGGCAACACCGCGGGGCTGCAGCTGATCTCCGCCGGCAACATCGATTTCATCACCATCGCACCGGATGAACTGCTGGTGGCGCGGCATCGCGGCATGCCGCTGAAGGGCGCCTATATCCACGCGCGCCAGCCGATCGGCCGCGTGGTGGTGCCGAAGGCCGGCGGCATCACCAACCTGGCGCAGCTGAAGGGCAAGACGGTCGGCATTCCCGTCATGGGGCCGAACCCCTACGCCGCGGCCACGCTGCACGAAGCCGGCGTCAACATGACCACGGACCTGACCATGGTCGCCACCGGCACCGGCGCCCCGGCATTGCTCGCGCTGCGGCGCGGCGATATCGCGGCCTGGCTGAGCTGGGACACCGCCGTCGCCGGGCTGGAGAACCGCGGCATGGAGTTCACCGAGTTCCGCCCCAGCTTCTTCAGCGAGCTCGTTGGCAACTGCGTGATCGGGCGGGAGGAGATGTTGCGCACCAAGCCGGAGATGGCGGTGAAGATGTGCCGCGCCATCGCCAAGGCGGCGCATTTCGGCCTGACCAATCCGGAGGCCGCCATCCAAATCCACTGGAAGGTCTACCCCGCGACCAAGCCGCAGGGCGGCGACCCCGCCAAGGTGATGGAGGAGGCCAAGCGCGTGTTCCTCTCGCGCTTCAGCAGCTTCGCGGTGCCGGCGGGTACGCCCTATGGCGCCAGCACGCCGGCGCAGTGGACGCGGGTGGTGCAGCAGCTGCAGGCCTCCAACGACCTGCCGGCGGGGTATGATGGCACCACCGCCTTCACCAGCGAGTTCATCGCCGCGATCAACGACTGGGACCGCGAGGCGGTGGCCGCGCAGGCCCGCGCCTGGGTGGGGTGATGGCGATGATCGACCTGCTGCTGCGCGGGGCGCGCGTGATCGACCCCGCCAATGGCGTGGACCGGGTGGCCGATGTGGGCGTGGATGCCGGGCGCATCCACAGCATCGGCACCGCGGTGAAGGCGCGGCGCATGGTGGATCTGGCGGGCGCCATCCTCGCGCCCGGCTTCATCGACATGCACGTGCATTGCTATGAATGGGTGACCAATTTCGGCCTGCCGGCGGATGCGGCCGGCGTGCATTCCGGTGCCACCACCATCGTGGACCAGGGCAGCACCGGCGCCTGGACGCTGGGCGGCTTCAAGGCCTTCATCGCCGACCCCGCCAAGACCGATGTGCGCGCCTTCACCTCCATCAACCTGGCCGGTGCGTTGCAGGGCGGCATGCAGGGCACCACGCTGCACAACCCGGGCATGGTGGACGTGCCGGCGCTGCTGGCCATTGCCGCCGAGCATCCGCGCCTGGTGCGCGGCATCAAGTGCCATTGCGAAAGCGGCAGCCAGTCCCACTGGGGCACGGAAGTGCTGCTGAAGGCGGTGGAGGCTGGGCACGAAGGCGACCTGCCACTGTACGTCCATACCGGCGAGCTGTTCCCGGTGGACGAGGCCAACCGGCCGCCCCCCAACGCCGTGATGGCGCAGATCGTACCCTACCTTAAGCCGGGCGACACGCTGGCGCATGTGTATTCCTGCATGCCCGATGGCATCATGGCGCGGCATGAGGAGGTGCCGGACTGGATTTTCGCGGCGAAGGGAAAGGGCGCGCTGTTCGACCTCGGCCATGGCATCAACTTCGCCTTCGACATCGCCCGCAAGATGATGGCGAAGGGCGTCTATCCGGACACGCTGGGCAGCGACGTACATGCGGATTTCGGCAGCTACCACGACTTCTCCATCCTGAACTATTCGCTGCTGGGCGGGCTGAACAAGGTGGTTGCCCTCGGCATGCCGCTGGTGGCGGCAATCCGCGCCCTGACCGCGACGCCGGCGCGCACGCTGCGCGATCCCAGCATCGGGCATCTCGGCGTCGGTGCGCGGGCGAATATCACGGTGCTGCGCGAGGTGCCGGGCAGCTGGACCTTCACCGATACCTGGAAGCAGGAGCTGACGGTGGCGTCCCGCCTGCTGCCGGAGCTGGTGGTGATGGATGGCGACCCGATCATCCCCGACTGCATGCTGCTCTCCGACCTGATGGCCCCGCACGAACGGCCGCGCGGCATCACCCGCCCCCACGACCTGCCTGCTGGAACCCGCGCATGAGCCTTTCCGACAAACTCGCTGCCCGCACCGCGCGCTTCGAGGAGCGCCGCGCCGACTGGACCGTGTTCGGCTTCGAGACCGCGAAGAACCCAAAATTCGCGCGCATCCAGCGGCGCTACCTCGGCGCCAGCGGCTCCACCGACCCGAGCGACCTGCGCGGCAGCATTCCCGCCACCGCCTTCACCATGTCGATCCAAACGGTGCCGGTGGGCAACATGATCCCGATGCACTGTCACGAAACCGAGGAGGTGTTCTTCATCCTCGACGGCCAATGCCTGGTGAAGTGCTACGAGGGCGGCGAGGTCGCCGAACTGCACCTGGGCAAATGGGACCTGGTCCAGCTGCCGGTGGGCCTGCAGCACGAGTTGTTCAACACCGGCGAGGTCGATTGCCAGGTGCAGACCATGCTCTCGGCACCGAAGCCGCTGCGGCCGCAGTACAACGACCCCGAGTTGCTGGCGCTGCAGGCCGCGGTACCGTGAGCGCGCTGCGCGTCAGTCTGCCCATGTACAACCTGCCGGAGATGCGCGCGGTCAACGCGGCGTTCTGGCAGGCGATGCGGACGGAGTTGGCGCTGCGCGGCATGGCGGGGCTGCCGGAGGCGCCGGAGTTCGACCGCGCCCCGGTGCCCGGCAGCATCGAGCCGGAGACGCTGTTCACCCAGGTCTGCGGCTGGCCACTGCAGACCATCTATGCCGGTCAGGCCAGGTTGCTGGGCGTGCCGGTGTACAATGCCCCGCATTGCGCGGGACCGACGCATGCGGGCGTGTTCGTGGTTCATCGCGACAGTGGCTTCGCCTCGCTGGCAGACCTGCGCGGCTGCGTCTTTGCCTTCAACAGCGTGCACTCGAACTCCGGCATGAACCTGCCGAGGCGGGCGCTGGCGGGGCTGGGCGCGCGCGCCCCATTCTTCAGCGCCATCACCGAGACGCATAGCCAACCCGCGAACATCGAGCGCGTGGCGAAGCGCGACGTGGACGCAACCTGCGTCGACTGCGTGACCTACGCCTTCTACTGCCGGCATCGGCCGGCGTTGGGCCAGCAGACCCGCGTGCTGGCGCCGACGCCGCCGAGCCCGGCGATTCCCTTCGTCACCAGCATCGCCACGCCGGATGACACGGCCGCGGTGCTGCAGGCGGCGCTGCGCGCGGTGGCGCAGGAGCCGCGCTGGGCCGAGGCGCGCGCCGGGCTGCTGCTGGCCGATATCGTGGCGCCCGACGCGGCGGCGTACCGGGTGCAGCTGGCCTACACGGCGGAGGCCGCGGCGCTGGGCTACCCGGTGCTGGCCTAACCGAACTCCCCTGCCGGCATCGGCGCGCCGTACCAGCGGGCGAAGGCCAGCTCCAGCAGCAGCACCCCGCCGTACAGTGCCACGCCGATACCGCAGAGCAGCGTGATCGCGGCCAGCACCAGCGCGGTCTCCCCCAGGGAAGCCGCGAACATCACCACATAGCCCAGCCCCTGCTGCGCGGTCACGAACTCACCGATGACGACGCCGAGCAGCGCCATGGTGGCCGCCGTCTTCATGCCCGCCAGCAGTTGCGGCACCGCGTAGGGCAGGCGCACGCGCAGCACCGTCTGCCACCAGCCGGCGCCCAGCACGCGGCAGAGCCGCAGCGCACCGCTGTCGGTGCCGGCCAGCCCCGCGGTCGTGCCGATCAGCACCGGGAAGAAGGCGATGAACACCGCGAAGGCCAGCCGACACGGCGCGCCCACGCCGAGCCAGACCACGAACAAGGGCGCCAAGGCCATCTTCGGCACGATCTGCAGCGCCAGCACCCAGGGCATGGCCACGCGCCGCAGCAGCGCAGCACTGCTCAGCGCCGCGCCCAGCGCGGCACCGAACAGGCAGGCCAGCAGAAAACCCAGCGCCGTTTCGCGCGCGGTGGAAAGCCCCTGGTCGAGCAGGATGTCGGGGTGGCGCAGCAGCGCTTCCAGCACCGCGCTCGGCGGCGCCAGCAGGTCCGGCGAAACCGCCTTGCCGCGCACCAGCGCTTCCCAGCCCAGCAGCATCGCCAGCACCGCCAGTGCGGAGGTCAGCGCGGCCTTCATCGCCGCGTGCCCCAGCGGCGGCGTGCCGCCGTCTCGGCCAGACCGACCGCGCCATACAGCGCCGCACCCAGCAGGCACAGCACGGCAAGCGCGGCGAAGATCAGGGGCGTGTCGGACCGTGCCTGCGCCTGCATCACCATGTAGCCCAGGCCGGCATTGGCCGAGATGAACTCGCCGACCGTGGCGCCGGTGAAGGCCATGGTCGCCGCCACCTTGGCGCCGGCGAAGACATAGGGCATCGAGGTCGGCAACCGCACATGCCAGAACGCCTGCCAGGCGTTGCCGCCGGCGGCGCGGCACATGCGCAGCTGATTGGGGTCCGCCGCGCGCAGCCCGGCCAGCGTGCCCACCGCCACCGGGAACACGCTGACGAACACGGCGAAGGCGAACAACGAAGGCAGCCCAATGCCGAGCCAAACGACGAAGAGCGGGCCGAGCGCGACCTTCGGCAGCAGCTGGAACAGCAGCAGGTTCGGGTACAGCAGCCGGTTCAGCAGCGGCGACAGCATCATCACCGCGGCCAGCACCATGCCGGCCGCCACCGCCACCAGGAAGGCACCGCAGGCCGCGCCGCCGGTGGCCAGGGCGTGGCGCGCCAGCACGGGCGCGGCCTGCCACAGGCTGCTGGCAACGCTGCCCGGCGAGGGCAGCAGAACCTGCGGCACATGGGCAAAGCGCACCGCCGAATCCCAGGCCAGCAACACCAGCACGCCGATGGCCAGCGGCAGCCAGGGCAGCCGCGCCGGCGCGGCCAGCGTGGCGCCACTCATGCCATGTTCCGCGCGATGACGCCGCGGAGATGCGCGACCACGGCGCCGAACTCGGCACTGTCCGCCAAGGCCGGCGCGCGCGGGCGGGGGAAGGGCACCACCAGCTCCTCCGCCACCGTCGCCGGCCGGCGGCTCATCACCAGCACGCGGTCGGCCAGCAGCACCGCCTCGCGGATGGAATGGGTCACGAAGATCGCGCTCTTCTGGGTGTGCTGCCACAGGTCCAGCAGCACGTCGCCCATCTCGTCCCGCGTGATCGCGTCCAGCGCGCTGAACGGCTCGTCCATCAGGATCAGGTCGGGGTCCAGCACCAGCGCGCGGCAGATCGCGGCGCGCTGGCGCATGCCGCCGGAGAGTTCGTGCGGCCGGGCGCCCTCGAACCCCTTGAGGCCAACCGTCCCGATCAGCCGCATCGCCTGGTCCAGCACCTTGGCGCGCGGAATGCGGCGGATGGTGGCGGGGAACAGCACGTTGTCCAGCACCGAAAGCCAGGGCAGCAGGGTGGCATCCTGGAACATCACGCCGGTCTGCCGGTGCGGGCCGACCAGCTCCACCCCGCCGCGCTCAAGCCGTCCTTCGCTTGGCACTTCGAGCCCGGCCGCCATCATCAGCAGCGTGGACTTGCCGCAACCGGAAGGACCGAGGATGGCGACGAACTCGCCGCGGCGGACGGTGAAGCTGACGCTTTCCACCGCGCGCAACGGCACCGGGCGGGTGGGGAAGGTCTTCCCCACCGCGTCGAAGCGGATGGCGTCGGCGACCAGCGTCGGCGCTTCGGGCATCAGCCGAACAGCGTGCGGAACTCGGCCGCCAGCTGCGCCGCGTGCTGCCACTCGGCCGCGGTCATCGTTATCGGGCCGACGAACTGGTTGCTGAAGGCGGTGGCCGGGTCGGGCCTGGTATCGCCGGCAACCGTCAGGTAGCGCATCGTGCTCTCGACCATGCTGGCGGCATCGGCCGGGTCGGTCCAGCCGAGCGGATGGCTGAACGCCTTCTCCGGCGTGGCGCCCATCTGCGCCATGCCCAGGCCGACGCGCGCCTGTTCCTGCGCGGTGCGGGAGAGTGCCGCTTCCGGCACCGCGCGGCCGAAGATGCGCAGCGCCTCGGCCGGATTGCCCAGCATGAACTTCTGAGCCTTCATCAGCCCGTTCACGATCCCCTGCGTCGTGCGTGGGTCGCTGCTCGCGCGGTCCTTCTGCGTCATGACCGTGTTGCCGTAGAACACGATGCCGACCGCGCTGTACAGGAAGGTGCGCACGTTCACCCCCTGCGCCACGTAGACCGGCAGCATGGAAGTGGCGAAGCCGGTGATGCCATCCACCTGCTTCTCGGTCAGCACGCGCTGGCGAACGTTGTTGTCCACCGTGGAATGCTGGACCTTGCTCTCGTCGATGCCCGCGGCATGGGCATAGGCGCCCCAGAACGGGTAGTCGCCTGAAGCCGCGGTGGACGCCAGCTTGTGGCCCATGATGTCGGCCGGCTTGCGCACCGGGCTTTCCGCCAGCACCACCATCGCCATCATCACGTCGTAGGACATGGTGGCCACCTGTACCAGCGGCAGCCCCTTGGCGGCCTGCTGCAATCCGGCCGAGGCGGCAGCGATGCCGTAGTCGAACCGCCCGGCGCCGATCGCCTGCGCCGCGATGGTGGAGCCGGTGCCGCGGGCGATCTCCACGTCCAGCCCTTCCTCGGCCCAATAGCCATTGGCCTTGGCGACATAGGCGATCAGGTTGGGGCCTTCCGGCACCCACGGCAGCGTGAAGGAGACCTTCTTCATCGCCTGGGCGCGGCCGAAGGCCGGCACCAGCGCGGGCGCCGCCAGCAGGCCGAGCGCGGCGCGACGGGTGAAGGGGGTGCGGCTCATGGTGTGGCTCCCGGCGTCAGGCGCCCGAGACGGGCGGTTCTGCCCGATTGCATCGCAAGTGTCGTGCCAGCACCCGGCTCAGCCGGTGGGGGCGATGCCCTCCGGGCGATAGACCAGCAGGTCGATCTCCACCAGGGCGTCGCGCGCCAGGCCGGTGGTGCCGATGCAGGTGCGTGCGGGCAGCCGGCCGGGGGCGAAGTAGCTGGCGTAGGTGGCGTTCATCGCCTCGTAGTCGCGCTGGAACTCGGTCAGGAACACCCGGGCCTGAGCCACCATGGAAAAGTCGCAGCCCAAGCCCGCCAGCACCAGTTTCAGATTGGCCATCACCGCATGGGTCTGCGCCACCACGCCCGCGGGCAACGGCAGGGTGTTGTCCACCGGGTCGCACGGCATCTGGCCGGTGATGAAGGCCCAGGGACCGACCGAGACGGCATGGCTGAACGGCGCCACGCGGTCGGGGCCATTGTCGAGCGTGTGGAACAGCATCGGCGGGGGCAGGGTCATCGCGGCCTCGTCAGGGGAAGGGGTGGCTGTGTGGTATTGGACTTGCTTCGCCGCCGGCATGCCTGAAGCCCATGATCACCGGCACCTCTCGGCGGAAGACCTGGCGGCGCTGCTGCTGGAACGGCCCGGCGTGCTGGTCCGCCGCCTGCACCAGATCCATTCCGCCATGTTCGCCGAGGAATGCGCCGTCTTCGGCGTGACCCCGGTGCAGTACAGCCTGCTCAGCCTGGTGGCGGCCTCTCCGGGGCTGGACCAGGGCGGCGCCGCGGCAGCGCTGCGGCTGGACCGCTTCACCACGGCGGATGTGATCAAGCGGCTGGTCGCGGCGCGGCTGCTGCGGGTTGCCGCCGGGGCGGACCGGCGCACCCGCCTGCTGCGGCTGACCGATGACGGCCACGAGGTGCTGGCCGCCATGCAGCCCAGCGCCGCCCGCGCCCATAACCGCCTGGTGGAACCGCTGCCGCCGCGCGAACGGGCGGCGCTGCTGCGGATGCTGAAGCGCCTGGTGGACCGCCATGCCGCGCTCGGCGCTGCCGCACCGAAGGTCAGATAGCGGCACGGCGCCCGCCCGGGTCGTCACACCGCGAACCGCATCACGCTGCCGCTCCGCGGACCACATCAAGTTGCCGCCCCGCGAAACGCATCAGGTTGCCGCTCCGCGGCGGGCCGCCAGCACGCCGAGAATGGCGCGCACGATGCCCCGATAGCCGGTGCAGCGGCACAGGTTGCCGGCCAACTCCTCGCGCACCCGGGCCTCGTCGGCATCCGGCAGGCGCAGCACGATATCGCGCGCCACCACCAGCATGCCCGGCGTGCAATAGCCGCATTGCAGGGCATGTTCGGCGCTGAATCCTTCCCGCAGCGCCGCCATCACGGCGTCCTCGCCGAAGCCTTCGATGGTGCACACGCTGGCGCCATCGCAGGCGCCCGCATGCATCAGGCAGGAGCGTGCCGGCGCGCCATCCACCTCCACCGTGCAGGCGCCGCAGACGCCGTGCTCGCAGCCGAGATGCGTGCCGGTCAGCAGCAGCTCGCCGCGCAGCAGGTCGGCCAGGTGGGTGCGCGGTTCGACCTGCACGGTGGCGGCGGCGCCGTTGACGGTGAGGGTGATCTTCATCGGGCGGCCTCCGCGGCACGGCGCAGCGCGGTGCGCGCCAGGGCGGCGCGCCAGGGGTCGTCCAGCGCCAGCGCGGCAGCGATGCGGGCCGCTTCAGCGGCAGGCTCGGCCAGCAGGGCGGCAGCATCGGCGATGACCAGCGGCGCGGCATCCAGCGCCGCCAACACGGCAGTGGGCGGAGCGCCGGGGCGGGCCAGCACGCAGGCGGTGGCCTTGGAGAACTCGCCGGGCTTGCGGCAGAACTTCCAGTGGCCGAAGCGGGTGCCCGCCGGCAGCGCGGTCAGCTCGATGGCACAGAGCAACTCGTCGCCGCGGAGCGCGGTTTCGAAGACCCCCAGCACGAACGCAGCCAGCGGAATGCGCCGTTCGCCCGCCGGCCCCAGCGCCACGGCATGGCCCGGCAACGCGGGCAGCACCGCGACCCAATCGGCCGCCGGGTCGGCATGGGCCAGGCTGCCGCCAATGGTGCCGCGGTTGCGCACCGGCCGATAGGCGATGCGCCGCGCCACCCCGGCCAGGATGTCTCCGAGTCGCCCCGGCACCGCGCCATCCTCGATCGCGGCATGGGTCGTCCCGGCGCCGATCCGCACCGTCTCGCCCTGCACGGTCACGCCGGCATAGCCGGGCAGGTGGCGCAGGTCAGCCACCCGCTCCGGCAGCGCCAGGCGCAGGTTCAGCATCGGGCCGAGCGACTGGCCGCCGGCAACGGGCCGCGCGCCCTCGGCCAGCAGCGCCAGCGCGGCGGGCCAATCGTCCGGGCGGGCATAGGCGAAGGGAGCCGGCTTCATGCCCGGCCTGCCCTGGCCAGCGCTGCCAGCACCCGCGCCGGTGTGGCCGGCAGGTCCAGCACCTCGGCGCCCAGCGGGGCCAGCGCGTCGTTGATGGCGTTGACGATGGCCCCCGGTGGGCCAATCGCGCCGCTCTCGCCAATGCCCTTCTGGCCGAAGCGGGTCCAGGGGCTCGGCGTTTCCATGTGCTCTATCCGAATGTCAGGCACCTCGGTGGCGCCCGGCAGCAGGTAGTCGGCCAGGGTGCCGGCCAGCGGCTGGGCCTCGGTGTCGAAGGGCATTTCCTCGTACAGCGCGGTGCCGATGCCCTGCGCCGCGCCGCCCAGCACCTGGCCGTCCACGATCATCGGGTTCACCAGCACGCCGCCGTCTTCCACGATGACGTACTGCTCCAGCGTCACGTTGCCGGTCTCGGTATCCACCCGCGCCACCACGGCATGGGCGGCGTAGCTGTGGGTGCCGGTGTCGGGGTCCGGCCGGTAGCCGGCGGTCACGTCCAGCCCACCGCGGTCCACATTGGCCGGCAGGTTCTGCGGGCTGCGGAACCAGGTTCGCGCCACCTGGTCAAGCGTCACCTGCGCCTCGCCATGGTGGATGGCGCCGGCCCGCAGCGAGCACCCCTCCACCGGGGCCTGCAGCAGCGCGGCGCCAATCGCCAGCGCGCGCTCGCCGAGCAGGCGGCAGGCTTCCGCCACCGCACCGCCGGCCATCACCATGGCACGGCTGCCCCAGGTGCCCGTGCTGTAGGGCGTCAGCGCCGTATCGCCATGCACCAGCCGCACCCGGGCGGGGTCCACGCCCAAAATCTCATGCGCCACCTGGGCCAGCGTGGTTTCCAGCCCCTGGCCGTGGCTGTGCAGGCCAACGCGCAGTTCCAGCACGCCATCGGGCGTGAAGCGGGCCTGCGCCTGCTCGAAGCCAGGCACGAAGGGGATGCCCCAGCCGTGGTACACGCTGGTGCCGTGCGCGCCCTGTTCGCAGAACACGGAAAGCCCGAAGCCGACCGTCTCCCCCGCCGCCTGCCGGGCCCGCACCGCCGCGACATCAACCGCCGCCACCGCGCGCCGCAGCGCTTCGGGGTAGTCGCCACTGTCAAAGACCTTGCCGACCAGGTTGCGGTACGGCATCGCCGTGGGCGGCACCAGGTTGGCGGCGCGGATCGCCTGGGCGCTGATGCCGAGTTGGCGGGCCAGCGCGTCCAGCGTGGTTTCCATGGCGTAGCACACGCCGGTGCGCGCCACGCCACGATAGGGCAGGATCGGCGGCTTGTTGGTGCAGGCCGAGACGGTGTGGAAGCGGAAGCGCGGCAGCACGTAGGGGCCGGGGAAGATGCTGCCGATCTGCGCCGCTTCCAGGCAGGCGCTGAACGGATAGGCCGAGTAGGCACCGGCATCCACGGTGGCATCCACCGCCACCCCCAGCAGCTTGCCCTTCGCGTCAGCCCAGGCCGTCACGTCGTAGAAATGCTCGCGGCAATTGGCGTTGGCGGTCAGCTGCTCCAGCCGGTCCTCCAGCCAGCGCACCGGGCGGCCGAGCCGCATCGCCAGCGCAGCGCAGACCAGCTCCTCCGGCAGCAGAATGCCCTTGTAGCCGAAGCCGCCGCCGACATCGGGCGCCACCACGCGCACCTGGCCCTCGTCCAGCCCCAGGCATTCGGCCAGGCCGGTCTTGGTCACGTGCGGCATCTGCGCGGCGGTGGTGACGATGAGCTGTTCCAGCCGCGGGTCCCACTCGGCCAGCACGCCACGCCCCTCAAGCGGCGCCATGGACTGCCGGGCGGTGCGGAGCCGGCGCCTCACCTTGGCGGCGGCAATGGCGTCCAGGTCCGCGAGGTCTTCGTCTCGGCGGGTTTCCAGGAAGGCATTGTCCGGCCAATGCTCGTGGATCAGCGCGCTGCCGGGCGCGCGGGCGGCCAGCATGTCGGCGATGGCGGGCAGCGCCTGGTAGTCCAGCACGCAGGCGGCGGCCAGATCCTCGGCCTCGGCGCGGGAGGCCGCGACGCAGGCGGCGATGGGTTCGCCGACATGGCGCAGCTTGCCGCTGGCCAATGCGGGCTGGTCGGAAGGCCGGAAGCCCGGCAGCGCGGAGTTGGCGCGGATCGGCGCAATCTCGGTCAGGTCGGCAGCGGTGAAAACCAGGCCGTTGGCCGGCTTCTGCACGCCCAGCAGCCGGGCATGCGCGACCGGGCTGCGCAGGAAGGCCACCTCCAACGTGCCGGCCGGGCGGATATCGCCGACATAGCGGCCCCGGCCATGCAGGAAACGCGCATCCTCCTTGCGGCGCAGGGGGGCGCCGACGCCCCTGGGCGAACGGCTCAGCGCGTCGCGGGCGGCATCGCCCCCGCCCTCGGGCGCCGTCACGCCGCCTCGGCCAGCACCGGCTGCGGCAGGATCACGGCATCGGCGTCGTAGCGCTTGCCGGCGCGCAGGCAGAAGGCCGGGCGCAGGAACCGCTCGGTGGTCACGATGGTGCCCTCGTTGTCCTCCAGCCGGAACTGGCCGCGCAGGTCGTTCAGCACCGAGACGTCGGCGACCATGCCCAGCTTCAGCGTGCCGATCTCATCCTGCATCCGCAGCATGGCGGCGCAGTTGCTGGTCACCATCGGCACCACCTGCTCCAGCGGAATGCCCAGTGCCAGCATGCTGGTCATCGCACTGGCCAGGGAGAAGTTCTGCTTGCCGGCGAACAGGTGGTTCTCGGCGTCGTCGGGGTGTTCGCTCGGCGTGCCCTGCGGCTGCGGCACCGTGGTGTTGTAGCCGTGCATGTCGGCGCCCAGCGTATCCGGCACCACCCCGGCATCTATCACGCGGCGCGCCATGTTAAAGCTGAAGTGGCTGCCATGGCCGACATCGGTCTTCAGCCCGGCGGCCAGGGCTTCCCGCACCACCGGGTGCAGCGCGCCGTGGCGGTCCACGAAGCCGCCGGGGTGGCGGGTGAAGGGGTGCGCCAGCACGTCGCCGGGGCGCATGATCTCCAGCATCTGCGGCAGGATCAGGTCGGGGTCATAGGTGCGGCCGTCGCCCGGCATCGGCCAGAGCTGGCCGAAATGGATATAGAGCGGCCGGTCCAGCCCGCGGGCGATGGCGCTGGCCTTGCGCATCGCCTCGATGCCCCAGCGGGCGAAGCCGGCGATCTCGGCATGGCCCTTCACGCCGCGCACCAGGTCGCCGTTCTCGCGGCCGCTGCGGATGGTGTCGTCCACCGCGATGCATTCAGGCCCGTACAGTTCGGGGTAGTAGTGGCCTTCCAGGCCGCCGACCATGTAGGCGGAGATGAAGGCCAGCACCCGGCTCGCGCTCGGCTTGGCGATGTATTCCCGAAAACCCGGGAAGGTCAGCACCGAGGGGCCACCCTGGTCCACCAGCGTGGTCACGCCGGAATGCACGCCCACCATGTCCGGGCTCAGCCCGAACCGGCCGGAGACGTACTGGTAGACATGCGCATGGGTGTCGATCATGCCCGGCAGCACCAGCTTGCCGGCGCAGTCGATGACCTGTGTCGCCGGCCCCGGGATGGCGCTGCCGATGGCGGCGATGCGGCCGTCGCTGACCGCCACGTCCATGATGCCATCAACGCCCTGGGCGGGGTCGATGACGCGGCCGCCACGCAGGATGGTATCGAAGGGCTTCGCTTCGGGCATCTGGGTCTCCCGGGTTCGGTCGTGCAGGGTTCGCGCCCGGCGGTCGCAAGCAGCGTGCCAGCCCGGCACGCCACCATGCCGGGGCGAACATGTGGCTGCACGCACATTTCTGCGCCACTTCGTCCGCGGGTTGCCCATGGGCTGGGCGGGCCGTGCTGCCGCGCGTCAGGCGGAACGGCCGGGTGAGGGACCTCGGCGGCTGGCCGCCCCCGCCAGCGCGCCGAACGCGAGCCATCCGCCGGCTCGCCGTCCAGGGTTGCAGGGGCCGATGCGCCGCGCCCGCACGGCCGGCGAGGCGCATCGGCCCCAGGCGGCTATCGCTGCGGCTGCAACGGCGCGCAGGAAGCCAGGGCGGCTTCCAGCCGCACCGCCTCGCTGAGCAGCGCCCGGGCTTCCGATTCCAGGCTGAGCTGGGCCGCGAGCAGGCGGCACAGCTGCGCCTCGGAGGCCAGGCTGGCGGCAGAGCGGCGATTGATGATGTGGTCCATGTGGCTGTTCCCCTTCGGCATGCCCGCGTCCCCTTCCCGGGCTGCCGCCGGCAACCTGGTAAGCCACCCCCGAGTCGTCGAACCGACATCCGCGTGAGGCTCGCGAGCGCTCGCCAACGTGAAGCAACCAACGCGCGGCAACCGCTCCCTGGCGCAGCTTCCGGCTCTCCCCTAGGCTGCCCGGGCACGTCGCCGCAGCGGCGGCAGGGAGACGACAAGCCGTGCAGGGGCCGCCGCGATGATCGACAAATTCGTCCGCTCGATGGCCGAGGCCATGGCCGGCATCAAGGACGGCGCAACCGTGCTGGTCGCCGGCTTCGGCGACGTGGGCGCCCCCAATGCGCTGATCGAAGGGCTGATCGAGCAGGGCGCCACCGACCTGACCTTGGTGGTCAACTCGGGCGGGCGCAACCGCGTGGCCGGCGCGGAGCCGAGCGGGCTGACCAGGCTGGTGGCGCTGGGCCGGGTGAAGAAGATGATCTCCAGCTTCATCCGCGCGCAGAGCATCGCGGGCGAACTGGTGCGGGCGGGGAAGATGGAAGGCGTGGTGATCCCGCAGGGCACGCTGGCCGAGCGCATGCGCGCCGCCGGCGCCGGCATCCCGGCCTTCTACACGCCGACCGGCGCCGGCACGCTGGTGGCGGAGGGCAAGGAAAGCCGCTGGTACAACGGGCGCGAATGCATCCTGGAGGAAGCGCTGGGCGGCGATGTCGCGCTGGTGGAAGCCTGGACCGCCGACCGCTGGGGCAACCTGGTGTTCCGCGATGCCAGCCGCAACTTCAACCCGGTCGTCGCCATGGCCGGCGCGCTGACCATCGTGCAGACCCACCACGTGTGCGACCTGGGGCAGCTGCCCGCCAACGAGATCGTCACCCCCGGCATCTTCGTCGACCGTGTGCTGCACGTGCCCGCCGGCGACCCGCGGCCGGTGGCCTGAGGAGGACGCGATGAGCGAGCACAAGCCCCTGGGCCGCACCGGCATGGCGGCGCGCGTCGCGCAGGACATTCCCGGCGGCTGGTACGTCAACCTCGGCATCGGCATTCCAACGCTGGTGGCGGACCATGTGCCGGCCGAGCGCGAGGTGATCTTCCACAGCGAGAACGGCATCCTGGGCGTTGGCCCCGCCCCGGCGAAGCACCGGGAAAATCCCTGGCTGATCAACGCCTCCAGCCAGCGCGTCTCGCTGCACCCCGGCGGCAGCTTCTTCGACCACGCCATGAGCTTCGCCATCGTGCGCGGCCAGCACCTGGACCTCTGCGTGCTCGGCGGCTTCCAGGTGGCGGAGAATGGCGACCTGGCCAACTGGGCGCAAAGCGCGGAGGCGGGCACCGGGCAGATCGGTGGCGCCATGGACCTGGCCGTCGGCGCCAAGCAGGTCTGGGTGGTGATGGAACACACCACCAAGGGCGGCGAGCCACGGCTGCTGCAGCGCTGCAGCTACCCGCTGACCGCACCGCGCTGCGTCACCCGCGTGTACACCAGCCTGGCGGTGCTGGACGTGGCGGAACGCGGCTTCGTGGTGCGCGACATCATCGCCGGCCTGAGCTTCGAGGAGCTGCAGGCCCGGACCGAGGCGAAGCTGCACCGGTAGCAGGCGTCCCGCCCGACGACCGGGCCCACCACCCGGTCGGGCCGGCGGTCAGCGGCGCTCGAAGTCCAGCCGTTCGTCCACCGGCAGGCCCAGCAGGCGGCGACGCAGGCTGTCCAGCCCCATCTCCACCGCGCCCAGCCGTACCCAGTCCCGGCCACCCAGCAACCGCGCCTGCCGCACCATGGCGCCCGCGGCATCGGCCAGGCCGATGTTGATGTCGCCGCCGATCTGCAGGCCATCGGCGCCCTCGTCCAGCGTCACCAGCACCGCCACGGCATGGCTGGCGCCGGATTGCTCGCGCAGCGCGCGCGCCACCTGCTCGGCCAGCACCGGCGAGAACGCCGCGCCCGTGACGCCGACCGTGGCCGCCAGTTGGGCCGCGTCGCGGCTCACCACGCCACGGCGGAACAGCGCCTCGCCACCCGTCACGTTCAGCAGCCGCGCCGCGATGGTGCCACCGGTGAAGCTCTCGGCCACGGCCAGCGACCCGCCGCGCGCCCGCAGCTGGTCCAGCACCACGGATTCCAGCGACGCGGTGTCCTCGGCGACGATGAAATTGCCCAGGCGCCGGCGCACTTCCGCTTCCAGCGGTGCCAGCGTGGCGTCCAGCGCCGCGGTGCTGGCGCCACGCAGCGCCAGCTTGGTCTCCAGCTGCGGGTAGTGCGCCTGGAAGCCCAGCTTCACGCCGGGCGCCATCGCCTCGATGTCGCTGAGCATCTCGTCGGCCCGGCTCTCCCCGATGCCGAAGGAGTGGAACCGCTTGAGCCGCGTGACGCCTGGGGTGCCGGCGCTGGCCAGCAACCGCGGCATGACCTGTTCCTCCAGCATCTTCTTCATCTCCCGCGGTACCCCGGGGGTGAAGTAGAAGCGCGCCTGGCCGATGGAGACGGCGAAGCCGCAGGCGGTGCCGATCGGGTTGTCGATGAACTCGCAGCCTTCCGGCAGCATGGCCTGCTTGCGGTTGTTGGCCGGCATCACCCGGTTGCGGCGCAGGTAGAACGCCTCCATCCGCGCCAGCCATTCCTCATGCAGCACCAGCGGCACGCCGGCGGCCTCGGCAGCGACTTCCTGGCTCAGGTCGTCCACGGTCGGCCCCAGGCCGCCATTGACGATCACCGCGTCGGCGCGCGCGGCGGCCTGCTGGAAGGCGCTGACCAGGCTGGCGCGGTCATCGCCCACCGTGGTGCCCCAGACCACTTCCAACCCGGCCTCGCCGAGGCGCTGGGCGATGTGGGCGTAGTTGGTGTTGATCGTCTTGCCGGTCAGGATCTCGTCGCCGGTACAGAGAATTTCGATGCGCATGTGCTGGTCCTCGGTTGGGCGCAGATTGCCCCTGGGGCGCGGCCGGTGTCCATGCGGGGCGCCTCAGCCCCGCCGACGGCCCCCGGGCAGCAGCAGCAGCGCGGCCAGCACCGCCACCGCGGCGGCGCCGGCCAGGCTGGCGTGGAAGCCCGCCAGGAAAGCCCCCGCCAGACCGGCGCCGGTTGCCTCGGCGCTGGCCTGCGCCGCCCCGAACGCCAGGGTCAGCAGGCTGGCGGCGGTGACCACGCCGAGCGTGCGCGTCATCATCGCCAGGCTGCCGGCCACGCCACGGTCGGCGCGCGGCAGCGTGGCGGTGACGATCTCGGTGTAGCTGACCTGCAGCACCCCCAGCCCGGCGCCGTGCAGCAACAGCGCGGCAAGCAGCAGCCAGGCCGGCGTCGCCGCGCCCCACAGCGCCATCAGGGCCAGCGCGAACGCGGTGCCGGCGATGCCGGAGGCCGCCATTGCCCGCGCCGGGACGCGGCCGAGCAGCCAGCCACCGGGCAACGACACCAGCATGGTGCCGGCGGCGGAACTGGCCAGCACCAGCCCGGCGATGCCCACCGGCAGAACGGCGATGCGGGTGAGGTAGTAGGGCACGAACAGCAGCACCGCGAAGCCGGCCAGATTGGCCAGCGCATTGGCCAGGTTCAGCGCGGCGAAGCCGGGCAGCGCGAAGTGATGCAGCGCCAAGACCGGGCGCGCGCTGCGGCCGGACTGCCGCAGGAAGCCAAGCGTCGCGGCACCGAACAGCACGGCCAGCGGCAGCGCCGGCCACCCGTGGCGGGCCTGGTTCACCGTCAGCAACAGGCTGGCGATCGACAGCGCCAGCAAGCCGGCGCCGACAAGGTCGAAGCTGTCGCGCGTGGCGGCGTTCGGCGCGGCAGGCAGGCCACGCAGCAGCAGCAGCGCCGCCAGTGCGACGGGGGTGCGGAACCAGAACACCGCCGCCCAGCCGAACCCGTCGACCAGCAGCCCACCCAGCGAGGGGCCCAGCACCGAGCCCGCCGCGAACAGCAGCGCGTAGGCGCCCAGCACCCGCGGCCGCAAGGCCTCGGCGTAGAGCGAGGTGACCAGCGCCGGGCCGCAGCTGATGATCAGCGCCGCGCCGATGCCCTGCAGGCCACGGCAGGCGAGCAGCCACGGAAAACTCGGCGCGGCGGTACAGAGCAGATAGGCCATCGCGCTCCAGCCCAGGCCGGCGCGGAACACCACCGCATGGCCGAAGATGTCGCCCAGCCGGCCGATGCCGAGCATCAGGCTGCCATAGGTCAGGACATAGCAGATCACCACCCACTGGATCTGGGCGAGGGGCTGGCCGAAATGCGCGGTCATCGCCGGGAAGGCGATGTTCAGCGCGCTGTCCAGCGGCACCACCGAGGTGCCGAGGCCAACCAGCAGCAGGCGCCCGAAGGCGCCCCGTTGCAGCAGCCCGGCCTTGCCCTGGTTTCCGCCCATGCGGTGCAGTCTGCCGAAGCGCGGCCTGCAGCGTAAGCTGCCGCGCGCGCCGCGGCGCCGGGTTCAGGCCGCGGCGGCTTCCGGCGCGTGGGCGGCGCGCTGCACCGCGCCCAGCGTGGCGACCAGCGCCGCCAGCGTGGCCTGCGCCTGCTTCGCGGCAGCGGGTTCCTCGGCGTCGACGTAGGAGACCTGCTCCTCCGCATCGGCCACGCCGGCGGCGAGCATTTCGTGCAGCTCCCCCAGCCGTTCGCGCACCGCATCGGGATCGTCGGCCGCGGCGGCGCGCCATTCGGCCACGATCATGTCCACTTCCCGCGCCATCCGATGCGGCTGCACCGCGCGCATGGCCAGGGCCTGAAGGCGGGTCAACGCCGCGTCGAGGGGGCGCACCGCCCGCTGCTTCTTGGAAGCCATGCCAATCGTCCTGCCGAATCGACCGCAGGCTAGCATGTTCACATTTCGTTCTGCAAGCCCATTACCTGGCCGCAGGCGTCCAGTTGTAGATGCGCTGCAAGGTCCCGCCCATCAGCATGGCCTTGTCGCCCGCAGCAAGCTTGTCGGTCAGCCGGAACGGCTCGACGCCCTGCGCGTAGGTCATCAGCTCCACCGCGCGGGTCCAATCGGTGCCCCAGAGGCAGCGGTCGATGCCATAGGCGTCGAAGATCCGGCCGAGCGGCTCCCAGATATCGGCATAGGGAAAGTCGCCGCGCGAGAGGGTGCAGGCCCCGGTGATCTTGATGGCGACGTTGGGGTGCCGGGCCAGCGCCAGCACGTTCGGCAGGTCGGCCCAGGGCGCTTCAAGGCGCGGCGGCTCGAAGGGCTGCTGCAGGCCGAGGTGGTCGATGACCAGCTGCGCATCCGGGTTGCGCGCCGCCAGCTGGCTGACCTGCGGCAGCCGGCCCCAGCACAGCACGTTCACCGGCAGGCCGAGCTTGCCGGCGGTGGCCAGCACCAGGTTGAGGCCGGGATCGGCCGCGTCCTCGGACATGCCGCGTGTCATCATCAGGCGGATGGCGACGGCGCCCTTGGTCCGCTTCCAGTCGGCGATGGTCTCCGCCACGCCGGCATCGGTCGGGTCCACCGGCTTGACCACGCAGAACCGGCCGGGATGCGCGGCGTAGGTCTCTAGCGCATAGCTGGCGTCGTAGCGGTACATGGTGAAGGCGGAGACCAGCACGGCGGCATCGACGCCAACCGCATCCATCGCGGCGACCATGTCGGCCGCGGTGACCTCGGGCGGCCCGTGCAGCACGGCGTGCCAGGGCCGCTCGGGACGGTCGCGCTCATAGGCATGGACCTGTGCGTCGATGATCATGGCGTTCGCCCCGGTTGCTAGGCGCGAAGGCTACGCGGCGGGATGGCGCGGTCAAGCCGGGGTCGGGGCGGCGGCGTAAGGGTTGGCGGCGGCCTCGTGAAGCCGGGCGCAGCCATGATAGGGTGCGCCGACCGACCAGGGAGTTCCGACGATGCCCGACGCCAAGCTTGCCCCGAACCTGCCGGACTGGATGCTGCAGCATGCCAACCGCTACCTCTCCAGCGGCGGCACGGATGGCCACATGTACAAGGTCTCGCCGCCCGGCTACGGCGAGTTGACGGTACCGTCGCTGCTGCTGACCACCACCGGGCGGAAGTCCGGCGAGAAGTTCATCTTCCCGCTGTTCTACGGCGAGGACGCCGGCGGCTACTTCATCGTCGCGTCCAAGGGCGGCGCGCCGCAGCATCCCGGCTGGTACCGCAACATCGAGGCGAACCCGATGGTGGAGGTACAGGTCGGCACCCGCCACCTGAAGGCCAAGGCGCGCACCGCCACCGGCGAGGAACGCGCCCGCCTCTGGCAGAAGTCGCTGGAGTTCTGGCCGCCCTATGCCGACTACCAGACCAAGACCGAACGCGAGATCCCCGTGGTGGTGCTGGAACCCGTGGCCTAGCTGCGCTTCAGGTTCCAGAACACCGGCAGGCCGGGGATGCGCCCGGTCAGCGACTTCTTGATCGCGGTCTTGGACGTATAGGCGCCGAGCGGGACGAAGATCACTTCCTCCAGCGCCACCCGCTGCATCTCGGTGGCCAGGCGATGCTCGGTGGCCTCGTCCGGCGCCTGGAACCACTCCTCGCGCAGCGCCTCCAGCCGCGGCGAGTTGGGCCAGCCATTGGCGCCGGCCAGGCCGTTGCCGCGCAGCACCAGGTGGGCGCCGGGGTCGATGAACTCCAGCCCCGGGAAGAAGGTGCAGTAGGCCGACCAGCCGCCCTTCTCCAGCGGCTCCCGATTGGCGGTCCGGCCCAGCAGCGTGCCCCAATCCGTCGCCACGAAATCCAGGTTCATCCCCAGCCGGCGGAACAGGTCGGCGCCCACCTGCGCCAGCGCCGCCTGCGCCGGCACGTCCATGGCGCCGAGCAGGCGCACCGGGGCATCGGTATAGCCGGCCTCCTTCAGCATCGCCTTGGCGTGGTCCAGGTTGCGCGGGCCGAGCAGCGGCTCCAGCCCGACACGCGTCGCATAGGGCGATCCGGGCGTGTAGACGCCGAGGTCGGCGGCATAGCGCGAGGGGTCAGGCCCCACCAGCGCGGCCATGAAATCCGCCTGGTCCAGCGCCGGCAGCAGGGCGCGGCGCACGCGCACATCGCTGATCGGCTGATGCAGCTGGTTGAGCCGCATCAGCGCCGGGCGCGGCAGCGTCTCGGCGGCCTCCACCGACAGCGCGCGGTTGCGCGCCAGCAGGCCTTCCAGCTCGGTCGGCGGTGCCTCGAACCAGTCGACCTCGCCGGCGAGCAATGCGTTGGCGGCGGTCTGCGCATCCGGAATGATGTGCCACTCGACGCGGTCGAGATGCACCTGCTTCGGCCCGGCCACCAGGCTCGGCGTGCCGCTGGCAACCGGCACATACTGCGCGAAACGTTCATAGGCCACGCGGCTGCCGGGGTTGAACTCGCCGGGCAGGAAGCGGAACGGGCCGGAGCCGACGGCCTCGCGGATCTGCTGGAACGGATCGGTCTTCGCCAACCGCTCCGGCATGATGAAGGGCACGGGCACCGAGACCTGCGCCAGCCCGCGGATCAGCTGCGGGAAGCGGCGCTTCAGCCGGAAGCGCAGCCGCCGGTCGTCCAGCGCCACCAGTTCCTCGGTCAGCTCGGCCAGCTTCTGGCCCACCGAGGCGCGGCGCATCCAGCGTTGCAGGCTGGCCACCGCGTCGCTGGCGCGCACCTTCTCGCCATCGTGGAACAGCAGGCCATCGCGCAGCGTGATGGTGCAGAGGCGCTCATCGTTCTCGAAGACATGCCCGGCCGCCATCTGCGGCTGCGGGCGATAGGCGTCGTCCACGCCATACAGCGTGTCCCACACCATGTAGCCGTGGTTGCGGACAATCGCGGCCGGCGTCCAGATCGGGTCCAGGCTGATCAGGTTGCTGTGCGGGATGAACTTCAGCACCCGCGCGGGCTGGGCCTTCGCCGGGGCGGCCAGCGCGGCGGCGCCGAGCGCCAGGGTGGAGCGGCGGGTCAGCATCGGCGGCATCCTTCAGCTTGCAACGCGGGCGGCAATGGCATCCGCCATGGCGACGCATTGCGCCTCCAGGCTACGCTGGCCCTGTTCCGGATCGGCGGCGGCGGGGTCGCCCAGGTAGCCCAGCGGCGTCTTGCGCTTGGCGTGCTCCAGCCCGCGCCGCCACTCCATCAGGTCCGCCAGCACGAAGTTGGTGGGCTGGAGACTGGGCAGCACCGCTTCCCGCACCAGGGCCGGATGCGTCGCCAGCATCGCGGAGGTTTCGAACTCCCCGGCATGCACGTCCATGAACGGCCGGGGCGGCCCGATCGGCGCCGGTTGGAACGGCGTCACCAGCGGGTCGTCGGCCGCGAAGCCGAGGCGCTTCACCATGCCCGCATCGGCCAGGAAGCTGGCGCGGATCGGCCGGCCGGTGCTGCCACGGCGGATGCCTTCGTGGATGGTGCGGTTGTGTTCGGCATCGCCATGGCCGGTGACGCAGAACAGGTGGCGGAAGCCGTCATCGCTGAGGCTGCCGATCACGTCCGCCATCAGCTCCGCCATCACCTCCGGCCGCACGCGCGGCGAGGCCGGGAAGGCGCCGGAGACGTGGTTCACCCCCCAGTAATAGGCCGGCACGATCACCGCCACGATGCCGCGTTCCGCCAGCAGCGCCCGCGTGCGCCGCAGCTTGGCCGCGGGCAGGTAGATGTCGGTGCCGGTGGGCAGATGCGGCCCGTGCTGTTCGATGACGCCAAAGGCCCACAGCGCGACGGCGCCGGCCTGCGCGGCGGCGGCGACCTCGTCGGCCGTCATCTCGGCCATGGTGCCGGCCAGGATGGAGGTGCCGCCATCCGGTCCCGTGGTTGCGTTCATGCCAAGGCTCCCGCTGTGACGGGTATCGGAGGGCGCGGCCCGCGGAGTGTCAATGGGCGCCTTGCGGGCCGCGGGAAGGCCCGCCTTGCGTGCGCGGGCGTCGCGGCGGAAGATCGTCGCCCAGGCTCCAGGGGCAGTGCATGGCAGCGGTCATCGACCATACGATCTGGAGCTTCTGCTTCGCCAAGGGCACGCTGCCGCGCGACTTCACCCAAGGGTCCCCGGTGGCCAGCAATGCCGGCACGCATGAAATCCCGATGCTGTACTCGGCCATCATCCCCGCCGGGCCGCAGCGCCAGGTCTATCTGGTGGACACCGGCTTCACCGGCGGCGATTCCATGACCGGCAAGCGCTTCGCCGATGTCGAGACGCCCGACGAGGTGCTGGCCAAGGTCGGCCTGGCGCCAACCGACGTCGACACCATCCTGCTGACCCACCTGCACTTCGACCACGCCGGCAACCTGGACGCCTTCCCACGCGCCGAGATCATCCTGCAACGCCGCGAGTATGAGGCCTGGCGCGCGGCGCTGGCGCAGCTCGGCGATACCAGCGCCGGCAAGTCCTCCTGGGTGCTGTCCTCGCTGAACCTCGACGACATCGCCAGCTTCGAGCGCGCCATTGCCGCCGGCCGCGTCCGCTTCGTCGACGGCGATACCGAAGTCGCCCCCGGCATCACGCTGCGCCTGGAAGCCGAAAGCCACACCTTCGGCTCGCAATGGGTGGAGGTGGCGACGCCGGACGGTGCCTTCGTGCTGGCCGGCGACGCGCTGGCCAGCTACGCCAACATCGAGCGCATGTGGCCGCCGGGCTACCACCAGGGCAACGGCTGGAACCTGCTGCGCGGCTATGAACGCCTGCGCGCGACCGTGGGCGAGGCCCGACTGCACCGCATCGTGCCCGGCCACGACATGCAGGTGTTCGAGCGCAACCCGAGTTGGGTCGCCGGCCGCAATCCCGTCGCCGAAATGCACGTGGCGCAGGGCGCCCGATCCTTCATTCCAGGAGCCTCCGCATGAGCAACCTCACCAGGCGCGCGCTGCTCGGTGCCAGCCTTGCCGCACCGGCGCTGGCCCATGCACAGGGCGGCCCCATCCGCATCGGCGACATCAACAGCTACACCGGCCAGGCCGCCTTCACCCTGCCCTATCGCCACGGCCTGCAACTGGCACTGGCGGAGATCAATGCCGCCGGCGGCGTGCTCGGCCGCCCGCTGGAGCTGCTGCTGCGCGACGACGGCGGCAAGCCGGACGACGCGGTGCGCCATGCGGCGGAGCTGCATGCGTCCGAGCATGTGGTGGCGCTGACCGGCACCTTCGCCTCCAATATCGGGCTGGCGGTCGGCGACTTCGCCAAGCGCAACAAGCTGCCCTTCGTGGCGGCGGAGGCGTTGTCGGACGCGCTGACCTGGCGCCAGGGCAACCGCTACACCTTCCGCACCCGCACCAGCACCTACATGCAGGCGGCGATGCTGGCGGAACGGGCGGCCAAGCTGCCGGCCAAGCGCTGGGCCGCGGTGGCGCCGAACTACGAGTTCGGCCTCTCCGCCACCGAGAGCTTCAGGAAGCTGCTCTCGGCCGCGCGGCCGGACGTGGAATGGGTGGGCGAGCAATTCCCCGCCTTCGGCCGGCTTGAGGGCGGCCCGGTGGCGCAGGCGCTGCTGGCGCTGCGGCCGGACGCCCTGTTCAACGCCACCTTCGGCCCCGACCTGGCCCGCCTGGTGCGCGCCGGCAACGACATCGGCCTGTTCGAGCGCCGCAGCGTCTGCAGCGTGCTGACCGGCCAGCCGGAGTTCCTCGACCCGCTGGGCGACGAGGCGCCGGTCGGCTGGATCGTCACCGGCTACCCCTGGGAACAGATCACCACCCCCGCGCACCAGGCCTTCGTCACGGCGTATCGCGCGGCGGCGAAGGAAACGCCGCGCGCCGGCTCGCTCAGCGGCTACGTCACGCTGCAGGCGGTGGCCGCGGCGCTGCGCCGCGCCGGCAGCACCGGGGCGGAGCCTTTCGTCGACGCGCTGGAAGGGATGCCGCTGGCGACGCCGCTGGGGCCAATCGTGTTCCGCGCCAGCGACCACCAGTCCACGTTGGGCATGTATGTCGGCACGCTCGCGCTGCATGACGGCAAGGGCGTGATGGTGGATGCGACCTACGCCGACGGCGCGCGCTATCTGCCCAGCGACGCCGAGGTGCGGCTGCTGCGGCCGCAGGGTTGAGGAGGAACGCATGGCCGAGATCGTCTTCGCCGCGGGTATCCCGCACGCGCCCGCCGTGGTCGGGTTGTTCGAGAAGGC
>CAIMOR010000255.1 GCA_903843125.1 uncultured Rhodospirillales bacterium
TCCAGGCCCAGGCGGCGGCGCAGCTTCGCGTCCATCCCCGGCTTGGCGGTGAACGCCACCTGCTGCGCCAGCAGCGGCACGCCGAACAGCGTGTTCACCGCCCTGCGGGGCCGCTGGCCCAGGTTCCGCCCGCCGCGATGGAAGCACATGGCGTCGAACACCACGATGCTGCCGGCCGGCGCCAGCGCCCGCATCGCCCAGCGTTCGGCATAAGCGGTGGAGGGGAACTGCGCATGCAGGTGCGAGCCGGGCAAAAAGAAGGTCGCCCCGCTTTCGACGGTGAAATCGTCCAACGCGCACAGCGCGCCGAGCGCGATCGGCTTGCTGGCCACCCACATCTGGTAGGGCAGGTCGCGGTGCCAGCTCTGCTGGTGGTGCTCGGCGGCCTCGGGCGGCATGACGATGCCGTTCTGCTGCATCACCAGCGCGGCCGCACCCAGCAGCGCCTCCACCACCGCGTCCAGCCGGGGCTGGCGCAGCAGCTCCAGGAACACCGGCTCCTCCTCCAGCAAGGCACGCGCCTGGCCGGCATCGTTGATCCGCCCCAGCCGCTCAGGCCCGCCGAACCGCGCTGTCTGCGCCGCCAGCAGGCGGTCCAGCGCGCCGCGCATCTCGGCCACCACCGGCGGGGCGATGGCCTGTTCCAGCGCGGTGAAGCCGTTGCGCGCGAGTTCCTCCAGCGCCAGGGCCAGGGCCGGGTCCGCCGGGGTGGCGGGGGCTTCGGTGATGCCGTAGCTGCGCCCGGGGGTCATGCCGGCAGGCTCCCGTCCCAGCGCAGCACCGTATGGCCCTGGGCCTGCAGCCGCGCCGCCAGCCCCGCCTGGGCCTGGGGCCGCACCGCCAGCAGCACCTGATCGCGCTCCATCCGTACCTCCTGCATCGCCAGCCACGGCTTGGCCAGGCCGTCCGAGCCCGCCGGGTCATCGGCGGTCAACGCTGCCACCCGCTGCCAGGCGCGCGGGGCATGCACCCGCAGCAGCCGCGCCGCCTCGCCACTGCCGAAGCATAGCAGGCGGCGGCCGGGCAGCATGTGCGCGGCCAGAGTAGCGTCCAATCCGGCCCAGGCGGCAAGGTAGCGCCTGCGTGCCGCCACCAGCGCGCCGCCGCCACCGAGCCGCATCCTTCCCTTCGCCCGGCGCGCCACCGGCCGCAGCAGCACCGCCTGGAACCCGCCGCCCGGCGCCGGCTCGGCCCGCTCCACCGCGAAGCCGGCCGCGCCCGCCAGCCAGGCCAGCGCGGCGGGGGTCAGGCAGTGGCGATGGTCGAGCATCAGCATTTCCAACCAGGGCGTGCCGGCATCGGGGCAGACCACCACCACCCGCCCGCCCGGCGCGCAGGCCAGGCGCAGCCGGCGCAGGAAGGCCAGCGGCGCCGCCACATGCTCCAGCACGTTCACCGACACCACCAGCGCCGCCCGCAACCCCGGCCGCAGTTGCTGCGCCACCGCCAGCCCGGCGCGCCGCGCCGCGCCGGCCGCGCCGGGGGCGGGTTCCATGCCGGCCAGCCGCGCCTGCGGCCACAGCCGGCCCAGCGCCAGCAGCAGCGCGCCATTGCCGCAGCCCACGTCCAGAACCGAATCCGGCACCCGCCCCAGCAGCGCGGCGATGCGCCGCGCGATGTTCATCACCTCGCGTGCCTCGTCGATGCTCAACGACCGCCCCAACACAGCGGACTCGCGGTAGCTCAGCCA
>CAIMOR010000256.1 GCA_903843125.1 uncultured Rhodospirillales bacterium
CTTCGAGAAGGTGAAGCTGGTGCAGGGCGACACCGATGTGGTGGAGCGCGGCAACGGCACCGGCGGCAGCCGGTCCAGCCAGATGGGCGGCGTGGCGGTGCTGCGGACCTCGGGCCTGGTGCTGGAGAAGGCCAAGCGGCTGGCGGCGCATTTGATGGAAGCGGCGCCCGGGGATGTGGAGCTGGACGGCGGCCGCTTCCGCGTGGCCGGCACCGACCTGGTGCGGGAATGGACCGACGTTATCGCGCTGGCGAACGACCCCGCGCGGCTGCCGGCGGGTGAGACGGCGGGGCTGGACGAGAACCTGGTCTACACCCGCAACATGGAATGCAACTTCCCCAACGGCGCGCATGTGGCGGAGGTTGAGATCGACGCCGATACCGGCCAGGTGCAGATCGTGCGCTACGCCGCGGTGGATGACGTGGGCAACGTGATCAACCCGATGCTGGTGCACGGCCAGAGCCATGGCGGCATCATGTCCGGCATCGGCCAGGCGCTGCTGGAGCATGCGGTGTATGACAAGGAAAGCGGGCAGTTCCTGACCGCGACCTTCCAGGACTACTGCATGCCGCGCGCATCGGACGCGCCGCACTTCGACCTGGAGTTCAACATCGTGCCCTGCCCGAACAACGATTTGGGCGTGAAGGGCGCCGGCGAGGGCGGCAGTTGCGGCGCGCCGCCGGCCATCGTCTCGGCGGTGTGCGACGCGCTGGGCGTGGCGCATATCGACATGCCCGTGACGCCGGAGAAGGTGTGGCGGGTGCTGAATGGGAGGGTCGCGGCATGAGGTCGGCCCGGAGGGACGCGATATGAGCCAGGACTTCATCCCCGCCGCATTCATCCGCGGTGGGTCGTCGAAGGGTGTGTTCTTCCATGCCAAGGACCTGCCCACCGACCGCGCCGCTATAGACCCGATCCTGCTGCAGGTGCTGGGCAGCCCGGACCCCTACCAGCGCCAGTTGAACGGCTTGGGCGGCGGGATTTCCTCGCTGAGCAAGGGCGTCATCATCGGGCCGCCGACGCATCCGGACGCGGATGTGGACTACACCTTCGCCCAGGTCTCGGTGGACCGGCCGGTGGTGGACTGGAAGGGCAACTGCGGCAACCTCAGCAGCGCCGTCGGCCCCTTCGCGGTCGATGAGGGCCTGGTCAAGGTGGCGGATGGCGAGGCGCTGGTCCGCATCCACCAGGTCAACACGAAGAAGCTCATCCACGCCCGCTTCCCCGTGCGGAACGGCCGTGCCGAGGTGCGCGGCGACTTCGCCATCGCCGGCGTCGCCGGCACCGGCGCCCGCATCCGGCTGGACTTCCTGAGCCCCGGCGGCACCCAGACGCCGCACCTGCTGCCCACCGGCAACCCGGTGGACATGCTGCATGTCGAAGGCTTCAGCGTCGAAGCCTCGCTGGTGGACGCCGCCAACCCCGCGGTCTTCATCCACGCCCAGGCGGTTGGCCTGACCGGCGGCGAACTGCCGGAGGAGATCGAGGCCCGCGCCGAGCTGATGGCGCTGCTCGACCGGCTGCGCCGCGCCGCCGGCGTCGCCATGGGCCTGGCTTCCACGCCGGACGCGGTTGGCCTGGCCAGCCCGCGCATCGCGCTGGTGGCGCCGCCGATGGCCGCGCGCACGCTGGACGGCCAGGTGCTGGACCCCGCGCTGCACGACATCCAGGTGCGCATGCTCTCGATGGAGCGGCCGCATCGCGCGGTGCCGATGACCGGCGCCATGGGCCTGGCGGTCGCCTGCCGCATCGAGGGCAGCATTCCGCACGCGGTCGCCACGCGCGGCCCGCGGCAGGAGGAAATCCGCGTCGGCCACGCCTCCGGCGTCGTCGCCGTCGGGGCCGAGGTGCGCCACGCCAACACCGGTTGGCTGGCCGAGAGCGCCGTGGTGTTCCGCACCCAGCGGCGGTTGATGCAGGGCAGCGTGGCCGTTCCGCACTGACCGCCAGCACCGGATCGGCCCGAACGTGGCGCCGACCCTCGCAGGCCGCCTTTAACCCCGGCCTCCATCGCGCTACAAGCCATGCCAATACCGGAGGAATTTCCCGTGGGCCAGCAACGCTTCCGCGTCGGCTATCTCGGCTGGGTGCCGCATCCCGCCTTCCTGGAGACC
>CAIMOR010000257.1 GCA_903843125.1 uncultured Rhodospirillales bacterium
AACTATGCCGACTACACGCTGAACCCCAGCGAGGAATGCCTGCGCCACCCCAACACCATCCTGGGGTTGAGCGATGGCGGCGCGCATGTCGGCTTCATCAGCGACGGGTCGTTCCCCAGCTTCCTGCTGGCGCATTGGGGGCGTGGGCGCGGCTTTGCGCTGGAGGAGCTGGTGCGGCGGCTGACCAGCGACACGGCCGCGGCGGCCGGATTCACCGACCGGGGCGTGCTGGCGCCGGGGAAGTTGGCGGACGTGAACATCATCGACTTCGACAAGCTGCGGCTGCGCCGGCCGGATGTGGTGGCCGACCTGCCCGCCGGCGGCAAGCGGCTGATGCAGCGCGCCGATGGCTATGTCGCGACGATCAAGACCGGCGTCGTCACCTATCGTGACGGCGTTGCCACCGGGGCGCTTCCCGGCAAGCTGCTGCGCGGAGCTGCGTGATGTCCGAGACGATGTTCGAGAAGATCTGGCAGAAGCATCGCGTGCTGGACCGCGATGACGGCCAGACGCTGCTGTATGTGGACACGCATTTGCTGCACGACGGCGGGGCGACGGCGTTCGACGTGATCCGCAAGCGCGGGCTGAAGCCGCGGGCGCCGGAGCGGATTTTCGCGACGCCCGACCACTATGTCTCCACCAGCACGCGCAAGGTGGAGGAGATTGAGGATGAGCGCCACCGCGAGATGGTGGAGAAGCTGGACCGCAACACGCGCGAGTTCGGCATCAAGCAGTTCGGCCTCGGCACCGAGGGCCAGGGCATTGTGCATGTGATGGGGCCGGAGCAGGGGCTTTCGCAGCCGGGCATCCTGCTGGTGTGTGGGGACAGCCATACGTCAACGCATGGTGCCGTCGGCGCGCTGGCGTTCGGTATCGGCAGCACGGAAGTGGCGCATGTGCTGGCGACGCAGACGCTGTGGCAGCGCAAGCCGAAGACCATGCGCATTCGCGTGGACGGCACGCTGGGCGACCAGGTGACGGGCAAGGATGTGATCCTGGCGATCATCGCGCGCATCGGCGCGGCTGGGGGCACCGGGCATGTGCTGGAGTACACCGGCAGCGCGATCCGTGGGCTTTCCATGGAGGGCCGGCTGACGCTGTGCAACATGAGCATCGAGGGCGGTGGCCGCGCCGGCATGGTGGCGCCGGATGACACCACCTTCCAGTACCTGGCGGGGCGGCCCTATGCGCCGAAGGGCGCGGCGTGGGACGCGGCGCTGGACCGTTGGCGCGCGTTGCCGAGTGCCGATGACGCGGTGTTCGATGCCGAGGTATCGCTGGATGGCAGCGCCATTCAGCCGATGGTGACGTGGGGGAATTCGCCGGAGGATGCGCTGCCGATCGATGGCCGCATTCCCGACCCGAGCGGTGCCGTCGACGCCGAGCGGCGCGAGCAGATGGCGCGGATGCTGGTGTACATGGGGCTGGAGGCGGGGACGCCGCTCAGCGAGGTGGCGGTGGACCGGGTGTTCATCGGCAGCTGCACCAACAGCCGGATCGAGGACATGCGCGCCGCCGCCGCGGTGGCGAAGGGCCGCAAGGTGGCGGGCAGCGTGCGCGCCTGGGTGGTGCCGGGCAGCGAGGGCGTGAAGCGCCAGGCCGAGGCCGAGGGGCTGCACGAGGTGTTCACGAGCGCGGGCTTCGAGTGGCGCGAGCCTGGGTGCTCGATGTGCCTGGGCACCAATGGCGATATCGCGCAGCCTGGCGAGCGCGTGGCGAGCACCAGCAACCGCAACTTCATGGGCCGCCAGGGGCCGGGGGCGCGGACGCATCTGCTGAGCCCGGCGATGGCGGCGGCGGCGGCGATCACGGGCAGGTTCACCGATGTGCGCCGGCTGCTGGCGGGAGAAGCGTGATGGAAGCGTTCCGGACCATTGACGCGGTGGCGGTGCCGCTGCCGCGGCCGAATATCGACACCGACCAGATCATTCCCGCGCGCTTCCTGAGCCGGCCGCGCGAGGTGGACCACACGGAGTTCCTGTTCCACGACGCGCGGCGGCTGCCGGATGGCTCGCAGAACCCGGACTTCGCGCTGAACCGCGACGCTTGGCGGAACGCGCGGGTCGTGGTGGCGGGGAAGAACTTCGCCTGCGGGTCTTCGCGCGAGAGTGCGGTGTGGGCGCTGTTCGATGCCGGCTTCCGCGTGGCGATTGCGCCGAGCTTCGGCGATATCTTCCGCAACAACGGCATGAAGAACGGGCTGCTGCCGGTGATGCTGCCGGCCGATGTTGTGGAGGGGATCATCGCGCAGATCGAGGCGGAGCCGGGCGCGCGCATCCAGGTGGATTTGCCGGCGCAGACGGTGACGGCGCCGGATGGCAGCGTGCATGGCTTTGAGGTGGATCCCTTCGCCAAGCATTGCCTGCTGGAAGGGCTGGACGAGATTGGCCTGACCCAGGGCTACGAGGAAGAGATCGCGGCGTTCGAACGCCGGTTCGGCAGGGAAAACGTGCGTTGAAAATTGCAGTTCTTGGCGGCGACGGCATCGGGCCGGAAGTCACCGCGCAATCGGTCAAGGCGCTGCGTGCCGTCTCGGCCAATAGCGGCCCGCAATTCGAGATGGCGGAGGCGCTGATCGGCGACGCCGCCTATGACCGGTTCGGCGACCCGCTGCCGGCAGCCACGTTGGAGATGGCGGGCAAGGCGGACGCGATTTTGTTCGGCGCCGCCGGCACCTATGAGAGCGATCTGCGCCCGGCGGAATCGCGCGGCGGCCATGGGCTGCTGCGGCTGCGCAAGCACCTCGACCTCTACGCCAATTTCCGGCCGTGCTTTGCGTTTCCCGAACTCATCGGGGCTTCCACGCTGAAGCGCGAGGCGATCGAGGGCGTCGACCTGGTGGTGCTGCGCGAGCTGACCGGGGACATCTATTTCGGCACGCCGCGCGGTGTCAGCCGCGATGCCGATGGCCAGCGCGTCGGCATCAACACCATGCGCTACACCGAGGGCGAGGTGCGGCGCGTGCTGCATGCCGGCTTCAAGGCCGCGCGGATGCGGCGGCGCAAGCTGTGCAGCGTGGACAAGGCGAATGTGCTGGAGACCAGCCAGCTGTGGCGCGAGGTGGCGATTGAGGTTTCGCGCGACTACCCGGACGTGGAGCTGAAGCACGAATACGTGGACGCGATGGCGATGCACCTGATCCGCCGGCCGCGCGACTTCGACGTGATCGTCACCGGTAATATCTTCGGCGATATCCTGTCCGATGCCGCGGCGATGCTGACGGGCTCCATCGGCATGCTGCCGTCCGCGTCGCTCGGTGAAGGCGGGCGCGGACTGTATGAGCCGGTGCATGGCTCGGCGCCGGACATTACCGGCAAGGACCTGGCCAATCCGCTGGCGAGCATCCTCTCCACCGCGATGATGCTGCGGCATTCCGGCTGCATGGAGGCGGAGGCGCAACTGGTGGAGCGCGCGGTGCGCCAGGTGCTGGCCGATG